>JBJFHK010000081.1:0-16421 GCA_051893535.1 Eubacterium sp. | reverse complement strand
TTTCACCTGCCTTCTTTCGGATCCCTATATTTAGATCATACAGGAAGCTCCTTCTCTTTCTTTGATTTTAAAGACTCATTAAAGTTGATATACAGCCGAGAAATGCAATCGACCAAAGGATGACAGCCATGACGATAAGACGGGTGGCCGGCTTTTTCTCGACGATACAGTTGCGCTCTGGATCAAAATACAACTGTACAGATTCTCCTGTTTTAAATGATGATTGATAGTTTGAACTGATTTTGCTGAGATACTCCCGCTTTTCACCATTTCTTTCATAAGTAATTAATGGATACCAGTGCTTGGGAGAAGCGATCATTCTTGTCTCGCGGTCTGTCTGATACAGAAGCAGATCTGTAATTGTTCCGTTGATCTTTTCAAGATTTCCTGGCTTCTCGTGCAGATATCCGAGAAATAAAGCCAGACCGATTAAAACCAGTATAGCAACAACCGTTAATGATGCCCAAATCATTCCGGCGTGCTTGTAAATATAGGGAGCAGCGATTACGCCGAGGCCGGCAATCACAAGCGAAATTCCTATGCCTGAAGAAGCTCTTTCGGAATCTGCAATCAGGACCTTGTCACCGCTTTCAGCGACGTAGACCGTTTCTCCTTTATCGTATTGAGAAGAGCTTTTTATTCGTGCCGGGACAATCTGATTATCTTTTTTGTAGCGAATATCGAGATCCCAATAGTGCTGCACGAGCCTTCCTTTTTTATCATGCAGAGCATGAGGAACACTTTTTTGAACTTTTCCCTGATAGATGCCATAGCGCTTCTTAATTTTGAAGGAACTCCCAAAGTTAGAAAGACCGGAATAAAGAAGAAGTATGCCAACTGCGATAATAAAAATTGTTTGCCATGATAAATTTCCCATTATTGTTCCCCTGCCATCATGCTTCGTAATTTGAATTCATGCTAATCATACCACTCACACTGATCATATTCAAACCAATATATGATCATTTAACATTTATATGATTGATTTGGATTTTAACAATAATATACCTATGATGGACAATAAAGTTTATTTTGATCGGGTCGTAAAAGCACAATATGCACAATCACATCTTGATATTTAGAGAATAAATTGACATAAAAGCATATGTAAAAAGCGCACAGAAATACAAGTGAATAACTGTGCACAATAAACAAACTTCCTGATTTTCAATATGAACGATCGTAAAATACAAAAACAATCGTTTGTTGGAGTTGAAACAATCGTAAAAGATGCTATGATCTAAATCAAGAACGAAACGAGCTAGAAGGCAAAATTACAATATTGGAAACGGACGTGCGAATGACTTTTAAGTGATTTTGCCAAGCCAACCGCAAAAAAGGAGGTATTTATGAGTAAGGTTAGTGAAATGACAAGGGAAAAATGGATTATGAGTACATTCCCTGAATGGGGCACATGGCTTAACGAGGAGATTGAGAGAACGGAGGTAAAGCCTGGTACAGTTTCTATGTGGTGGCTTGGATGTACCGGCATCTGGATTAAGACTCCTGGCGGCGCAAATGTCACCGTTGATCTGTGGGCTGGCAACGGCAAGCGGACACACGGTGATGGAAAGATGAAAGTTGGCCATCAGATGGCGAATATGGGCGGATGCCGTGCGATGCAGCCAAATCTGAGAAATGTTCCGTTTGTTATCGATCCATTTGCTGTGAAGCAGGTCGACGCGGTACTGGCAACACATTATCATCAGGATCATATGTCTGCAGAATTTGCAGCGCATGTACTTCAGAGCGGCATGACTACAACGGATGAAAATGGTAAAGAAATTCCGGTTCCGTTTATCGGACCGCAGAAGTCTGTGGATCTGTGGGTCTCTTGGGGCGTTCCGGAGGACAGATGCATTGTTGTAAAGCCGGGTGACCACGTCAAAGTCAAGGATATTGAGATCATTGCCATGGATTCCTTTGACCGCACATGCATCACGACAACAGATTCTACTGGCCCTGATCGGGAAGACTTATGGGGAAAGTGCCCGATGGATATGGACGAAAAGGCAGTCAACTACCTGATTCGGACACCGGGCGGCAATATTTACCATAGCGGTGATTCTCATTACTCCATCTATTTCGCAAAGCATGGCAAGGACATTGCGAAGAATTATGGCGGGGTTGATGTTGCTTTTGCATCTTACGGATGCAATCCGGTTGGCATTCAGGACAAGATGGAAGCAACTGATGTTCTTCGTATGGCTGAAGCACTTCAGACGAAGGTTGTCATCCCGATTCATTACGATGTCTGGACGAATTTCCAGGCTGACGTGAATGAGATCAAGGTCCTTTATGAGATGAGAAAAGACCGCCTGGAGTACAAGTTCCATCCGTTCTTCTGGGAAGTCGGCGGACATTATACATATCCGACTGATAAGGACAAGAAAGCATATCATCATGACAGAGGATTCCACGACTGCTTCGAGTATGAACCGAATGTACCGTTCCGTTCAGTACTGTGATTAGCCGGGAGGATGTGTGAGACATGCTGAAAGAATTTGTTGAACAGAAACATTGCAATTTCTATGACGAGGCTGCGGACTGGCAGGATGCTATCCGCAAATGCTGCGAACCGCTTTTGGCGGACGGCACCGTCACAGAGCAATATCCGGAGGATATCATTGCAAGCGTAAAGAAGTATGGACCGTATTTCATTCTTGTGCCCGGACTGGCAATGCCGCACGCACAGGAAGGAGGCGGCAAGGTTTTTAAAACCACGATTTCTTTCATGAAGCTTCAGAAACCGGTTCGATTCGATCAGGAAGATCCGGATTCTTATGCGGATTTGTTCTTTACACTCGCAGCTTGCAATCATAATGAACATCTTGAGCATATGGCGGCTCTGATGGAGATCTTCGAAAATGAAGAGCTGATGGATGAGCTGCACAAAGTAAAGAGCGAAAAGGATGTGTTACAACTGGCCGATAAATATGGCCTATGAAAAGAAACTAGAAAGGAAACTATTCCTATGGTAGTATGGGAGTTTTTCGTAAATAATATTCTCACGAAACCACAGTATATGATCGGTCTTATTGTTCTGATTGGCTATTTGCTTCTCAGATCTCCGTGGTATGATGTCGTATCCGGAACGATTAAGGCAATTGTAGGTTACATGATTCTGTCGACTGGTTCAGCAGGTATGATCAGTACCCTTAAGCCTATCCTTTACGGTCTTGGCGGTCGTTTTGGATTAAATGCGATTATTATTGATCCTTATAACGGCCAGAACGCCGTACAGGCGGCGGCAGATGCTGGAGATAAGGTCATTGGAGGTCAGGCATTCGGCCAGGTTATGCTTCTTATGGCCATCGCCTTCGTCATGAACCTGGTTCTTGTTCGTCTGAATAAGATTACCAAGCTTCGTGCCGTATTTACGACTGGTAATGTGCAGATTCAGCAGGCATCAACTGCTTTCTGGCTGATCCTTTTTGCACTGCCGTTCCTTCGCAAGCAGCCGACACTGACACTGATTATCATGGCGGTTGTTCTTGGTCTGTACTGGGCGGTTGGCTCCAACCTTCTGGTTGGCTACACACAGGAACTGACAGACGGTGCTGGTATTTCCATTGCACATCAGCAGATGTTCGGTGTTTTCTGCGCGACCTGGCTTGCTGATAAGATGGCCAAACATGACGCGAAAAAGGCTGCAAAGAACCCGAAGCACAAGAAGAGCATCTGGGATACCAGAATGGAGGATCTTGAGCTTCCGGGCTGGATGCAGATTTTTAATGATAACATGGTCTGCACAGCACTGATTATGTTAATCTTTTTCGGCATTATTCTTATCATCGTCGGTCCGGATTATCTCAGATCCATCGACAGCAATGGTGCTAAGGTTGCTGAGGCTGGTGTTGGTTCTCTTCTGGGCGCTAGTGACAGCTTCTTCTTCTACATTGTTACGACTGCACTTTCGTTTGCAGCAAACCTTGCGATCCTGCAGCTGGGTGTCCGCACGATGGTTGCTGAACTGACAGTTTCCTTCAAGGGTATTTCAGACAAGCTTCTTCCGTCTGCTGTTCCTGGTGTTGACTGCGCTGTTTCGTATTCCTTCGGCTCTCCGAATGCGGTAACGATCGGATTCTTATTTGGTGCTCTCGGCGAGACGGTTGCTATGATCGCGCTAGTTCTGATGCATTCACCGACGGTTGTTATTGCAGGATTTATCCCGATGTTCTTTGATAATGCAACGATCGCAAACTTTGCAAACAGCAAGGGCGGTTTGAAGGCGGCTGTACTCTTCCCATTCCTTTCTGGTATATTACAGATTTTCGGATCCGCATTTATTGCAACATGGACGGGACTTGCACACTATGGCGGATACCTTGGCATGTGGGACTGGGCAGTTCTCTGGCCGATCTTTACAGTTGTCATGAAGTTCCTGGGTTGGATTGGTCTTGCTCTTGTTATTCTCTTCCTGATTCTCATTCCGCAGCTGCAGTACAAGGCTGATCCGGAGCATTATTTCATGGAAGTTGATGACTATGAGGCTTATAAAGAGGCCAAAGGCATCAAGGGACCGTATGATGAATGATCATTAAAATTCGATAAACAATAAACTTTAATCTCAAGTACTCATTCCCGATGGTATATAATAAACCAGCGAGAGTGAGTACCAGAGAAAACATCTATCTACAAGGAGGATTTATTATGGCTGCATCAATTCTTTGCTGCTGCGCAAATGGTTCAGGTACTTCACTTATGATGGCAATGACACTTGAAAAGGTTATCAAGGCACAGGGATACAAAGTTCCGAAGCACCAGCACTGCTCACTTTCTGAAGGAAAGAACACATCCCTTCAGTATGATATCGTTCTGTGTCCGCAGAATTTCGTCAATATGTTTGACGCTGCTGCTAAAAAGGGCGTTAAGATAATTGGCATGCGCAATGTCATGAGTGTCAAGGAAATGACAGAAAAGCTTGAGAATTGCGGCATTGACCTTAAATAAGATATTTTAAAGGGTCACGCGCTATACGTGACCCTTCTTTTTTTCAGAAAGAAGACGAGTTCTGCTGTTCATAACTGCTGCTGCTTCATTTACTTAAACGTTAGACTTATAGGATCTATCACACTATGAAACGTAGTAGAAAACTTATTGAGGACAGAAGAAAAAATATAATAGCAATTTTGCAGAAGACGGGAGAAATCCGGGTGCCGGAAATTGCCGGACATTTAAAAGTCTCCGAAGTGACCGTTCGCCGTGATCTTCAGTACCTGGAAGATAAAAAATATATCAGTCGCTATTATGGTGGAGCAAAGATACGTACTGATGCATCGTCTGTAAGGAAAAGTGAAATTGAAATCTGTCGCGAGAATATTGCTCGCTATGCCGCATCGCTTGTGGAAGATAATGACACCATCTTTATCAATACTAGTTCAACAGCATTGCAGATGCTTAAGTATATAACAGCTAAGAATGTAACCGTTATTACAAATAATGGCAGAGCGATTGAAACGCCAAAGCATCATACTACAAAGGTGATTCTGACAGGGGGAGAGCTGTACAATGTAAAGGGAACTCTTGTAGGAGAGTTTGCTATGCATAATATTATGTCGGTCTCTGCCAAGAAGGCATTTGTCGGATGTGCGGGACTCTCTATAGAGAATGGAATGACTACAGAGATTCTGAACGAAGTGGATATCAATCGCGCTATGCTGACACGTGCGACAGAGGCAGCGTATGTTTTAACTGACCACACAAAACTTGGGAAAAACAGCAGCTTTATCAGCTGCCCAATAGATTTGATTAATGAAGTGATCACTGATGAACGTGCTTCTGCTGATTTTATTGCGAAGTTGAAAGAGAAGGGGATTCAGTCACATCTTGTGAGCAGCAGTCTAACTAGTGATGAATCATGACAAGTTGACCAACATGTACATAGGAGGCTTATCTTTATGAAATTGTCGCTTTACGCTGAGAAAGAACTTGATAGATGCTATGCAATAGCACCACTTCGGTATAAGAACCAGAACCATATCCTTGTCGCTGCAGAAAAGGTGAACAAGTGCTATCTGTTTGATACAAATGGGCATGTTGAGGACACAGTCTGGGACGCTCCTGGTGGAACCATGTCTATGATTCAGGTTCCGGACACAGACGGTTGGTTCCTCGCAACGCATCAATTTTATTCTCCAAATGATGGAGCTAAAGCTCATATTGTTCTTGTTCGCCCCTCTGAAAATGGTTGGAAGGTGCAGACGATTAAGAACCTGCCTTTCTGCCACCGGTTTTCCATTATAACCCGCGGTGGTGTTAATTATCTGATCGCATGCACGATTAAAAATGCACACAAGTATAAGGATGACTGGAGATTTCCGGGTAAGATCTGGGTAGGCGAGCTGCCGGCTGATCTTGAAAATTACAATGAGGATCATCAGGTTGCTATGACTGTTATCAAGGATGGCCTTCTGAAAAATCATGGTTATTTTTCTGTACACACATCCGACGGTGACTATTCTCTTGTTGGCGCAGAAAATGGTGTGTTTCGTGTCATGCCTCCAAAGGAAAGAGGAGGAGAGTGGACGATCGACCAGCTGACGGCTGAGCCGGCTTCGGACATGGCCATTGGAGATTTTGACGGTGACGGGCAGGAGGAGCTTATAACAATTTCGCCATTCCATGGAGACACAATCTCTGTTTTCCATAAGGATGCAGATGGTGATTATGACAAGGTATGGGAATGTCCGTTTAAGATGCCGTTTGCACACTCAATTTGGGCGCGCAATTTCTTTGGACGCGATGAAGCCATCATCGGATGCCGCAAGGGTGGAAGAGATATTGTAGAATTCTACTGGGAAAACGGGGAATACAAGACGAATATCCTTATGCACGATGTAGGATCAGCAAATATTTATCCATTCGAAGAAAATGGCAAGATGAAGCTTGTTTCTACTAACCGGGAAATTAATCAGATTGCTTTCTACAATCTGGAACAGTAAGGGCTGCTTTTGAGGCTGCCGGAAACAGATCACTGCTTCCGGCAGCTTTTTTATACCCGAATCGTCATATCCAGTCGGTCAGCTTGCATACATATGCTTGCTTAGACTAATTTTTCGTGATTAGACAGATATGCGTCTGACGAAAAATAGTTCAGTGCTGCTGTACGGCAGCTTTCTATGTGACGTCGCATGAGCATGGCTGTTTCGTCTACCGGAGCATTGTCGATTAAATGATTCAAAATTTCCAGATGCTCTCCCATAGCAGTATGAATCTTGACTTTATCCTGCCCTGTATAGATGGCTACACGTGTGCTGTCCTGAAAAACCTGTTTCATCATATTGATGATATAATGGTTGCCGCAGTGCTCGATAATATAGAGATGCATATTCATATCCTGCTGAAAACTTTCCAAAATCGACAGAGAGGTAGACGATATGATCTGTCGAAAATGAATTAAATCTCTGATATCCATGTAGGGAACAGCAAGCTTAAGCGCGATTGGTTCTATTTCAAGACGCACTTGAAAAATCTGCAGCGCTGTATCCAATGTCACTTCTGTTACATAGATTCCCTTTTTCGGCAGCACTTTCAAATATCCATGCATTTCAAGACGAGCCACGGCTTCTCTGACCGGAGTTCGGGACACTCCGAATTCTTCAGTGAGTTTTAATTCGTTTATCTCTGAACCGGGCTTGTATGTGCAGTGGATGATTTTGTCCAGCATTTGCTCATAAATCTTATCTGTTAGGCCTTGACTTCTCATATAATCTTTCCTCTTTTGAAGCATATAGTTTAGAAAAGTATATATCGATGGATGCGTGATAACAAGAGACTTGCTGTGATGTATACATCATTAATTGCAGATGCCTAATATGCGGGCATTCGACAAAGACAGGGTGATCTGATGTTCGATCAACGAGAGAACACAAACGGCTAAAAGACTAAGAAAATCTAATGAAATAGCCTGATATTGGAAGATATGCACAAATTCTTGCCACGGTTTTCATGAGACTATTGCATTGACTGCTGATGTATACATGTTATATGATCTAACTATCAAGGCAGAGAGCTTTAGAAAGAAAAAGCTCAAAACGTGTGGCTACGAAAAGGAGGTATTGCTTCATGAAAAAGAAACTGGTT
Source organism: Eubacterium sp. (assembly GCA_051893535.1). Classification (GTDB taxonomy): domain Bacteria; phylum Bacillota; class Clostridia; order Peptostreptococcales; family Anaerovoracaceae; genus Aminicella. Next base: position 8,336 of record JBJFHK010000081.1, on the reverse strand, counting down.
GCACTTGCATTAACAGCGTTTCTTGCCATTGGCAGCATGACGGGATGCACGCTGCAGAAGACGGTTCGGGTTGACAAAAACGCCTCAGCGCAAAATGGAGAGGCTGTTGGGGGAGTCAGCAATAAGGTTAAAGTTGATCCGTACACGGACGATGTCAAAATCGCATACATTGCACACGATCTGAGTACGCCGAACAATCAGGCATGGCTGGAAGGAATCGAACGAGAGACATCTTCCTGGTCAAACATCAAGGTACAGTCTTTTAATGCGGAATCTTCAGCAGAAAAGCAGGTGCAGATCATGAGTGACGTTATCAATCAGAAATATAACGCCATCATTATTCAGTGCTCTGATGGAACTGCGCTTGCTCCTTCTGTTGCGCAGGCAGAGGAAGCCGGTATTCCGGTGATCACGCTGAATCTCGATGCTGATACCGTTCATAGTGCCCTGGTTATGGCTCCGGATTATGACGCAGGACGTATGGCAGCTGAAAAGATGGCTGAACAGATCGGAGAAGAAGGCAATATTGCAATTATTCAGGGCGTTCCTGGCCTTCACAGGACGGATAACCTGGAGCAGGGATTCCGTGACACGATTAAAAATTATCCAAACATTAAAATAGTCGATGCACAGTCCGCTTCCTTTGAAAAAGAAAAGGCAATGACCGTTATGAATTCTTTCCTGCAGAGCTACAGTGACCTGAAGGGGGTTTTCGCTATCAACGATGCTATGGCGGAAGGAGCTGCTCTTGCTGCAGAATCAGCCGGAAAAGGAAATGGACAGATTGCAATTTGGGGAGCAGACGGTGAGAAGGATGCGCTTGAGATGGTTGAGAACGGTCAGATGGCCGGAACCATTTATACGAATTCCTGGGATGAAGGATCAACAGCTGCTAAAATGGCACTTCTTATGATTGGTTCAGAATACAGCTACAATGTGCTTACGGAAACTCCGGAAGTTATTATGGAGCCGGTTGTCGTCACAAAGGAAACCGTAGGAACCATTGATGAAAAGGACCGTTGGTAATTGCGGTGCAGCTTGTATCTGAAAAGGAGAATAAACATGAAACAGATGAAACAGACAACGCTTCGGCGTTTAATTTCCCTGTGTATGTTGCTTGTGCTGATCCTGCTTTTTTCCATTCTGGGAGGACATTTGTTTTTTAATGCTGACAATTTCATTGAGATTGTACGGGATGCATCTGTTGTCGGCATCGTTGGCGTTGGTGTTACCATGGCGATCATTACGGCAGGAATTGATCTTTCAACCGGTGCAATCATGGCACTTGTGGCTATGACAATGGCTAATATTTACGCCTATACGCTGTGGCCTATACCCGTCATGCTTCTTGTCGGACTGCTTGTAGGAGCGATTGCAGGATTCATTAACGGATATGTCATTGGCTATCTTCATGTGCCGGAATTTATTGGAACGCTGGCGACCATGAGCATTTATCGCTCCCTTACTTACATTATTGCTATTAAAGATGCCAATGGTGTTATCCAGTCCCAGCCGATGACTGTTTCAGACTTTGTGTCTCTGGGATATGCTGTTGGATACTTCTATATCGTAACGATCGCAATGATCATTTTTATTGTCATCGGACAGATCGTTTTGAAGTTTACGAGATTTGGTACAGATATTTATGCAGTGGGTGCTAGTAAAAAAGCGGCTCGCCTGTCAGGTATCAATGTTGAAAAAACGCAGCTGTTCGTGTATATGATCTGCGGGATCTGCTGTGCTGTCGGCGGGATTTTTACTTCAGCCAGACTACAGAGTGCAACTGCCGCTCTTGGTGACGGCTTTGAGTTTGATCCGATTGCAGCAGCAGTGGTCGGAGGCGTGGCCCTCTCGGGCGGATCTGGTGATGTTGTCGGCACTCTGATTGGTGCTTTGTTTATGGCAACTCTTGAAAATGGCATCCTGAAGCTGAATATCAACACTGCATACCAGTATGTAATCAAAGGAATCATCATCATACTGGTCGTGATGTTTGACTCCGCTTATAAGTCCCACATGGACAAAAAAGCGAAAGAGCAGGGAGCAAAGGAGGCTCAAAAGGTATGAATGAAACGATTTTGGAAGCAAAGAATATCTATAAGAGCTTCTCAGGAGTACCTGTTCTGCAGGATGTGCACTTTGATGTCCGTAAAGGCGAAGTGCATGCACTTATGGGTGAGAATGGTGCCGGAAAGTCGACACTGATTAAAATTATTACGGGTGTTTATTCCAAGGACAGCGGAACGATTGAGTGGGAAGGTCATCCGGTAGAGATTAATAATTATCAGGACTGCCAGAAACTTGGCGTTGCCTGCATCTACCAGGAGCTTTCAGTCATCCCTCCATTAACGGTAGCTCAAAACGTTTTTCTTGGCCGCGAGCCGAAGAAATTCGGACTGATAGATTATTCGAAGATGAATCGGATGACACAGGAGCTTATTGATAAATATGACTTTCCGTTAAAGCCGGATACCGTTGTCGAAAATCTTGGAATCGGGCAGAGACAGCTGATTGAGATTCTGAAAGGATTAAGTCAGAATTCAAAGCTGCTGATTATGGATGAGCCGACAGCTTCTCTGTCCGGCAAAGAAGCAGAATCTCTTTTTACAATTATTGAGACGCTTCGAAGTGAGGGTGTATCTATCATTTATATTTCGCACCGGCTGGAGGAGGTTTACCGTCTGTCTGACAGACTGACGATTCTGCGGGATGGCAAGAATGCGGCGATTCTTAACCGGGAAGAAATTATTCCGAAAAATGTCATTTCTACAATGATCGGAAAAGTAGTTGATGAGTCTGCCGGCTCGAAGAAAATGCTTCACTCTGATGATAGCGCACCGGTTCGTCTCGAGGTCAAGGAACTGACAGATGGCGCTAATCGCTTCAGGAACATCAGCTTTGTGGTTCATAAAGGCGAAATTCTGGGACTGGGCGGATTGATTGGTGCCGGACGAACAGAGGTTGTTCGCGCGATTTATGGCGTTGATAAGGCAAAGAGTGGAGAAGTATTTCTCGATGGAAAAAAACTTATTCCTTCACCAAAGAACAGCATCGCAGAAGGAATTGGGTTTGTTCCTGAGGATCGAAGAAACCAGGGCTTTATTCCTCTGCTCTCTACGACAAGGAATATTGCCATTACCAATTACGATATCATTCGAAAGAACGGGCTGGCAGTCTCTGATTCTGATGAGCTTGCCATGAGTAAGCGGGCAATCAAGAGTATTGATATTCGCCCTGCTGACCCAAACAAGGAAGTAGGCTTGATGTCCGGAGGAAATCAACAGAAGGTAGTCCTTGGCAAATGGCTGATGCGGGATCTGAAGCTGCTCATTGTTGATGAACCAACAGCGGGCATTGATGTTGGTGCCAAGAATGAAATCTATCAGATTCTTGAAGACCTGGCAAAGAAGGGAGTTTCGATTATCATTGTCTCTTCCGATTTACAGGAACTGATTCGTGTTTCTCATCGGATTCTTGTTATGCGTAAGGGCGATATTGTAAAGGAATTCAAGAATGTTGAGGTTACACAGTCGAAAGTTCTTGCTGCGGGTCAGGGTATTACCGATGAGGATGAGGAGGCATAATATGAAAGAGAAAAAATTTAATCTGAGCGCATATAGCAAGCCCATCATTCTTATCATCTTCATTCTGGCTTTGTCGATTCTTCGTCCTAAGGCTTTCCTGACTGTTGGAAATATCAGTAATGTGCTCTGGTCGGTTTCAGTTATCGGCATCATGGTTTGCGGAACAATCTATGTTTTCCTGCTTGGAGGCATCGATCTTTCAATTGCAACTCTGTGTGGTCTGACGGCGGTTACTGTTGTTGAGGTCATTCACTTTTTCAATTACAGTGGTCTTGGCGTATTCCTTGGTATTCTTGCTGCACTTGGAGTTGGTGCACTGGCTGGATTTTTCCACGGGTTAATTATTACGCGATTCAAGGTTCCTGCATTTCTGGTTACCTTTGCCACGCAGAGTGTGTTCCTTGGTTTGAGTATGATTATCACGAACAATAAGATTATCAGCTGTACAAAGCCGAAGGCTTTTACCATTATCGGAAGTACATGGGTGGCTATTTTACTGATGGTCATTATCGCCGTTGGCAGCTGGTTTATTCTTCGGAAGACAACATTTGGACGCCGTGTTTATGCCGTGGGCGGTAATCCGACAGCGGCTGAAATTTCCGGTATTAATGTCAGACGACATACAATTATTTGCTATGTTCTCTCTGGCCTGACAACCGCTATTGGCGGCATCGTTCTCGCTTCGATGACTCAGCAGGCTATGGCTTCTACGGGATCAGGATACACAAATGATGTCATCACGGCAGGCGTTATTGGCGGCGTTTCACTGCTCGGTGGTGTTGGAACAATCCCTGGCGCAATTTTTGGTGCTGTTTTGATGGGACTTCTGAATAATGGTCTTAATCTCTTATCCGTGCCATCTACGCAGTCTGGACTTGTTAAGGGTATTGTTATTATTGTCGCGGTTGCGTTTGATGCCCTGCAGCACGGGGATCAGTCCAGAAAAAAGGCAAAAAAAGTTGTCAAGTCGAGTCAGAAATAATAACCTTATAGTATCAATGCTGCCGGTGACATTTCTCCGGCAGCAGACGTTCAATTATTTGGAGGTTTATAATGAAAAAAATTGATGCACACCTTCATTTAGCCAAGGTTATCGCAGGATACTGCGCAAGAGGCGAGTCAAGAGCTGTAGGAAATGGTAATGTCATCTGGGCGAATGGAGACTCATATCCGCTTCTCCCCGAGGAATATGGAAAGGACTCTTTTACCGCGGAAACAGCTCTCGGTATCATGCAAAGAAATGATGTGGAAAAAGCAGTTCTGATGGAGGGAAGCCTTTACGGATTCCAGAATCAGTATTATATCGAACTGATGAAAAAATATCCGGATCAGTTTTGTCCCTGCTGCACGGTTGACCCGTTTATGCGCCGACACATGGAAATCATTACAAAGTTCTTTGATGAGTATGGATTCCATGCTGCAAAGTTTGAGGTCAGTACAGGCGGTGGCCTAATGGGAGCTCATGATCCTTTTGTTTTGGATGGACCCCGCTTCTCTGAGATTGCGAAAGTCGTGAATGATCATAAGGGAGTCCTTGTGCTTGACTTGGGTGATCCTGACATGGATAGTCATCAGACGATGGCTGTTATGCGACTGGCGGACAAGAATCCGGATCTGAAACTTGTTTTGTGCCACTTACTGGCGCCTCATGAAGCGTATCATCGTACCTGGAAAGCTGAGCTTGAGATGCTACGGCTTCCAAATGTATTCTTTGACATTTCTTCTGTTCCGAAGATTACGGAGCCGGGAACGGGAAAATATCCATACAATATAGCATCCAAATGGATTCGCGAAGCCATCGACACACTTGGTTCTGATCGCTTTATGTGGGGAACAGACGCACCGCTTGCGGCTACGCAGGATTCTTATGAGCATCTGGCTGATTATCTGACTGCTGATCATGGATTTACAGAGGAAGAACTTGGCAACTTATATTATAACAATGCACAGAGAGTCTACTTTGCGAGGGAAAGCTAATGAAAAAACTGGTCTGCCTTTATGGAACACACTCTGATCTCTATGATCAGCTGAATGAGCGTGCAAAGGAATATGCGCTTTCGAAGAATATTGACTATGAATGGATTCCCCGGCCGGACTTTTCACCTGAAAAAGCTGCAGAGGCTTTGAAGAACGCTGACGCCGGCATTATTGATGTTGAAAAGTACGATCGTGAAATTTTCGAGAAAATTAACCAACGCTGCCATTTGTTAGTACGCTATGGCGTGGGTTTTGATGCTGTGAATCTTAAGGACGCTACGGATTGTGGTATTCAGATCTCCAGGACAACGGGCGCTAACGCGCAGGCGGTGGCGGAGATGGCCCTTGCCATGATAATGGCAGCCAAGAGACGCTTTACTGAAGCCAGAGCATGCATGGATTCTGCCAAGTGGTTCCGCTATGTCGGAAGCGAGATGATGGGAAAGAAAGTGGGAATCCTTGGATTCGGTAACATAGGCAGAAGGTTGGCCAAACTTTTCTCTGGATTCGATGCAGAAATTTACGTTTATGATCCTTTTGTTCCTGAAGAAGCATGCTCAAAGGCTGGAGTGAAGAAATCGAACCTTGAAACTATTTTCAAGGAATGCGATGCGATCAGCATACATCTACCCTATACGAAAGACACACACCATCTCATTGATGCCAGGCTGCTGGGAATGATGAAGGAAACAGCAGTGATTGTCTGCACAGCGCGGGGAAATATAGTAGATGAGGATGCACTCTACCAGGTTCTGAAGCAGCATAAAATTCTCGGAGCTGGATTAGATGTCTTTGCTCAGGAACCGTTGCCGGTAACATCACCATTGCTGACACTGGATAACATCATTTTAACACCCCATCTGTCCGCACAGACCCACGAGGCACTTTGGAATATGTATGCAAAGGCCATTGATATCGCGGCAGAATACTTTGAAGGAAAGCCTCTCGGAAGAGATTTGTTGAATCCGGAAGTTCTTGAAAAGTAATCAGAATCTAAGACTGCTGCAGTGTGCAGCAGTCTTTTTTAGGAGAGACGAGATGAAATACTTAATCGGGCTGGATAATGGAGGCACAGCGACAAAGGCCGCACTTTTTGATACATCGGGACGTGAAATTGGGCACTATAGTATGGCAACAAAGGCAATTACTCCGCGTCCTGGTTTTGTAGAACGCGATATGGAGGAAATGTGGCATGCGAATTGTGCCTGTGTGAAGGGTGTCCTGAAAAAGACAAGTGTTAATGCTGCGGATATAGCCGGACTGGGAATTTCCGGTCACGGAAAAGGACTGTATCTTTGGGGAAAAGACGAAAAGCCTGTCAGAAATGGAATTATTTCGACAGACAATCGGGCCTGGAGATATCCGGAAATATGGAAAGCTGATGGAACGGAGGAGAAGGCTTTTGAACTCAGCTGTCAGCACATTATGGCTTGCCAGCCGTCAGCACTACTGGCCTGGCTAAAGGACAACGAGCCAGAGAGTTATGGCGACATCAAGTATGTATTTGCCTGCAAGGATTATGTGCGCTTCCGTCTGACCGGAAAGGCCAGAGCAGAGATTACTGATTATTCAGGCTCGGGACTTATGAACTTGCATACAAAGAAGTTTGATAGGAACCTTCTGAGCCTTTATGGGATCGAAGAAATCTTTGAGGCGCTCCCTGAACTTTGCCGATCCATGGATGTAGTTGGTCATGTGACCGCTAAGGCTGCGAAAGAGACAGGGCTCCTTCCGGGTACTCCTGTTATTGGAGGAATGTTCGATATTAATGCCTGTGCTATTGGATCTGGTGTCATTAATCCTGACAAAATCTGCATGATTGCCGGTACCTGGTCGATCAACGAGTACATTCGGAAAACCCCGATCCTTGATGGCAGGGTGCTTATGAATTCTTTATTTGCGCTTCCTGAATATTATCTCGTTGAGGAATCGTCTCCGACATCGGCAGGCAACCTGGAGTGGTTTATTCGTGAATTTCTGCCTGAAGCAGCCAAGGAAGCTCAGGAAAAGGGAGAAAACATCTATGATGTTGTTGACCGTTGGGTTGAAGAAACGCCTGTAAATCGCTTTGTGCCGATTTTCTTGCCGTTTCTTATGGCTTCTAATGTACATCCGAATGCGAAGGCTTCTTTTGTTGGCATTGCGCTCAGCCACACAAGAGCTGATATCACAAGATCTATTTTTGAGGGGATTGCATTCTGCCATCGGTATCATTTTGAAAGATTGATGGCAACCAGAACGAGCGTACCGGATACTATCCGGCTGTCTGGAGGTGCTGCAAAGGCTAAGGTTTGGGCACAAATGTTTGCCGACGTAATGAAACTTCCGGTTGAAACGGTTGACGCAGATGAAGTGGGAGCACTGGGCTGCGCAATCGGTGTTGCACAAGCTGTGGGTATTTACCCGTCTTGCGATGAAGCGGTGAAAGAAATGACACATATTTCCGGGAGATATGAACCGAATCCGGATGTCGCTAAGATTTATGATCGGAAATACGCACTTTATGTTAAAACTATTGCAAGCCTTGATTCTCTTTGGGACGATATGGAGAAATTTATCGAGGAGAGCAAATAAACGGATCATTCATCGCGCTGGAGACGCATAAATATAAAATGAAGTGTCTGTGGCGAATGTCGCGACGTCATTGTTCACGTAAAATACATTAAACAGGAACCCATCCGTTCATGATGGATTCCTGTTTTGCTTTGTAAGCGGTAAATTAATTGTGCTGAGCCATATTTAGCGGAGGCAGGGATGGACGGTATTTCATAAAGT
>JBJFHK010000080.1:0-2912 GCA_051893535.1 Eubacterium sp. | reverse complement strand
TCATCAGTGAACCGGCGATTACGATTCCCGGAAGACTTCTTCCGGCGAGGAAATATCCCTCCTTGGTGGATAAATCATCATTTCTTGTCTTATACCAGGACAGTATGGCAACAAATGCCGTAAATCCAATAAATTCTGTAAACATCAGCCACAAAATAACATCATCCCTTTCATAATAATATGCGGCCGTTTCCGGCCCGTCTCTAATCCTTGAATTCTGTTTTTGACAGTAAAAAATTGTCTGCATATTAAACTCCGAAGAATTTAATATGCAGCAATGCTGATGAAACAAAGTGAATATCGATATTCCATGGTTTATTATAGCACATATACATATATAAATCAATTTATTACATTAACTATAAATACAATGATTAAACTATAAAAATATATATTCAAGAAACTTGAATACTATGTTCGGCACCGATTCTGTGGTCAAACAGCTTGACAGTTAGTCAGAATCTTTATAAACTATAACCGTGATTAGAAAACAAAAGCGTGGCACATGATCATGTGAATGCGATTTTTAAATTTATATTGACAGATGTGTGATGGAGGCAACAAGTGGGAAGACCGCAGCTGGATGAGAAGACAAGAAGAGAAAATATCAAGAAACTGATTAACTGTGCGAGAGATCTGATTGATGAACGCGGTATTCAGAACGTTACAATCCGTGCTATTGCTGACCGTGCAGATATGAACAGTGCGACCATGTATAATTATTTCCATGATCTGGATGAGCTGATCACCTATGCATGCATCAGCTATTTTCAGGAATACTGTGAGCGGCTGAACGCGGAAAACCGGTATCTTTCTGAGAACGAACCGGAAGAAGTATATCTGATGACCTGGGATCTCTTCTGTCAGTATGCGTTCAGACATCCGGAAGAGATGTACCAGCTCTTCTTCGGGAAATACAGTGGGGAGCTGAAAACAGTAATCAGGAAGTATTATCAGTGGTTCCCGGAAGAAACGGAAAACCTGTCTCAGAATCTGCAGGACATGATGGAAGATGCCGATATGTTCAAACGGAATATCCATGTTCTCCGCCCGATTCTGCCGGAGAAAACCAGTGAGAAAGACCTGAAGATCATGAATGAACTGACGGTTTCCTATCTGCAGATGCTTCTCCGGGAACTGTCTGATGATCAGGATGGAGTTTACACACCGGAAGGGCAGAAACAACGCATGATGGAAGTATGTGTGTTCCTTATGGATAATATCACTGAACCCCAAAAGGATGAGAATTAATTGAGTGGTTATATTAAATTGCCGGCGGTCTGATTCACCGCTGCTGGAAGGTTTGAAGCCCGGGATGCGGGATCAGGCCTTTTTTTGTTGTCTTTAGAATCTGCGGCAGCAGCATTTCTGTTTGTCTGTCGTTTCCGAATCAGAAAATCATGCAGTCAGCGAGCATAAAATATATTTTTAGTGTTGATGAGTCGGAATGAAATTATTATCTTAAATGTATGTGAAATAATATTTATCATGTTATAACGAAATTTGATTTAAAAATAATATTGAAAATATCAATTAAAAATCTTGATTATTAATGCCTTATATATTATAATCAGGATTGTTAAAAGGTTGATTATAAATGAATAAAATAGATTGTAACTTGTGAGTTATGTCACGAAAACTTCATCTATGAAGAGTCTGTGGACTTGTGACAGGCTGTTTGTGAAACGTAAACGTATATAGTAATAAATAGGAATATTCTCGCATGCGAAGAGAAATAAATATAAGTAATAGAAACCCGAAGTAAATCCGAAAGAGGAGAAAGGAGACTGTCGTGAAACTGACAATTAATAACTTTCCGGTGAAGGAAGTCCTGCTGGGTTCTGAAAATTCATTTAAAGATGGAACACTGACCATTGACAAGCAGGGTGCAATCGACTATCTGAAGGATCTGGATGAGCATCTGACGGATGTGGATCTGGTAATCGCACATCCGGGTGATGATACGAGAATCGTCCCGGTTGTTGAAACCATCGAGCCGAGAATCAGAAAAGACGGAAGAACCCTGTTCCCGGGAGTGACGGATGATGTTGCTGCCGCAGGTGACGGAGAACTGAACGCACTGAAGGGATGCTGCGTAACAGTTGTAGCAAAAGAGTACGGATCATTCGGTGATGGTGTGATCGATATGGGCGGTGAAGGTGCAAAGCACACATACTGGTCCAAACTGATCAACATCTGCCTGGTTGCAGATACCGATGAAGAGTTTGAACGTCATGAGCAGCAGAAGTGCAATCACGCACTGCGCTGGGCCGGCCACCGTCTTGCTGAGTATATCGGAAAGACAATTAAAGAACTGGGTGCGGATGATGCGGACAGCACAGAAGAATACACCTTTGATCCGATTACCAAGAGAAAAGACAACGGTCTTCCGAACGTCGTACTGGTGCTTCAGCCGCAGTCACAGATGGAGGCACTGGGATATAACGACCTTTGGTATGGCTGGGATTTAAATAAGTTCCTTCCGACCTATGTCAGCCCGACGGAGGTTCTGGACGGTGCTCTGATTTCCGGATCATTCATGCCTTCCTCTTCCAAGTGGTCCACTTACGAGATGCAGAATTTCCCGACAATCAAGGAAATGTTTGCGGAAGACGGAAAGAGTTTCAACTTCGTCGGTGTCATTCTGTCCATGCTGAATGTAGCTCTGGACCAGAAGCAGCGTGCAGCAATGATGGTTGCCAATATGGCTCTGAATCTCGGCGCAGATTACGCCATTGTCACTGAGGAAGGATATGGAAATCCGGATGCGGATTATGTCGGCTGCCAGGTGGCACTGGAAGATGCCGGAGTTCCATGCGTAGGAATTTCCAATGAGTGCACAGGACGTGACGGATTTTCACAGCCGCTGGTAACTCTGGATGCCAAGATGACCGCTCTTGTTTCTACCGGCA
>JBJFHK010000079.1:0-2913 GCA_051893535.1 Eubacterium sp. | reverse complement strand
ATAAAAATAAACGGAGCTGCTGCACGAAGTTGTGATTGTGCAACAGCTCATGTTTACTATTCTCTAGCAATAGAAACTCAGAGTTTCAAAATGTTCAGTCCACTGGTGAATGATTTCCGCACTATTTGCCTCAATAATACGCTGTATCATCCTGAGTTCCTTATCATGTATTCTTGAATTATTATTTGCCAGAAGTGTTTTCCCACTCCGTGTAATCCAGAACTTTGTTGCATTAGAGGACGGTCTGCCTTCCGAAACATGCACATGGACAGGTTCTTCCGGTAATCCTTCATTCGACCAGAAGTATACGATAAAACGGCCGATTCTAAATAGCTGTGGCATGGCTGAATCCTCCATTTTCTGCCAGTTCGATAATAATATGTGCATTATTCCGGATGAATTCTTTCCAATATTTCAGTTCCGCATTCGTATAGCCATTATTAATCCATCTATATTCCGGAAGAATACAGGTCAGATTTTTAAATCCATTATCCACAGGCGTTTCTATATATACTTTCACATCTCCGTTTTCCTGAAGCGGAGAATGGGTTACTTCTGTCTCATCGGGAAAAGTCATATATGGATACATCATGATTCATCAGGCCTCCTTCCGTTACAGAGATTATACCACACGCTTTTCTCTTTTCTTCGATCCTTAATTTATTTATCCATATATAAAAATAAACGGAGCTGCTGCACGAAGCGAACAGTTCCGTCTACGTTGGTGCGTCACGGGAGACTCGAACTCCCAACCTTTTGATTCGTAGTCAAACACTCTATCCAATTGAGCTAGTGGCGCAAGCGATTTCTTTATCGCACTTCATTAGTATAAGGGATAGCACCCGGATTGTCAAATATTTTTTCTCTTCTCGTAAAGTTTTCTTTTCAAACCATAAGAAAAATAATACTAACCGGATGAGTTCCGCGGTCTGGAGCAGAATTCATCCGGTCTGTTTTTATTTATTTCATTGTGTAATCGTAATGCTCTTTCAGATTTCCTCTGCGGTAGGCGTCAACCAACTGTTTCAGATCCTCGATATTCTGCACCAGTTCCGCTCCCTGATCGGTGTCCAGCACCATCATTCTGGATGGCAGTGTCTCTACCGTCTGCATAACCGGTGAATGGAATACCTGGCTTCCGTCCGGCTGCAGCGGGCTGTACGGCTTATGCTGGGCCAGCGCCATGAATCTGGAATTGAAGATAAAGGTATAACCCGCAATTCCGGTCTGTTTCTGATAGGCCTTGGAAATTCCGCCGTCAATAACATACAGCAGTCCGCCGCCCTTGACCGGACTCTCTCCGTCCTTGATCTTGACCGGCACGTGTCCGTTCAGAATCTTGGAGGTTTTCGGATCCAGGCCGAATTCACGCAGGATTTTTTCACAAGGCGCTTTCTGCTCGCGGAGATGGTAATACGGACGTGTCGGTTCCTTATGCGATGCCTTGTCCGCGATGAACAGACGCTCGAATGTAGTCATTTTCTCTTTTCCGAACAGCGGAGAGTCTTTTCCCTCCCACAGATACAGCATCAGGTCCCCCGGGCGTCCGGTTTCCTCTGATTCCTCAGGGCTGAAGAATTCCAGACGGACCTGCTTGTCCAGATGATCGAATAAACCCTTGCCGCTGTAAGATTTGCCGTTAAAGGAAAGTGCGATGAAGTTTCCGTTTTCATCCATCGGGACACAGCCGTGATAGAGCAGATTTCCGTTGCACTTGGTGTACAGCGCGCCATGGCTGAACAGATAGCGGATGTGACGCTGCAGTTTGGTGGAATTCATAATGGAGGCTTCCAGGGAATTCATGACAAAGCGCTCGTCATCGGTCAGCTCATACGGATTCTTCGGATCTACCGTCGGCAGGTTCTTGTCGCGCATCGGCCACTCTTTTCCCTCTACCCTGACTGTTCCCTTGTCAAAATCAATTTTGTCAAGGAGAAGACGTTTATCCATCTCGTACTCCGGGTGGCGCTTGATCAGCTGGCCCTCTGCTTTGAACTGAATGATGGAAATCGCCTTGTGCATTTTCGCTGCCAGTTTCACATCCACAGGATCGTACTTGTTTCTGTCGAGCAGATGCGGCTTGAAGGCCGTGCACGGGTCATCTCCGTATACTTTCTCGGCAAAAGTCGCCAGCGGACGCAGGTTGATACCGTATCCGATCTCCAGCATATCGAAATTGTTATAACTGATATTCATTCTGAGAATGTTTGCGATGCAGGCCCAGTTTCCGGTTGCCGCGCCGATCCACACGATGTCGTGATTTCCCCACTGGAAATCCACATCATGGTAATTCATCAGGAAGTCGAGAATGTAGTCCGGATGAGCGCCACGGTCAAAGATATCACCGATGATGTGCAGCTGGTCGACGGCCAGGCTGCTGATGGCATCTGCCAGTTCGATGATGAATGTCTCTGCGAGGCCGCACTCAATGACGGAACTGATGATCTCGTTATAGTAATGCGCCTTGTTTTCCTCATCATCCGCGTGAAGCAGCTCGTCCATCGCATAGTCCAGGTACTTCGGAAGTCTGTGACGCACCTTGGAACGTGTATATTTTGTCGAAACGGAGCGGCAGATTGTGATCAGCCGGTAAATAACTACCTTGCACCAGTCATCAAAATCCTCCGGTGACTTTTTCCGTCTTTTGATTTCTGCTTCGGCATTGTAAATCAGAGAAGCCAGATCATCACGGTCTTTCTCGCTCAGAATTCCGGAATAATGTTCATCAATTTTTGCCTTGATCGTTCCGGAAGCACTTTTCAGCATGTGAATAAACGCCTCATGCTCACCGTGCAGGTCACTCAGGCAGTACTCTGTGCCCTTCGGGAGCGCCAGGATTGCCCTCAAGTTGATAATTTCAGCCGATGCGGCCTGAATATTCGGATAATCCTTGGAAAGAAGCTCCAAAAATTT
>JBJFHK010000078.1:0-2922 GCA_051893535.1 Eubacterium sp. | reverse complement strand
GTTCATACTTCTTGTAAGTTTTCATTTTGTCCTGCCTTTCTGTGATGCTCAGCACCACTCTCATGTTCGGCTGTTCGCGGCAGCGGATAAAGGATTCCGGAGATAAAACTGTGTTAAAAAACTTTCTATTGTGAATATAAACAGTTAGATTGACTTACCCAAATGTTCTGATATAGTGTAAATAGGAAATCGAAAAAGTTTCGAGATCCCTGCGGAAAACAAATTAATCATATTCGGAAAGGAGAGTCTTTATGGATGTAACGTTGATAAAAAAGATTACGGCTTTATCACTTACTGTGGCAATTGCAGTCTGCATGCTGCCGTTTTATTCTTTTGCACAGAGCAGTTCTGCATCGAAAGCTGCCTCTAAAAAAGCGAGCCAGCAACTGAAGGTGAGCACGACGCAATATGGCTACTGGGACAAGACACGAAGAATGTATTTTACTTTCTCCTACAATACTCCGGCAGATGGTGTATATTACATCAGAAAGAATGGCGGAAACTGGGAAAAACACACCATCTACTTTTCAAAATCAAAAAAATGGAGCAGGCAGTATGTCAAAGGGTATGCAGGCGATAAATTTGAGATGAAGGCGAAAGTAAAGAACAGCTCAGGGAAATGGAGTAAATACATCAGGAAAACCTTCAAACTGACAGCTATTCCTGAGAAGGCATATCTTAAGGACAGTGCGTATATGGGAGATGTAGATGGACACGTTTCACTGGCACAATACGAGAAATGGCTTAAGAACGCAGGTGTTCCCTATATGATATTTTATCAGCTGGCTTCACAGGACGTACTCAAGAATGTGTATAATGTGCCGGAGAACACCGTGTATTTCGCCTGCCCGCGTTATTCTCCGGAGGACGGATGGGTTACAAAACAGAATGATGTTGGTCAGCGTAAGCACGATGACGCAGTCTGCATTGATACCACGGACATAACAACTCTGTGCGTCTGGACTACAGATAAAACCAAGTACCCTAAAAGAGAATTCTTAACTAATGATGAGAGAGGCGTAGATGCATTGGATGACTACTGGCCAATAGATAATTTAACTGAGCAGCAGCAAAAGGACAGTTATGTTGTCCATACACTTGTCGGTGATTATGTACTTAATGCCGACAGTACCGCCGATCTGACCAGGGAACTTATAACTCATACTAAATCTGGCAGATAGAAGTAAATAACGGGGATTTGAACTTAGCAGGGCCGCCAGGTATAGTGTGTAAGTGGTTATGTTGTCTCGGATGGAATATTTTTCCACCCGAGATTTTTGTCTCTAATACTCTTCATATTTCATAGGCCAATCCTTCAATAGTTTATCCGCGATGTTTTTGACAAGCACATCTGTTGATGTTAGAATCTGAATGAAGAGGTGCTGCCGATAGACGGTTAGCCCTATCAATTTTGACTTATAGTCGCCTTGCTTGAACTGGGGCGGCTATTTTAGTGCGTTTATTATGATGTGTTCTATTATTTACGTTTCATTCGAATCTTCACGACTGATTCGGAATATCGGCAAATTCATCTACCGGCATATTCTTCCAGATCAAATAGTGCATCTACATCCGGTGTAACTCCAAACAGGTCATTTTCCACAGCGCTGCGCAGCGAATCTGTATTTCTCTTAAGATAATCATCTGCATTGATCACTGTAATCGGCTGATCAGGGAACTGCACGTTCTTCTTCAGAAACATAAATGTATGCTTCGGATACGGCATATCCAGGACATCAGAGTTAAGGGTAGTAAAGAATAGCTGCTCGTAATCCGGTAGTTTATCGATCATGACAGACAGAATTGCTCGTTCAACATCACTTTGTATACAGGAAAATTTTTCATCGCAATAATAAAATCCATTCTTCCTTTCAATAATCCGGGAAAGGATCTCCGCAACAGCGATTCCATCATATGTTCCGGCTGAAAGTCGCTCGAAATCAGCGGCTTTTCCATCCTGAATAATAACCTGCTGATGATCGAACTGGATAACGAATGAATTACGTACACCTTCAACCGGACGGACGTGCTTAATGGAAGGGTCCAGAACTTTCAAAACCGTTTCCAGAACGCGCATACTGGTCTCAGAAGTAAAATCGTAGGAAGGCGATTTGGAGATGTTTTCTGAGAGTCTGAACGCCCGGCCTAAATCCGGCACCTTCTCTAATTCCATGTTGAGGTCAAAGATAAATGTTCCAGAGACCGCTGTATCAGAGGCGAAGCGAAAGGTCAATGTGCTTCATGTATTTGCTGATGAAGATCACGTACACATGCAGAAAGCAGGAAAGAAGCCAGGAAAGCGGAGCAGGATTGTTCCACTGGTGACCGTAAAAGAAGGGATCTGTTCGATCGGCACTCACCGGGAGAAGTACGCTGAATATGCGGACAGCTCACGAAACCACTTGGAGATCTGTCAACAAAAACTCCCACTACATCTTGACACCATTGAGAACATGCGAGGCCTTTGACATCTTCTGAGCTTAATGCTAAAATATAAGCAGATAAAAGGTGCTGCCGATAGACGGTTAGCCCAAAAACAATTTAGCGATTTTGACCGCTCAGAAGTTTGCTAGGCTTGGGCGGCCATTTTCTTTTGCCAATTTCATAAAAGAACTTGGCAACTGCAAGAAGTAAAAGGCCGAATTGAAATAATCCGTTCCAATCTACCATATGCATCGCCCCCTTTCTGAAAAGATCGAGGGCGTGATGCCCTCGTCAATTGAGGGCTAACCGCCTACCATCTGTGGTAGCACCTAATTATAATTCTAACATGGCAGACGCCTTTCGTCCATGTCTGCCGCCTGAGCAGATTGCTGAAATATTTGATATGACTGCAGACGAACTTCACGATTTTTGCAAAGACAATAATATTAATCTGAAACAGATCTGTGACTGAGCGGTTTTATCGGGATTTTCATAAGC
>JBJFHK010000077.1:0-2924 GCA_051893535.1 Eubacterium sp. | reverse complement strand
TAATAATAACTATACTGATTTGAACAATACCTATCCTATCTTAACCGGATGCGATGAGGAAGGGATGCAGGAGCGAACGCAGTATGAGGAGTACTTCCGGAAATCGCTGAGTATTGATCTTCTGCTTCAGGAAAATCCCCATGAAGAGGAAACCATTCTCGGCATTCTGGATCTGATTGTGGATGTCTTGTGCAGCTGCCGTCAGACCATCCGCATCGCCGGCGACGACAAGCCGGCGGAAGTCGTAAAGAGCCGGTTCATGAAGCTGGATCACAGCCACATGGAATATATTCTCCACTGCCTGCATGAAAATACAACGAAGGTCCGCAACATGAAGCAGTATCTGCTTGCCACGCTTTATAATGCGCCGGCGACAATCAGCCCATACTACCAGGCATGGGTAAATAATGACTTTTACGGTCAAAACTGAAGGAGGTGAGAAACATTGTCAAAGGCTACAGTCATGGCGGTCACAAACCAGAAAGGCGGGACAGGCAAGACCACCACCTGCGAGAACCTGGGGATCGGACTTGCCATGGAAGGGAAGAAAGTGCTCCTTGTTGATACGGATCCGCAGGGTTCGCTTACGATTGCACTCGGACATCCAAGACCGGATGACCTGCCGGTCACGCTGACAGATCTCCTGCAGAAAGTGATCGAAGATCAGCCGATTGCGCCGCGGGAAGGAATCCTCGCCCATGAAGAAGGTGTGGATCTGGTTCCCGCGAGTATCACGCTTTCCGGTCTGGAGGTCTCTCTGGTCAATGCCATGAGCAGGGAAACCGTGCTGAAACAGTATCTTGAGACGGTCAAAGGAAATTATGATTACATTCTGCTGGACTGCATGCCATCCCTCGGGATGCTGACGATCAACGCGCTTGCGGCTTCCGATCAGGTGCTGATCCCGGTACAGGCAAATTACCTGTCTGCCAAAGGCCTGGAGCAGCTTCTGCAGACTGTGAACAAGGTCAGGAGGCAGATCAATCCGAAGCTCCATGTGGAAGGAATCCTTCTTACGATGGTCGACGCCCGCACGAACTTTGCCAGGGAAATCAGCCAGCTCATCCGGGAAACCTACGGCGGAAAGCTGCATGTCTATGATACGGATATCCCGAGAAGCGTCCGCGCAGCGGAAATCTCCGCGGAGGGCTGCAGCATCTACCGGCACGGTCCCGGCGGGAAGGTCGCGGAAGCTTATCAATCACTGACGAAGGAGGTGCTGGCCGATGCCAAAAAGAGGAAACATCAGCTTGAGCAGTTACGATGACATCTTCCGTACTGATGAGAGTCGGGCTGAGGAAGCGCTGGAAAAGGTGCAGCCGGTTGCGATTGACAAGCTGGTGCCGTTTAAGAATCACCCGTTCAAGGTCGTCGATGATGAGGCAATGCTACGGACTACCGAGAGTATTGCACAGTATGGCGTACTGACGCCTCTGATCGCGAGACCACTGGAGGACGGAACCTTTGAGATTATCTCCGGCCACCGGAGGGCGCACGCGGCACTGGCCGCAGGTCTTACCGAAGTCCCGGTGCTTGTCCGGCAGATGGATGATGACGCCGCCACGGTGCTGATGGTGGATTCCAATCTGCAGAGAGAAAATATCCTGCCAAGCGAGCGGGCATTTGCCTACAAGATGAAGCTGGAAGCGATGAAGCATCAGGGAGAACGAACAGATTTAAAGGTACAGGGAACTTCGTCCCAACTTGGGACGAAGTTAAGAGCTGATGAAGAAATGGCAAATGAAATTGGTAGCAGCAGAAATCAGATTCAGCGCTATATCCGCCTTACCAGTCTGATTCCCCCGATCCTCGATATGGTGGACCAGAAGCAGATCTCCTTCAATCCTGCAGTTGAGCTCTCTTATCTTAAGCCGGAGGAGCAGGAAACATTTCTGGAAGCGATGGATGAGGCACAGGCGGCGCCGTCCCTTTCTCAGGCGCAGAGGTTAAAGAAACTGAGCCAGGATGGGAATTTCAGTCTGGACTTGGCAAGGGAAATCATGAGTGAGGTGAAGAAGGGAGATCTGGAGCGGGTCACATTTCGGAATGAGCAGCTGCGCAAATATTTTCCAAGGTCGTATACGACGCAGCAGATGCAGGATACCATCATCAGGCTGCTGGACCAGTGGCAGAAAAAGAAGTCCCGGGGCCAGGAGCATTAACACAAAATCAAGTAGCGTTTACTGAAGCACTGTCAGAGATCCTGATGGTGCTTTTTTAATCAATCGAAGAAAGGGAGAACGATAAAGCATGACAAAAGACGATGTGATGAAGCAGATGCAGGGATTTCTCAGACGCAGAAACATGGCGGAGGAAAAGAATCCGGCAGTATCCGGAACGGCATCACCGGAATCGGAAATTGAAAATACGATGCTGGAGGTTGCCGATGTCTTGGATGAGCTTGCCGAAAACTTCACCGATGCTTCAGACATGATTCTGGATCTCACGGAGGATCTTCGGAAAGAGCTGAAGGAGCTGCGTAATGCCGGGAAATCGATGAATGCGGAACAGCACGAGGAAGATGATGGAAACCACGACTGCGGCATGGAAAGCCTTGTTCTTTATGCGGTGCCCGGCAAACGGCCGGAACTGATGTCCGCTGAGGAAGCACTGGACCAGTACGGTATGGATGAAATGGATTTTACCTGTTTTGAGATCCGGGAAGGTCTTCTGCTCCACTATATGACGCCTGCCTTTGAAGATCAGGAGGAAATCACGGTGGTGGATCCCGTGTATATCGCAAGAGTCAACGTCAAGAATAACAGACTGTACGAAATTACTGCGCAGGATTATGCCGCAGCCATGGATTATCTGGCGGGGCATATGACACTCATTATGGATGCGAATGGCAGAGCCATTCACGGCTACGTGTTTCCAAAATCAGATAGGGAGGATTAATCAATGGCTGACGAGACAATGAAAAA
>JBJFHK010000076.1:0-16625 GCA_051893535.1 Eubacterium sp. | reverse complement strand
ACAGTTATGCCGTGTTCGAGCCTGCCATGCGGGAACACTATATTGATCAGGCGGAGATTGTTTCCAGCTTCAATAACAGTCTGGAAAAAGAAGCGTTTCAGGTCTGGTACCAGCCGATCATTGATGCCTCATCGGGAAAAGTCTGTGCGGCTGAAGCTCTGGTCCGCTGGAATCATCCGGAACAGGGCTTCATCGGACCGGACCGCTTTATTCCTGCACTGGAGGCCGGTGGATTCATTACCCGGCTGGACCTTTACGTTCTGAAACATGTTTACAAGTTTCAGGACTCTTTATGCAGGGCGAAACAGCCTTTTGTTTCCGTGTCGGTCAATCTGTCCCGGCAGGATTTTTACAGCGATTCGTTTTTAAATGAAATTTTCAGCCTTGCCCAGGGATGCCCTCTGCCGAAATCCAGTATCAATTATGAGGTCACAGAGACTGCAGTTGCGGCTCTCAGAGAGAACTGTGAATATCTCTTCCAGCAGCTGAGGCAGATTGGTGCAAAGGTTCTTCTTGATGACTTCGGAATCGGCTATTCCTCTCTGGCTATGATCGGGGATTATTCTTTCGATGTTGTAAAAATCGATAAGTCGCTTATCAGTCAGATCGAGACGAAACCTGCAGTATGGGCGGTCATTAAATCGACGGTAAGTATGTGTCATAATATCGGGCTGTATACGGTTGCGGAAGGTGTTGAAAATTATGCACAGCTGGATTTCCTTAAAAAATGCGGATGTGACTGTATCCAGGGATTCTATTACTCCCGCCCGATGTCTGAACAGGATTTCCGGGAGTATTTATCCCGGTCTGAAATTGTATATTTTCATAATTCTGTGCTCGATAAGAAGAAACGTCCGCGGGGGATTGATGTCGACAATATTATGGATCTCGTCGACCATTCCGGCCAGTTCGTCCAGGTCTGCCGCCCGGAAGACTACAGCATGGTATATGCAAATGAAATGACCCGGGATATCTCCGGCCATCCGGATCTTCCTTATGAAGGAGAACGCTGCTACCATTACATGCTCGGTCTGGATGCTCCCTGCGGTCACTGCCCGATGAAGAAGATGGGCGGTGATGACGAGAAAGTGATCGAGGTGGATGACGGTTCGCATGTCTTTTCGCTGAAGGCCAGGTATACAACATGGAACGGCAGAAGGGTATTTATCGAGTACGGGCGTGATGTTACCGACAGTAAAGCAGCGCAGAACCGATATACCGATCAGATCCGCGGCATTCTGGAGAATATCCCGGAAGGACAGGGGGTATTTCATGTAGATCTGACGGCTGACAGATGGATCAGCTCGGGCGGCACGGCTCAGAATGCCAGAAACATGCAGGATATGCCGGATGTGAATACCCTGATCCGTCAGATTGGTTCATTCGTACCGGATGAGGAAGGACAGGAACGCTTTTTCCGCACCTTCAGCAGGGATGCCCAGCTGCGGGCCTACGCGGTGAATAAACGGCAGATCGTTCTGGAAACGGAATCCTATTACGATGACCGGTCCATCCGCTGGTCCCGCATCACGGCGCATATCATCGAAAATCCGAATACCGATCATGTAGAAAGTATTATTTACGGAGTGGATATTTCAAAAGAACAGACCCATATCGAAGAGCTTGAAAAAGAGCGCAGACAGGACCGGGCGGAAAAAGAAGCACTCCGCCAGAAAATAGATGAGACCATGAAAATGTATACACAGGCCGACCGGGACCGGCGCTACGATTATCTGACCGGCCTTCACAACAGGCTGGCGCTTTATCAGTTTATCAGGCAGCAGAAGAAGGTTTCCGGAGCGCTGATGCTGGACATTGACAATTTCAAGCGGGTCAATGATACTTACGGCCATGCCGCCGGCGATGAATGTCTGAAAACACTGGGCAGAATGCTTATGGAATTCAGCGTGGAAAGAGATATTTTCTTCTTCCGCTTCGGAGGAGAAGAGATCGTCGGTCTGATGCAGAAAGAGGATTCGGATATCGGGACGCTTTCCGCAGAGCTCCTGGAATTGATCCGGGAGAAAAAAATCACTCTTCCAGACGGGCATGAGATTTCTGTAACGGTCTCTATCGGTTATACATCAAGACCAGATGACTGCCAGGAGATGATCAGTCAGGCAGACCGTGCCATGTATGCGGCAAAAAAATACGGCAAGGATCAGACTGCCTGCCTGGACTGAGCATAAAAATACCCTCTTCAGAATATTGAAGAGATCAGTTATAATATTAAATAGTAACTATCGTACATAGAAGTAAAGAAGTAATTTTCAACAGAATTCCTGGGGGAGGGATTAGCGGATGATCTATCATCCTGATGATTTTCATGAAATACCGGTTCCATACGCTGTTTTTGAAGTCATTATGAATGAAGACAGAAGTCAGGTTGTTGATACAAGGTATGTTTTCGTCAACGAGAAATACTGTGAAATGGACGGAAGGACGCCAGAAGAATTTCTGGGCCGGACCTTTAAATCCGTTTATCCGGATGCAGAAGACCACTGGTTCGGCTATTGCTACCGCGCAGCGGTAAAGGGAGAGACCGTCCATGACCGTCTCTATGAGCCACTGATCGGCCACTGGCTGGATTTCACGGTTGCGCCTGTCGTAAGAAAAAACTGCGTGGCCTATACCTTTACGATTGTCGACCGGGAGCAGGAACTCCTTGCAGCAGAAAAAAGAGATAAGCAGACCGGGCAGATCATTCTCCGCATGACCAGAATCCTGAATGGAGAAGAGGATTATGAAAACAGCCTGAACCACGTTCTGCGTGAGCTGTCCCGGATCATCCACCCTGACCGCATCTACATTCTGGAAACCGATCAGCTGACGGCCAGCAACACCTTCGAGTGGTGCGCGCCGGGGGTAACTCCGGAAATCATGACCCTTCAGAATATGAATTATAAAGAATCGATTCAGAGCTGGGAAAAGTTTTCAGAGAATCAGTCCAGCGTTGTTCTTCCGGACATCACAGTTCTCCGGGAGAAAGACCCGCAGAACTACGAGATCCTGAAACGCCAGAGAATCAAGCGTCTGATCGCTGTTCCCATGCATCAGGAGGGCCGTCTGATCGGATATCTGGCCGCAGATAACTATGAAGAAAGCGACCGTATCAATACGCAGAGAGTCCTTGAAATGGTTTCTTTTTTCGTCGGAGCAAAAATCATGGATCAGAGGCTCATTCTGAAACTGGAGCACATGAGTCACTACGATATGCTGACCGGTGTGCATAACCGGAATGCCATGATCGACGATTCGGAAAAAATCGCCGCTCAGTCAGGAAGCATCGGAGTCGTGTATGCAGACGTCAATGATCTGAAGAAAATCAATGACGAGCAGGGCCACCATGCGGGCGACAAGGCGATTTGTCTTGCGGCAGAGACGCTGTCAGAAGTCTTTGGATCTGTACATATTTACCGGGAAGGCGGAGATGAATTTACCGTACTTCTTCCAGGCATTTCCAAAGAACAGATTGATCGGAAATACCGGCTGCTTCTTGCCAGAATCAAGCACCAGAGCGAGTTCTGCATCGCGGTGGGATCCGCCTGGGATGAGGATGCAGGCAATCTGAAGAGGACGATTCACCGGGCAGAGCAGCAGATGTACGAGAACAAGGCAGAATATTACAAGCACCACGACCGAAGGCGGGGTTAAACGCAATGGCCGGCCCCCCTTATTCCGGTCTTACTGGCTTTTAATTGACAAAATATTAACGTTCAAGGAGGTAAGGAAATGAAAATTGTAATCATCAACGGAAGCGCAAGAAAAGGAAATACGCTGACCGCTATAAACGCATTCCGCAGAGGCGCATCGGAGAAAAATGAGATTGAAATCATCCAGCCAGACCAGCTGAAAATCGCTCCATGTAAGGGCTGCGGCGCCTGTCAGTGCTATAAAGGCTGCGTGGATAAGGACGACACCAATCCGACCATCGATAAAATCGCGGCCGCAGATATGATCCTGTTTGCCACTCCTGTCTACTGGTGGGGGATGACCGCGCAGCTGAAACAGGTGATCGATAAATGCTATTGCCGCGGAATGCAGCTGAAGAATAAGAAGATGGGCGTCATTGTTGTAGGCGGAGCGCCGGTCGATAATGAGGAATATAAACTGATCGGAAAACAGTTTGAATGCATGGCCGCTTATTTATCCTGGGACATGCGCTTTATGAAATCCTACTATGCCAACGCCAGAGACGAGCTTGAAAAGAACACAGAGGCAATAAAAGAACTGGAATCGCTTGGTCAGAA
Organism: Eubacterium sp.; assembly: GCA_051893535.1. Taxonomy (GTDB): domain Bacteria; phylum Bacillota; class Clostridia; order Peptostreptococcales; family Anaerovoracaceae; genus Aminicella. The sequence continues at coordinate 12,375 of JBJFHK010000076.1, read as the reverse complement.
CCTTTAATCCAAGTCTGTAAGCCGCTGCCTTTTCGGCAGCGGTTTTCTGTTGTAAAAATGTAAATCCCGGGAACATTCAGGCGCGGAAAAGAAATGACTTCTAACACATGGACATCATAATGACATGTTATATTATCCTCTTGACAGGCAGAATTTTGTCTGCCGGGAAAGGATAATATAGATAAAATGGATATGAACAATTCAGTAAGAACCGTCACAAGTCTGGCACAGTTCCTGCCGCATTATTTGGATCTTAAAGGGATGGTGATCATGCTGCTGGTGGCTGCTGCGGTTGTGATTCTCTTCGTGGGAATTCTGACTGCGGCTGGAAAAAGACAGAGAATTTCTGCCGGCGATGACTGGAATCTGACCGTTATGTCGGAAGAAGATTTTCAGCGCTATGAGGTCAGAAGCCTTATTGAACGCTATTACGAGCTGACATTTTCTGGAACGATTTTCCTGCTCTTTACATCGCTGTATTTTCTGATGACCTATTTCGGTGTCGGCGGAGAGCTGTGGGTAAAATACAGTTCCTACGTCCTGCTGATTCTGATCATTATCGCGGTGCTGCTCAACTCTTGGCTGGATCACGCGCTGATTCCGCTGGAAACACTGCGTCCTGGCGAGCGTGAAGCCCTGCATATGACCGCGATTCTGTATATGCTGATCATTTTCGCCTATATCAAATTCGGCTACAAGAATGACAACTACGATTCCATTATTCAGTACTTCATCCTTCTGATGATCGGCCGCTTCGTCGGATTCGATACAACCGTAAGCGCGATGCAGAAAACCTTCCACAGTCTGGTCAGCAGTCTGCCGCTTCTGGCAATGGCGCTGGCAAGCACAGGAGTCATGGCATATGTCGGGTTTTCCATTCACTATCTGCTTACTCCGAACGGCGTCGTCTTCAACCTCTTTATCGCACAGCTTTACCTTCTGGTTATTATGTCAATCGTCTATAAGATCAGAAGCAGTTTCTGGAAAAAGGATGATGAAGAAGGCGGAACTTCCGGCGGCGGACATTCTTCGATCAGTCGTTTCTACGGGGAAAAATTCTCCGGCGGCAGTTCCAATGGAGGCCGAACAAGCGACGACCAGCCATCCGGCAGCCGTTCCAGAGGAAATTCCAGCGGAAGCTATTATGGCAGTCGCAGCTCTGGAGACAACTGCTACGGAAGCCGCCCTTCTGGAAACAGTTCTGACGAAAATTATGGTGGGCGGCATTCCGCCAGTGGAAGTTCCAGGGGAGGGCAATCCTCTGGTGGAAGGTTCTGGAATGGAAATTCCTACGGAAAAGATTCATCCGGCAGCAGTTCTTCCAGCGGGAATTCACGCAGCGGAGGGCTTTTCGGAGACGGGGGCTACAGCGGGAAGCATGAGAAATAGCAATGGCCGGGTTCAAGAGATGGCTCTTCAGACCGGGCGCAACAACAGAGATCGTCCGAGAAATCGTGGAATCTGCCGCAAACTTGAGCAGATACGACGTTCCGCTTACTGATCGAGCTGCGTGCATTGCACTTGCTCTCTCAGGCGGAACCAGCATATACGACACGCGGCATGGTGATCAATCTTCGTCTGTCGACTCGATTTCTCAGGCCGCGTCAGCATCAGGAATTCCCATTGCTTTCCGCATCGCTTTTAGCTCGCGGATCGCAAGGGCAATTCCATGAAGGCCTTCTCATCATTCGGCCTTCGCCTCTGGCTCGGCCTCATGAGAGCAAGCGCCATTACGGTGCGTCTGCCCCCCGCTGTTTCTTCCGCCTGACTCCGGCTGCACCAACAGCCTTTCGAAAGGCTCTGTCGGCACTGTTGCCTGGGTTCATGAGAGCAAGCGCCATTACAGACGAGCCTTCCGCTGCTTTGTATGCACACAGTTTATATTTCTGATTTATGGTGATAATAGCAATGAGATAGGAAATTTATTGCATGTCCGAGAAGGGTGAATTTCCTGATCGGAAAAGGATCAATGGCAAGGAGATCGGAAATGTGATGAATATGTGATGGATTTTCTCGTGGTTCGTTTTTTTCTGTTTTTTGAAAGAAAGCGCAGAACTGAATATTTATAAACACACGGATAAACTGAAATAGCACGAAACTATTATCGAAAAAATGGGGGTTTCTGGATAATGGAGGACTGAAAACATCTGAGACAGGGCTGATGGAAGAACCCTCGACTCTGGAGTGGTGACGGAAATACCGAATTATCGTTAATCCGCTGATTTATGCGACGAAAGTTTTCTGAAAATTATATCGGTCAATAAGCTGGGGTCTGCAAAAAATATAATAATCGCGATTTAAACGAACCAGAAAAATACAAACTTAAATGAATACAAAGTACATACAGGCATATGAATATATATGCGTCAAACCGAGCTTTTTAATCTCAAGCAACGGAAGAAAACAAGCGGAGAGAGTTGGCGGTGTATAGCGTATGCTGTATACCGCGAAAGTTAAGGGTATTCGCCTGTCATAGTCGGAAAATCCCGCAGATCCTCCAGGTCTCCGACAGAAAAAAACAAAGCGTCGGAGACCCGGCTGAAACAGAAGATTTTCCGACTAAAAGATGTGGAACATTGTCGGAAAATCCCGCAGATCCTCCAGGTCTCCGACAGAAAAACAAAGCGTCGGAGACTCAGCCAAAGCAGAAGATTTTCCGACTAAAAGATGTGGAACATAGTCGGAAAATCCCGCAGATCCTCCAGGTCTCCGACAGAAAAAACAAAGCGTCGGAGACTCAGCCAAAACAGAAGATTTTCCGACAGAGTAGGGTGAATCCACGTCGAAAAATCTTCTAAACCTTTCATTCATATGAAAAAAGAATGGAACGCTGAAAACATCTGGCTGACAGCGTTCCATTCTCCTCATATGATCTTGTATTTTCTATCAGCTGACGACAAGGCTGCCGGCTGCCCGTCTGCCGTTTCAGGGTAGGAGAAGGGCAGGGTTTATATCAGCTTTCCGTCAGGCAGCCGGGATCCCGGGAATCATCGCGATGCGATATTTGGAACTCCGCAGTCACCCTATTTCGATACCCTTGCCAGTTCGGCTTTTGCCGAATCTAAGGCGGCTTTCGCCTGATCGAGGCTGGCTTTCTCGGAAGAAGCGTACTGCTCCAGGGCGCTCCTGAATTCTTCTGGTGTCACGCCGCTTCCGTTTCCAAAGCGTTCGCAGGTCGTTGCGGTCTCTGGGTTATTGGCGATTCCGGTACTGCTGTAGTCGCCGGTCATGTTCTTATAGTGGCCGTAAATTCCGCTGGCTGAGCCAGTTTTCAGGTATTCTTCGTAGTTTGGAAGTTCCTGTGTGTACCAGCCATAGTATGGATCGCTGTAGCCCCAGGCGATATTTTCTGCGAAGCTTCCATCGTCGGTAAGGCCGGCCTTGAAGACGGTGTGGTCTCCGGTTTCTTCCGAGATCAGGCCTGCGTAAGCCGCGCCGATCATCATGTCGTAGTTCATGGCAAGCGGGGTTTTGCTGCCGCTTGTGTTTACCGTGTCTTTTGCGCGGAGCGAGTTGCATTCATCGATCAGATCGGCATCGCGAAGGAGGGCCTTCACGGTGAAATAGTTCTTCAGGTTCGCTTTGTCTGCTGAGTAGATGCTGCTGAGATCTCCGCCGGCGGAATTCAGCGCGGCGTCCCAGTCGCTCGTTTTCATCACTGCATTCTGGTTCAGAAAATCTTCTGCGTCTTTGTTTTCATAGGCTTTTAAGGCTGCGTTATAGCTTTTCTGCGCTGCAGCGACTTTTTTCTTTGCGGCGGTTACTTTGCTGTTCTCCTTTGAAGATTTTGCGGTCAGGGTTTTAGACCAGCTGCCGAAGGCGCTGCCGTTCTGTGCCCGGACTCTGATGGTGCATTTTATGACCGTGCTGATCTTGATTGTGGCTTTTGTCTGCTTCGTGGTCAGGGTTTTCCGGCTGCTGCCGGATGTGCAGACGACTTGGTATTTCCTTGCGGATTTGGATTTTGTCCAGGAAAGTGTGACGGATGAGCGGGTCAGTTTCACGATCCGAAGGCCCGTCACCCGGCCAGGCTTCACGGCCGCGTCCGCCTGGAATGCAAGCTGCGGCATGAAGGCCAGAATCAGCATTGCCGACAGGAGAAATATCAGGATTTTCGATTGTTTCTTAATCATGTTCTGCCTCCTTCATTAAACATCTGCCAATATTATACCGGAAATTTACAGAACCGTATCAATTGAGACGGAAAACGGGGTAAATATTAACTATGATGTTTGTGGACAAGACAAAAGGTAAAAAGGCAAGGGAAAGAAAGGATAAGAATAATGAATGAGTATTTAAAAATTGAACAGGTCTATGGACGGGAAATTCTGGATTCCCGCGGAAATCCGACGGTGGAGGCAGAAGTAACGCTGGCGGACGGAACCGTCGGAAGAGGCGCATCTCCTTCCGGAGCATCTACAGGTGAGTTCGAGGCACTGGAGCTTCGGGACGGGGATAAGAACAGATTCGGAGGAAAAGGCGTCTCAAAAGCGGTTTCCAACATCAATGAGAAAATTTCAGAGGCGCTGAAGGGTGCGGATGCATCGGATACCTATGCGGTGGATCAGATTATGCTGGATCTGGACGGAACGAAGGATAAGTCCAATCTGGGTGCGAACGCAATTCTGGCGGTATCCATTGCAGCAGCCCGGGCAGCGGCAAAATCTCTGGATATTCCGCTTTATCGCTTCCTTGGCGGAGTGAATGCAAATTCCCTGCCAGTTCCGATGATGAATATCTTAAATGGCGGCGCGCATGCGGGAAATTCCGTGGATACGCAGGAATTCATGATCATGCCGGCAGGCGCAGGAAGCTTTAAGGAAGGCCTCCAGTGGGCATCTGAGGTGTTCCATGCGCTCCAGAAACTGCTGAAGGAAGAAGGCCTTACCACGGCTGTAGGTGATGAAGGCGGCTTTGCTCCGGATCTCAGGAGTGATGAGGACACGATCGAACATATCCTTCAGGCCATCAGAAATGCAGGCTATGAGCCGGGAAAGGATTTTGTCCTGGCGATTGACGCAGCGGCATCGGAGTGGAAGAGTGAAAAAGGAAAAGACTTCTATCATCAGCCGAAATCGGGTAAAGATTTCACTAGTGATGAGCTGATCGCGCATTGGGAAAGCCTGATCGATAAATATCCGATCTATTCCATTGAAGACGGACTGGATGAGGAAGACTGGGAGGGCTGGCAGAAAATGACAGCCAGAATCGGCAGCAAGGTGCAGCTTGTGGGAGATGACCTGTTCGTCACCAATACAGAGCGCCTGGAGAAGGGCATCGAGCTCGGCGCGGGAAATGCGATTCTGATCAAGCTGAACCAGATCGGTTCGGTCAGTGAGACGCTGGATGCCATCAAGATGGCCCAGAACGCGGGAATGCGCGCGATCGTATCCCACCGGTCAGGAGAAACGGCAGACACAACGATTGCCGATCTCTCTGTTGCACTGAACGCGGGTGAAATAAAGTCCGGTGCACCGTCCAGATCCGAGCGCACCGCGAAGTACAACCAGCTTTTGAGAATTGAAGAATCGCTTGGGAGCTCTGCGGTTTATCCGGGAAAGGGCGCGTTTAACTTTAATAAATAACAGGATTCTGTTTCGGGAAGGCCATTCTCTGATCTGCTTCTGCAGGAGAGGGCGGCCTTCTGCTCGTTTTTACAGAAGTTTGAGATGCAGTTTACGAATTATCGATAGCATCCTGCCCATTTATTTTGTCATAATCGATAGAGAGGAAGAATCAGGTTCGGACAAAAATCAGGAGTAAGAAAAAAATGGTTCCTGCGGATGCGGAACTGCAGGCTGACCCCCGGAGGACTTGCGATGTCCCGGGGATTTTATGCTGTAAGAGAGGACGTAAAAATCGAATGTTAGAAAAGCAGCAATTACAGAGGATTATTGATGAGGAGCGGATATGCCCGGTCTATCAGCCGATCGTTTCCCTTCACGACGGAAGTGTTTACGGCTATGAAGCGCTGAGCAGGATTGCGCTGCGAGACTGCAGTTTTAATATTGAAGAGATGTTTTCTCTCGCGGACAGGGAAAAATGCCTGTTCCGTCTGGAGGCACTCTGCAGAAACAAGTCGATTGGGGGAGCAAAATATCATCCCGCCGGCAGTAAATTATTCATCAATGTCACACCGGATGTTATCAAGGATCCTTTGTTTCATTCAGGGATGACCCTGCAGGCTCTGGGAAAGTACGGACTCTGTGCTTCCGATATTATTTTCGAAATTACGGAAAAGAAAGCTATCAGAAATGAAGAGGCGTTTTTCGAGGTTATCCGGCATTATACGAATCAGAATTTCCAGATAGCCATTGATGACTTTGGAGACGGGTTCGCCGGACTGAACCGTATTGTTGTACTTGCTCCGCATTTTCTCAAGCTGGATATCGCCATGGTCAGAAATATCGACGCAGACGGTCTGAAACGCTCGCTGGTGAAGGGCATTGTGGATTTCTGCAGAAAATATTCGATCCGCGTTATAGCGGAGGGAATCGAAAAAAGGAGTGAGCTGAAAACGCTGATCGGCCTTGGCGTCGAATTAGGGCAGGGGTATTTTCTGCAGCGCCCGAATCCGGTCATGTCGGATATTCCGGACGATGTCAGGCAGCTCATCATAAAATACTATGAGGAATTTAACCAGCCGGACCAGCGCATGTATCTGTGGGATCAGATTGGAACGATTGTACACCGGGACCTTCCTGTCCCGGCGGAAACGCCTGGTCAGGACCTGTATGAGTCATTTAAAAAGGACAGTTCACTTTCTGAATTCTGTGTTGTATCTAAGGGTTCTCATGTCGAGGGACTGATCACAAGACGTCATCTTATGGAAGTTTACGGTGGGCTTTATGGCTATAATCTGTACCGGAGAAGGCCCGCAGGAGAACTTGCGGAAAAAGACGCTCTGACGATTGACTGCCACGCTTCTATTCAGGCAGCGGCAGGGATGGCTCTTTCAAGGCCTGCAGAAGCCGTGTATGACGCGATTATCGTTACGAATCACGATGAATATCTGGGCATGGTGACCATCAGAGAGCTTTTGGAAACCGTTGTTTCCATTCAGGTCAATCAGGCAAAGAGTGTCAATCCTCTGACTGGTCTTCCCGGAAACACAGCGATTCATTCTCAGATTGCCCAGGTCATTCAGGATCCACAGAAGAGCATTGTGTATTTTGATCTGGATAATTTTAAGGCATATAACGACAACTACGGATTTGAAAACGGGGATATGATGCTGAAAATGATGGCGGAATGCATTCAGCAGAACTGTAAAAGCCAGGAGTTTATCGGACATATCGGTGGAGATGATATGATGCTGATTTCTGACCAGTGCAGGACGGTTTCTACCGTGACGGAAATCCTTAATGTGTTCAGCAGTCTCGTGGCGGAACTGTATTCTGAGGAAGACCGGAAGCGCGGCTATTTCATTGCGAAAAACCGGGAAGGACAGGTCGGACGTTTTAAGATTGCCTCGATTTCTGCCGCCGCGGTAGATATCTGGCCGGGGATGAAGGATGCTGCGGCCCTTATGCAGAAAATTACCAATGCCAAGAAACGGGCGAAAGCGATTGAAGGAAACAGTTTTGTTTACTGGCGGAGCGGGACTGAGGAAGCGGCACAGGTTTTTCCACCTGTTGAGTGAACATGCAGTCCTAATATATTTATCCTGACTGGTATAGGAAGCCCTACCTGCCTTTTCAGTCCGTAACCTTTACTTTATCCATTCGTAATACTCCTGAACCTTTACTTATTTGTCCGTATATTATACAATAAGTAAAGGTGAAAGGAGTTTAATATGTATGATTATACGGGGCTGGAGGAGAAGCTGAGCAGGCGTGCTGTCACGAAAACGGATTTATGTTCACTGCTTGGTATTTCTTCCCGAACGATTGCCAAAATCAACCGCAGGGAGAAAGTGTCGGATAAGACTCTGAACAAAATAGCGGATTTTCTTGCATGCAGGCCGGAATCTCTATTTCGTGAAGTATCTGAAAATCCTGTCCTTCAGGCGCTGCGAGATGAGAAAGCTGCAGGAATTTCCGGCGGTTTTTATTACGAGCTGCAGGTGCGCATGACATATAATTCCAATCACATCGAAGGAAGCCGGCTTACCGAAGAACAGACAAGGCTGATTTTTGAAACCAATACAATCGATGCAGGTGATGGCATTCCTGTGGACGATATTCTGGAGACCGTCCATCATTTCCGGGCCATTGACTATGTGATTGATATTGCCGAGGAAAAGCTGACAGAAGAGATCATAAAGAAGCTCCATTACATACTGAAACATGATACTCGTGATGAAAGGCTCCCGTGGTTTGCAGTCGGGGAATATAAAAAGAGAGCGAATATGGTCGGTGGTCATGAAACGGCAAAACCAGATGACGTTCACGATCAGATTTCCAGTCTGTTAAATATATATAATTCTAAAGCAGAAGTTACTATTAATGACATCATTTCTTTCCATGCTGAATTTGAATACATCCATCCATTCCAGGATGGAAATGGCCGAGTTGGAAGATTGATCGCCCTGAAGGAATGCCTGCGTCATAATATTGTTCCATTTCTGATTGAGGATTCAAAGAAAGCTTTCTACTACCGCGGCCTCGCAAACTGGAGGCAGGAGAAAGGCTGGCTTATGGATACCTGTCTGGACGGGCAGGACACAGTCGCTGCACTTCTGGACCAGCTGGAAATAAAATATGATAGAAAATAAACTTTGGTTATATCAGAAAGGAGCAGAATATGACAACCGTTAATACCGTAACCGGCCCGATCAAGGCGGACAAGCTCGGGCGAACCCTGATTCACGAACATTTTCTCTATGGCTTTGCTGGATTCGCGGGAGATCAGACCATCGGCCGCTTCGACCGGAAGAAGGCTATGGAAAACGCACTTCAGGCCTGCTCTGATGTGAAGAAGTACGGAATTCAGACGATTGTCGATGCCACCACGAATGAATGCGGCCGCGATCCAGAGTTTCTCCGGGAGGTCTCTGAGCGCGGCGGAATTAACATTATCTGCTCATCCGGTTACTATTACGAGGCTGAGAGCGCCTATGCCTACTGGAAATTCCGGGAGCCTTTCACCGATGTCGTAAAGGAAATCGAAGAGATGATGTTTACCGAGCTGACGGAAGGAATCGGCAGCAGCGGGATTAAAGCCGGAGTGCTGAAACTTGCCACAAGCCCGGGTGAAATCACAGCGATGGAAAAGAACTTTCTGGCCGCAGCGGCGCATGTTCAGAAAGAGACTGGCTGCAGGATCATTACCCATACCAGCGCCGGGACGATGGGCCCTGAGCAGGCAAAAATCTTAATCGGGCAAGGGGCCGATCCGTCTAAGACTGCAATCGGACATATGTGCGGAAACACGGATATCGATTATCAGAAAGCCGTCCTTGACCAGGGATTTTTTGTCAACTTCGACCGGTTCGGGCTGGAAGGCGAGGTCTTTCACACGCCGACGGACGATCAGAGGATTGATACACTGGAAAAGCTGGTGAATCTGGGATACGGGAAGCAGATCATGCTGTCTCACGACTCGGTCAATTATCAGCTCGGACGGCCGAACATCATGACACCGGTGATGGAGAAAAACATGCGGCACGCCAATATCCGCAGAATCGGCGAGTACGTGATTCCGGAGATGAAGAGGAGAGGCTTCAGCGATGATCTGTTTGATACTTTCCTTGAAAAGAATCCGGGGAGATTTTTCGGGGCGTAAATTCTGCTTGACATACTGTAATTTCAGTGTAAAATACATTTCATAAAATTGAATTGCATAAAATCTAGGAAAGAGGAAATCATGGAATTAAAGGATTTCACAGAGAATGAACAAAAGCAGATCAGCAAGGGACTTTCCACCGCTGAAATCAGCGACAAAGAAGCTGCAGATAAGATTCTTGCGCTGTTACCAGAGGGCTGGATAAAGAAAATTCCGTTCTTTGTCAGAAAACACGCTGCGACCAAGACCATTGAGCGCATCGCGAATCAGTATCCGGAGCTTTACGCCGCCGCGAAGAATGACGGCGGAATTCCGGAAAAAGAACGAGAAGAGATGCGGAAGATCATCACGGATATCTTCAGGGAAAAGATGGATAAGCATAAGATTAAATAGCAGGGTGAACGGAAATGAAGATAAACAGCCTGGACCATCTCGTCCTTACAACTGAAGATTTATCCGCCTGCCTTCATTTTTATGTGGATATTCTGGATATGAAGTTAGACGAATCAAATGGCCGCTATGCGCTGCGATTCGGAAATCAGAAAATCAATATTCACTCACGGAAAGCGGAGTTCCTGCCGGCTGCGGAAAATCCGGAGTACGGATCGCTGGATTTCTGCCTGATTATCGATGGTTCACTGGAAGAGGCCAGGGATGAGATCGTGCAGAAGGGGTATCCTCTGGAAATGGATATCGTCAAGCGGCATGGTGCAATGGGCGAGATGAAAAGCTTTTATCTCCGGGATCCAGACGGAAATCTGGTGGAGATCAGTTCTTACTGCTGAATTTCAGGTCAGGGGGCATTCTTCCGGGCACGTACAACCTCATAACGAGCACCCAGCAGCTGTCGGGATGAACCGGCCGCTGCTTTTTTGTTCTTTTTCTGTCAGATCAAACAAGCTTTCCGGCAGCCGGACGCTTCAGTGTCGTGAAATGGCGGGCTTCTTCCTGTCTTGCCGACAGGCGGCACAGGACCGGCCGGGTACCCGTCCAGACAAATCTGCTGCGTGGAAATAGCGTTTTTATTACCTTTTCAACATCTGCCATGCACCCACTTCTGGCTGGCAGAGGATTCGTTACCGCATACTATACGTTTTAATTATACTAACTTTACCTTTTTGGCATTGTTCAAACGCTTTATAATGCAATATACTATGCAGCAAAGAAGGCAGATTCAGAACAACAGGAGGTTAGAAAATGAGAACATGGCTGGTTACCGGAGCAGGTTCCGGGATTGGAAAGGAAATCGCAGAGACGACCATCCGCACTCCGGGATGCGTAAAGAATTTCAGCGATGAAGAACTCCGTGAGATTTTAAAAGAATGCAGAGAATGAGCTGCTGAGCAGCCGTGAGACAGGAGGCTGCGCCCTATTTTCCGCTTGCAGGCAGGTGAGAAAAGATCGAAGAAAATCTTTTCCTGTCTTCTTTTTTGCAGGTCAAATAGTAGGTAACGGATGCTTCCGGGTCGCTGATCGGAACGATTGTTCTTCCAAGATTGTCCACGCCTTCCTGCTGACTGAATGCCCTTGAATAAAATGTCGGAAGAGCCGAGGCGGACGCGATTTCAATGAAGGATTCCTCGATAAAATGGTGATGAGGAATTTTTTCGATGCACAGATCATACCAGAAACCGATTTTCGTAAACAAAAGCATCGGAAGGTCTGCAAGATCAGAGAAGCTTACGGATGAAAGGGAAGCGAGAGGGTGTGCAGGCGGCACGGATACACATAGGGATTCTTTTGAGCAGGGTTTGTAATACAGGGCCGTATCTTCAGGTCTCTCATGAAGAATGACCAGCTGAAATTTTCCGGATGTAAAGCCGGAGGCAATCTTTTCATCATTACAGATATCAGTAGAGATCGTCATATCCGGAAAGAACTGCTGAAGAAGCATGGTAACCGGGTAGACGGGAAGCGGAGCGCAGCTTCCCAGGCTGATGGTCCGGTGACTGCGGTCATAGGCCTGGATGATCCGGATCATGTCACGGTTCTCTGAAAGAAGACGGGCAGCATACTCAGCAGCAAGTTTTCCGTTGTCATTCAGATGAATGCGGTTTTTTTCACGGTTAAAGAGGGAAACGTCCAGTTCCTGCTCCAGTTTCTGCATGGAACGTGTCAGCGCCGGCTGGGAAATATGCAGCTCTTCTGAAGCTGCTGAGAGTGTTCCAAGCCTTGCAAATGCATCCAGCTGTTCAAGAAGATGAATTTCAATCATGCTGCCTCCAATCTGTTATCATGCGAAAGCTTTAATATTTATACTATATCAGAAACTGATACAACAGACAATAAATGGTCATATCCGGAGCCTCTTCAAGCTCAGTTGACAGCTGGGTAAAGAGCCTGGGCTTCCAGAGTAAGTAGTTATTTATTTTTTACAGACAATTGTTTAAGCAGACAGGCGCGAAAGCCCCGGAAAAGATTCGGGTTTCCACCTGTCTTTTTTCTGCCGGCAGGCTCTTTCTTCATGTATAATATCCGTAAGAAAGGATCGCATTATGGAACTGAGAACACTGAGATATTTTCTTACAGTCGCGAGAGAACTGAGCTTTACCAAAGCCGCAGACCAGCTTCATATCACCCAGCCGACTCTTTCCCGGCAGATTGCGGCGCTTGAAGAGGAACTGGGCACTGAGCTTTTTAACCGCAGCG
>JBJFHK010000075.1:0-2979 GCA_051893535.1 Eubacterium sp. | reverse complement strand
TAAGTCATTTTTCATACTCCTCTCTGATCATTAAATATATGGATACCTGTTCAGGCATTCAGACAAAATTTACCAGGCATGAAGACAGCAGTTACGGGAACAGGAACAGCTTTCTGCTGCCCTTCATGCTCATCCTGCAGAGAAGCTATTCCGCTTCATTCTTTTCAAGGTCTTCCGCTCTCTGTTTCTTCCTCTGCTCCAGAATCTCTTTCAGTTCATCCGGGCTGAAGCTGTACTTGGAATGGCAGAAATAGCATTCCATTTCCACCGGCTTGTCCTCTTCAATCAGCTCCTGAATGTCTTTCGTGGAAATCGCGGCAAGGGAGCGGAGAACCCGGTCTCTGCTGCAGTTACAGCGGTACTGTACCGGCATGCTGCCGTTAAATTCCAGATTCTGGTCGGAGAGCAGCGCCTGAAGCATTTCTTCCGGTGTCATCCCCTGCTCCATCAGTTTTGTCACAGAATGAATCTCTGAAAGACGCTTCTCTAACTTTGAAATACTTTCCTCCGGGCAGTCCGGCATCAGCTGGATGATGAATCCGCCAGCCTCTTTTACGCTGCAGTCCGTGTCGATCATGACGCCCAGACCCACAGCGGACGGAGTCTGCTGAGATACCGTAAAATAATAGGCAAGATCATCGCCGATCTCTCCCGTCTGCAGGGCACACTGACCTGTATACGGCTCTTTCAGGCCAAGATCCATGATCACGCTGAGCACACCGCTTCCGACTGCCGAACCGACATCGAGCTTTCCGGCTTTCTCATCTTTCAGCGGAATTTCAACCTGCGGATTGTTAATAAAGCCTTTTACATCTCCGTGGTTATCCGCGGTAACCGTCATCCCTTTAATCGGACCGTCTGAACGGATCTGCAGGGTTTCTATATCTTTATCCCCCTTCATCATGCTGCCCATCATAGAGCCGGCCGTCAGGAGACGTCCCAGGGCCGCCGTGCAGACCGGCGAAGTCTGATGAATTTCACGGGCCTTCTGCACCAGATTCGTTGAGCGTACGGCAAATGCACGGATATGCAGGTCTGCCGCCGCAGCACGTACTAAATAATCTTCCATCTGTGTGATTCCTCTTTTTAATAATTTTCTTTTATGATAATATATTTATCTTCTCTTTTCATATCAGCTCTGAACCTCTGTCCTGCGCACAGCCACAGGCACTTTTCCCCTCTTGCACGTTCAGGCTTTGTCTGATTCTGATGATGCCTGATCATCTTTCTGTTCCAATCTGTGGCGTCCAGACTTTCCCGGCAGTTTTTTCCCGAAACAGCCCGGATCCTGAATAAACCTCTTCATCAGAAGAAGCAGGAGAATGCTGATCGTTGAAACCAGATCCTGAACAGGTGTGGTCTGCGTAACAATCATATGACGTGCAACCAGAAAGATCAGCGTTTCCAGGACATTGCCGGCATCCGGCTGACAGAGCATTTTCAAAAACTCGATTCCGATAACAACCGTAAACATGCTTTCTATGAAATGATTGAAATCTGAACTGAGCGAGTTCCCCTTCCAGAACTGCTGAAGAACGGGTACCATCTTGATAAAGGCAATGATCACAGCAATGCACATGAACGCCGCAGCGATGATTTCCAGCAGCTCTCCGGCCTTCTGCAGAAAGGCAAGCACCTTCGGCTGTTCTTCCTGTGTGTTTTCCTCATTAATTTTTCTGAAATGCTTCGTATTCAATCTGTTTCAACCTCCCTAAGCCTCCGCAGATCTGCGGACATTTCTGAAAATCCGGTATATATTTATAAGCTTTCGCTGAATCATCATTCAGACCTTTACTATTTTACCAGAATTCCTTATGCTTTTCAAAAATCTTCCCGTATTCCTTTGTCAATAATCAAGAATTGTGATAGATTATATACGTCTATATGCTTATATGCACGGGGCTGCTTGCGGCCCTTTATTTTTATTCAACTCAGGCTGAGGAGGATAGAGAATATGAACAAGAAATTAAAATTAATCCTGACCGGAGTAATTGCGGCAGCAATGATCGTCTCCATGACCGGATGCCGCTATGTCTCCCACGCACTGAAGTTCGGTACCGCGCGCAAAGGCGGTATTTATCAGGAGTTCGGCGCTCACTTCGCCAACATCCTGAACCATAAGGATTCCGCTCTGCAGGTTACAACCAGAAGAACCGCCGGATCAGAATCCAATATCCGCCTGCTGAACGAGGATTACATTCAGCTGACACTGGCGCAGAACGATATGGCGACAGCCGCTTATTACGGCAAAGGAAACTACAAGGGCAAAAAACCGATGCAGAATTTCCGCGCAATTGCAGGACTCTACACAGAACAGTGCCAGATCGTCGTCAGAGAGGACTCCAAAATCACGACAATTGAAGACCTCGAAGGAAAGAAAGTAAGTACCGGTGAAAAAGAATCCGGAACGAGCCAGAATGCAAAAGAAATTCTCTCCGCTTACGGTCTTTCCTCAAAAACAGTGCATGAACAGCACCTGAGCTACAGCAAGGCTATGCAGGCCCTGAAAGACAAGAAGATTGACGCTGTATTCATCACTGCCGGTGCCAAAACAGACGCCATCTCCAATTTAAACGAAAAGACGCCGGTCCGTCTGCTTTCCATCGATACAAAGCATCAGAAACGCATTCTCAAGGCCAACCCTTACATGGTCAGGGCAAAAATCTCTGCCAATACCTATGACGGTCAGACAGACGACATCCAGACGGTAGGTGTCCGCTGCGTCTTCCTGGTAAAGAAAAACCTCCCTGAGGCGACGGTAAAAGAGATCACAGAGTTCTTATTCCAATATAAGGATCATATGCAGGGAAAAGTCAGCGCCCATCTCGACTACACACCAAAGAAGGCTGTAGAAGGCATTACCATTCCGTTCCACAAAGGCGCTGCCGATTACTATAAGAGTAAGGGAATTACCGTTAAAACCAAATAATCTGGAGGGCTCATGCACACAATAAAATTCGATATGTATCAAACCCTGGC
>JBJFHK010000074.1:0-3020 GCA_051893535.1 Eubacterium sp. | reverse complement strand
TATCCCTGTATTTTAGCATATTCAGGGACAAAGGACAAACGAGCAAGAGTATACATTCTTTATTTCTCAGATGTACTGATGTATAATACACTAAGTATGGTTACATTAGAAATTGGAAAAAATGAAAAGCAGCAGCGCCTGGACAAGTTCCTTCGGAAATACCTGGACGCCGCACCGCTCAGCGCGGTCTACAAGATGATCAGAAAAGACGTGAAGGTCAACGGAAAACGCCGGAAGGAGGACTATATCCTTCAGGAAGGCGATGAGCTGACCCTCTATCTTCATGAAGATGAGCTGGCTCGGCTTCAGAAGCCGCGCAGGGTTCAGCATGCGAAAAAACAGTTTAAAATCGCATATGAAGATGACGACCTTCTGATTGTCGTGAAACCGGCCGGCCTGCTGACACATGGAAATAAACAGGAACACCGCAATCATCTTGCCAACCAGGTGCTGGACTATCTGATTCAGACCGGGCAGTACGACCCGAGGACGGAGAAGACATTTTCTCCGGCTCCGGTGAACCGTCTGGACAGAAATACATCCGGTCTGGTCATTTTCTGCAAGAATTACGAGGCTCTGCAGACTTTTAATGCGATCATCAAGGAACGCGGCCGCGTGCATAAACGGTATCTGACACTCGTTTCCGGCCTGCTCAGGAAACCTTTGTCCCTGACAGACAGGATGGAAAAGGATGAAGAGCGGAACCGCGTGAGTATCGCCGATGAGGGAAAACTCATGCACACGGAAGCAAGGCCGCTGTACTCGACGGATAAATACGGCGGGTTTACGCTGGCTGAGGTGGAAATCGAGACCGGCCGGACGCATCAGATCCGCGTTCAGCTGTCTGCCGCGGGGCATCCGCTGGCGGGAGATCCGAAGTACGGTGATCCTGAGGTCAACCGGACGGTGAGAAAACGATGGGGTCTGTGCACGCAGTTTCTGCATGCCTGGTGCCTGGAGTTCGAGAATATGCCGGAGAAATACGCGTATCTGAACGGAAAGCGTGTGACCGCGCCGCTGCCGAAAAAACTGGACGCTGTCTGCAGAGAGCTGTTCGGACGCATTGAATTGTAAATGGGGGAAATAATGAGAGCTGAAGATAATCGGAAACAGGGGAGATCTGTGGGAAAAGCAATATTGTACTGGGTCATTGAAATTGCCGTTGCGGTGTGCATTGCACTGCTGATCATTCAGGTCATCCGGCCGACCGTGGTCCGCGAGACGTCCATGCTGCCGAATTTCCAGGACGGCAACTATCTGTTCGTTTACCGCCTGGCCTATAAGGGTGACAAGACGCCGCAGAAGGGTGATGTCATCATCTTCAAGTCAAAACTGACGACCGAGAACGGAAAGCCGAAAATGCTGATCAAGCGGGTCATCGGTCTGCCGGGCGACAAGATCACGATTGAAAACAACAAGGTGTGGATTAACGGAAAGGAAGACAAGCAGTCCTACACGCATGACGGAGAGACGAACGGAAAGATTCTGAACTACACTGTGCCGAAAAACCACTACTTCTGCATGGGAGACAACCGGCTGGTCAGCATAGACAGCCGTTACGCCAGCGTTGGCGCCGTGGCGAAGAACAAGATCGTCGGCAAGGTCGTGTTCCGGCTGTATCCGTTCAGTGAGATCGGCACCATCAAGAATCCTTACAAGTCGAATTAACCGGGACAAAAGAAAAACGGGCAAGGCCGCAGGGCGCGGAAAGCTTCTGCGCCGGAAACCCGGAAAAGAATACGCTCTCCCGGACTGCCAGGAGGTTTAAACGTGAAAAAGAAAGATGACGGCTATAAACTGGCCGCAAATAATAAAAAAGCGCGCCATGACTATTTTATTGAAGAGACTCTGGAAGCGGGAATCGTGCTGACCGGAACGGAAATCAAATCCGTCCGCGAGGGAAAAGTCAGCATCAAGGAGAGTTACGCCCGCGTGGAAAACGGAGAAGTCTGGCTGTACGGGATGAATATCAGCCCGTATAAACAGGGAAACCGCTTTAATGTGGATCCCCTGAGACCGAGGAAGCTGCTGCTTCATAAGCGGGAGATCCGCAAACTGATCGGGAAAGTCACCCTGCAGGGACTGACCCTGGTTCCCCTGAAAATTTACATCAACCACAAGGGACTCGCAAAAGTCGAAATCGCGGTTGCACGGGGAAAGAAAAACTATGATAAGCGCGATACCATGGCAAAACGCGACGCAGAGCGGAAAATTGACCGCGCTGTGAAAAATTGGAAATAAAGCCAGATTTGACAAACATATAGAGATAAGGTAGAATAGCATTAGTTAGAGATATCTAATATCGTAACTTTGATACAATAATAGTTATCTGTGTATGAAGTTGGATGAACTCTAACCCAGACTGCCGGCGGCTTCACGAGCGTGCTGACTGCCCCCAGACCGCCGCAGCCTGTTTTAATTGTACGGTTTATCTGCCTTGTA
Source organism: Eubacterium sp. (assembly GCA_051893535.1). Classification (GTDB taxonomy): domain Bacteria; phylum Bacillota; class Clostridia; order Peptostreptococcales; family Anaerovoracaceae; genus Aminicella. Next base: position 578 of record JBJFHK010000074.1, on the reverse strand, counting down.
TTTTGTGTATAATAAGAGTAACCAAAAACCTACAGTACAGATCGATGCCGGCCAGGCATCGCATCATGGGGATGTAAAGGTTTCGACGGGGGTATAGAAACTTCATAAGCGGGCCGCAGTCGCCAAGTCTGCGTTAAAAATGGCAAATTTAAATTTAAACGCTAACAATAATAATAGCAATTTAGCACTGGCTGCCTAGTTCAGCCTGCTTGTCATCTCCGGCTCACCTGCAGACCGGAATCATGGCATCGACTCATGCAGGAAAACTTATCTGAACGTCCCTGATCAGATAAGGAACTAAGGGATAGCGAAATCGCCAGTCTGCTGATGGACGGACGATGGGGCGAATCATAAAACACCAGCTGCGCCCGGAGAAAATGAGGCGGAAATGTTTTCGGACAGGAGTTCGATTCTCCTCATCTCCATTTGAAAAAGGACTGATGCACTTGGAAAGAGTTGTGCATCAGTCCTTTTTCTGTTTTTGATGAGGAGAGTCGAACTCCGGAGGCACGAACGTCGCGGAAGGCTCCGGTGGAGCCTGGAGCAGTGAGTGCGGCGAAGCGCCGGCAGAGCGCGAG
>JBJFHK010000073.1:0-3043 GCA_051893535.1 Eubacterium sp. | reverse complement strand
CCCTTGTGGTATAATATATCGAAGTTAACTTTTGTCGAGAAGATTGAAATCTTAAGTAAAGGCGGTACTTTATGAGAAGCGATAAATATAATCGTGCACAAGGTCAGCCTGCAGGCACCGCCTCTGCCCGGAAGGGAAAATTCCTTCTTCCATGGCAGAGGAAGCATAAGATCCTGGATACGATCTTATGGGCCATCCTGCTGCTGATTCTGGCGGTATTCGTTTACGCGGCGGCCTGTATTATCACGGCACCGAAAATTGATGTCACGCCAGGTAACTTAAAAAGCACACTTTCCAGAACGACAGTCGTCTATGACGCAAACGGCAAAAAAGCCGGCAGTGTCTACTCCGGTGAAAACCGTATCTGGCTGTCCTATAAGGATATGCCGAAGAATCTGGTCAATGCCTACGTTGCGCTGGAGGATAAGACATTCTGGACGCATCACGGATTCAACGTCACCCGAATCTTCGGAGCGATTAAAGAATCTATTACATCCGGCGGCGACATCAGCGGAACGAGTACAATCACCCAGCAGCTTGCCAGAAATGTCTATCTGAAGAAGACCATGAGCAAGCGCTCCATGAGGAGAAAAATCATCGAAGCCTGGTACACCATGCAGCTGGAGCACAATCTGACGAAGAAGCAGATCATGGAAGCTTACCTGAACACCATTTACCTCGGATTCAACTCCAACGGTGTTGAGGCCGCATCGGAAGCCTATTTCGGAAAAAGCGTATCAAAGCTGAATGTCGCGCAGTGCGCACTGCTGGCTTCCCTGCCGCAGTGGCCGACACATTATGCGCCGGTACAGCTGGTTTCCAACAGTTCTGTAACGACAGGCTCCACCAATATTCTGCACAGAAGCAGTAATGGAACCTACATCATGAATGACGCAGGAAAGACCCGCCGTCTCACCTGCCTGAAACTGATGTATCAGCAGGGCTATATCTCCAAAGCCTCATATAAGAAATATGCAGCAATTCCGCTGAAGAAACTGCTCAATCCGAGATACAGCAGCAGCACAAGCACGAACAATTCCTATTTCACGGATTACGTTGTATCCCAGGTCATCAGCGATCTGCAGAAGAAAGACGGTCTCAGTTACGCAGAAGCATATAACAAGGTTTACCAGGGCGGACTGAAGATTTACTCCACGATGGACCGCAAGGCGCAGAATGTTATCGAAAAGGAGTTTAAAGACGACTCCAACTTCCCTACGCCTAAGAACATCAGCTATGATTCATCCAATAATATCATTAATAAATACGGATCCATCATCATGTACAGCTACAGCAACTTCTTTGACGCATCCGGAAACTTCACCTTCTCGAAAGATGAAGCGAAGAAGAACAGCGACGGCTCGATAACCATTTACAAAGGTAAACGGATCAAGATTTATAAGACTGTCTCGAACGGAAAAACTGACTACAGCGTTGAATTCCCGACGATGTACACCATGAAGAACGGTTCGCTTTACTCCATTCCTGGCGGCTACATCAACATCCCTCAGGGCAAAAAGAAACTGGACAGCAGCGGAAACCTGCTTGTCTCCGCATCCTTTGTAAAAAGCACAACGGGCCGGGCAATGTTCAAAACCTCATCCGATGGTTCAATAGTCCTGACCAGCAGCGGTTACACGCTGAACCAGAAAGTCATCCAGCCTCAGGCTGCCATGACGATCGTAGACAATAAAACCGGTCAGATCAAGGCAATGGTCGGAGGAAGAAAACAGACGGGAACACAGCTCTATAACCGTGCTGTAAAGACCCGTCAGCCTGGATCTTCCATCAAGCCCCTGGCCGTTTACGGTGCAGCCCTGCAGCAGAGCTATGAAGAGCATAAAGCAGGAAAAACGCATAACTTTGTCAACTACGGCATTGACAGCCAGGGTACTGCCGGCTGGGGAAATTATATCACCGCAGGTTCCGAGGTCATCGATGAAAAGACAACGGTGAACGGACAGACCTGGCCGACAAACTCCGAAGGAACTTACAGCGGCGTTCAGACCTTCCGTACAGCCCTGCAGAAATCCATCAATACCTGTGCCGTGAAGATCTTCCTGCAGATCGGAACTAAATACTCCTATAACATGGTCAAGAAATTCGGTATTACTTCGCTTGTAGGAAAAGGGTCCACAAATGACAGAAATGCCGCTGCTCTTGCCCTGGGAGGAATGGCAAACGGTGTTTCTACCCTGGAAATGGCAAACGCTTATACAACATTTGCAAACAACGGTGTAAGATCCACGAAATCCATCTGCTACACCAAGGTTACCGACAACGGAAAGAAGATCCTCTCCTCTTCCAACGTAAAGAAGAAGAGAGTCCTGGATTCCGGTGTCGCCTGGATCATGAAAAGCTGCCTCCAGGGCGTTGTCACCGGAGGAACCGGTCAGAAGGCCGCAATTTCAGGTGTGAGCGTCGGAGGTAAGACCGGAACAACGAGTGATGAGTACGATATCTGGTTCGATGGATTCACGCCTTCCTACTCCGCTTCACTTTGGATTGGAAACGATTCCAATATCCAGCTGAGCAGCAAGAGTGATTACGCTGCCGCTCTCTGGTCCAGAATCATGAGCCAGATTCCAAACGCGCTGAAGGGATCTTATCCGGGCATGCCTTCTGATGTCACACAGGTCGGCAGTGAATATTACACTACAGGAACCTATGGCGGCGCAGGCGGTGTGTCTGCTCCTTCCGGAACGACCTCTGATTCTTCCAGCACCGTAAATGGAAGTACCACAACGAATAACGGCCAGAGCACATCCGGCCAGACCACCGGTGGTGAAACAACCACAGACGAGAATCAGCAGAATACGCAGAACGGAACTACAACGAATAATTCTGGAAATACTTCCGGAAACACCACTGACAACAATAACAGTTCTCAGCAGAACAATTCCGGTACGGCCAACGGAAATTCCAATTCATCCGCGGCAAATGGAACAACTAACAATAGTAATTCTTCCAGCAGCGGAGGAACAACCAAATCCAGCCGTCAGGCGGCAGCCGGAAGCGGATCCGGAACGGAATAAACAGGAAC
>JBJFHK010000072.1:1519-3046 GCA_051893535.1 Eubacterium sp. | reverse complement strand
TCAGAAGTAAGGATGTGATAATTATGGCAGCAATTAATTTTAACGAGAAAAAAGGCTTCATCTGCGATATGGACGGAGTGATCTACCATGGAAATATCATTCTGCCGGGGGTGAAGGAATTTATAAAATGGCTGAAGGAGGAGAAGAAATCCTATCTCTTCCTGACCAACAACAGCGGCTATACACCGCGTGAACTGAACCAGAAACTGAACCGTATGGGACTGGACGTTCCGGAAGAGCATTTTTATACAAGTGCACTGGCCACCGCGTCATTCCTTGCAGACCAGGCGCCGGGCTGTTCCGCCTATGTCATCGGCGAGGCAGGACTGCTGAATGCGCTGTATGATGAAGGAATCGTCATGAACGATGTGGACCCTGACTATGTGGTTATCGGAGAAGGAAAAAACTATTCTCTGGATACACTGACCAAGGCCTGCAATCTCGTCATGAACGGAGCCAAGCTGATCGGTGCCAATTCCGATATTTCCGGACCGATTGAAAACGGCATCATGCCGGCCTGCGGCTCCCTGGTTGCGCCGGTGGAAATGGCTACAGGTACCAAAGCCTATTTCTGCGGAAAACCGAATCCGCTGATGATGCGCACGGGGCTGAAGAGGCTTGGATGTCATTCCAATGAAGCCGTCATGATCGGAGACCGCATGGATACAGACGTGATCTCCGGGCTGGAGAGCGGCATGTCCACCGTACTCGTCATGTCCGGCGTCTTCGACCGGGATATGATGAAGTCCTTTGCCTTCCGTCCTTCCATGGTACTGGAGGGAGTCGGCGACATCCCAAAGGCTGCGGCCTCCTACCGCGAGCCGGACTCTTCGAAAACTGCAGGATCCAGGAAATCAGCAGGAGCTGTGAGGCCTGCCGGGAAGTAAGGCTGACAGACGAGTCAGAGGAGCAGCTGCGTTTTCCTGCCGCCGGAACGGCGGGGGACTGATGGCGCTGCTGCCGGTCACCAGGTGATGAATAAGGATTTTCCCCGGCCTCGATGCCGGGGCTTTGCCGGATGACCAGAATCCTGACACCGTGCCTCTTGAACATGAACATGAAGCTGCCGTTTTACAGTACTGAGGACTGCGGAAGTGGTGGTTGAGAAACCAGGCTCCTTTTTTAGATGTCAGCCAAAGAAAAGAATAATTAAGACATAGAATTAACAGCGTTGTCCGGCGTGGCGGATTCATCCGCACTGCAGGCGGCGCTGCTGCTGATTTTTTGGAGTGCTGCAGACTGCAGGCTGATCGGAGCGGCAGATGGCAGAATGATGGAGAAGGGCTGCAGCACATTTTTCATTATAGTTTGTGCTGCAGCCTTTCTGCTTGTTATCGGTAATTTCTGTCAGAATGATGCAGGAAGATGTCTGCTTCAATCTGCCGCTGCATCTCTGAAGCTGGACAAGCCATGATTATTGGTAAACCGGCAGGCTGAAAACCAGGGAATGCTTTCGATGTGCTCCGACCCTTTCGGACTGCAGGCTTTCAGAATCTCCCATTAGTCCAGAAATTCCACCTTTCCGGT
>JBJFHK010000072.1:0-1419 GCA_051893535.1 Eubacterium sp. | reverse complement strand
TGGCTTCCATATATGCGCGGTTGCCTTCCTCCAGACGGAGAAGAGCCTGATGCGCGTTTAAATTCTGCTGTTCTGCCATGTTCTCATCTCCTTTGTCTTCTTCTTATCTTATTCATATCTTACAACGTTTTCCAAGAGCATTCCAGTGCTTGCGCGAAAAGAATGAATATTGTCAGCAATTCGGGCGAGTGCCGGTGGAAATATGGTGCAGATGTGTACGGCATGCATGCAGTGCTGCCAGATCCCCGGATGCGGAGCTGTGAAGGCGTGTCCGTCGGTATACAGCATACCGACGTGCTATTTGTGTTTCGGGTATTCGGAAAACACACCGGCAGCCTGGCAGCTCGTTTTCCCCTGGCCGGGTGGGTTTTGTCTGGCGGCAGATGGTCTACTCCAGAGACAGCCGGCATTTCTTATACCAGTCGAGAAAAATTTCTGCATTCTTATCGTAGAGGGCGATGGCATCGTCCGGACGGTTTTCCCGGATGCAGACGGTGTACTGCTGAAGGGTCTCAAGGGTTTCCTCGGGACCCTGAAACTGGTACCAGTCGCGCCAGAGCTCCAGTGAGACCTCCTTGAAGCTGTTCATGACGAGCGGAAGAATGTTGTTCCCGCTCTGAATGCAGAGATCCAGATGGTATTTATAGATCAGCGCCGGAAGCTCGGAAGAATCGAGGCCCGCGTCGATGGCGTTTTTCAGTTCCCGGGTGTCGCGTTCAAGCTGTTGGACAGCGGCAGGATCAGCCTCCCTGCAGCACAGACGGAAGGCCATGTTTTCCACCGCGGCGCGCATTTCAATCATGGAACGGGTGGTGCCACTCCCGCCTGATCAGGGGAGAAATCTACACCCCGGCAGAAATGGACCACCGCCGCGAAGCCGACCATGTTTACGGATACATCCATCCCTGCTGCAGCTTCCCGCTGACCGACCTTGAGATAGAGGTTCCGAACGCGAAATAAGAGTGACGCTGAATTCTTCATATCATTTATGTCAGAAAGGAGAAATTCCTTTCATATACCCTGGTAGATATGCAGAGATTTTCCCATGCTCAGTTGAGCGCACGCAGTGAATATGCCCGGCAGCCTCTGCAAGTCTGCGTAATACCAAAGTTCATCACTGCCGGGCATACACAATGAGCTAGAAAAACTTCCAATACATATTGCATCTTCAGCACGCAGGTCGTCCGCATCAGGGCCCCTGCGCGCTGAGTGTGTTATGTGTTTCTTTGTTGAAGAGGGCAATTCAAGTATACAGTATACGCAAATGACTGCTGTGATTCTGCAACGCGGCCTATGCCTGGACTTCTGAGCGCCTCGCTGCCAGACGATCGACGGCCTGAATCCGGGGGCATGGCTGAAGATACGCGGCCCGGAGAGGGCCGGCGGAGTCGGAAGCGTGAGCATGCGCGAAGGGAGCCG
>JBJFHK010000071.1:0-3050 GCA_051893535.1 Eubacterium sp. | reverse complement strand
TGTGTAAATTGAGGATACCTACAAACCACTAAATTTTCGGGAGCCGTGGATATAGGTCAATAACGATCTGTCCGTCGGCTCCCTTGTAATACTCAATCTTCTCAAGTATCTCTTTCAGTAGCTCGTTTCTTTCCTCATTCGTCATATCATCATAGCTGGCCAGTAGCTCTTCTGTCTGAGGAATGAGATTTGCCTGTGTTGTCTGACTTGCTTCCAGCTTTGCGATCAAAGTCTGGACTTCTGCTCGACGCTCATCAAGTTCTTCCATCGCTTTTGTCAACTTGGCTCTTCTGCTCTGAAACACATCCAGAGTATATACGCCTTGCTCAACGAGATCAAAAGCATTGTCCAGCTGGGCAGATAATTTCTTTAATTCCTGATCTAGCTTGGACAGTTGCTTCTTAGCATCCTTAATATCGTCTGCATAGCCTACAGTATCAATCTTAACCTTGTAGCCCTTCAGCCAAGTGCGGAGCGCCCCTATGATTTCTTTTTCGACAACCTCAAAATATGCGCTTCCGTTGTGACAGTTCCTAGCATTTGTGCAACGTAGGCGTGGGGCATGATTGTGTTTTGCCGATAAGGTTGTACGCCCAATTCTCTTGCCACACGTTGCACAGAAGAGCAAGCCAGAAAACGGGTTCATCAGCTGGAACTCTTCTTTAACCGGTGCAGCTGGTTTCTTTTCTAATCGAATGTCCTGGGCTTTCATAAAGTCCTCTTCGCTTACCAAACCAGGATGCAGACCATCATAAATATCATAGCTATCCATGTCTTTTTTGCGCTTGATGCGCTTCTTGACTTCGCCATTCTCGATACTCTTGATCTGCTTGCTCCAGCCCCTTCTGATCTTACCCATATAGACCGGGTTTGTAATGATCTGAGAGATTGTTGAGTAAGTCCAAAGATCTCCGTGCCTGGTAGGAATATCGTGGTCGTTTAGATAATTTGCAATGATCTTGGTGCCTTGATGGTTCAGATACATCTCAAATATCTTCTTTACCACGGGTCCTTCCTCTGGATGTGGCTCCAAGGTAAATCCCTTTTCATGTGGAATCTTCACTCGATTGTATCCATACGGGGCGATACTGCTGATCCACTTTCCTTCGGATGCACTGCTGTCACGTCCCCGTATCAGTCTGCGGTTGATGGTCTTGTATTCCCTTCGGCTCATAAACAGGCCGAACTCAAAGTATTCTTCGTCAAATTCGTTTGAAGGATCGTATATCTTTGTCGGTGTAACAATCTTCGTCCCGGAGAATTGGAACACCTGACTGATGTACGCTTGGTCAGCACCGTTTCCTCTTGCCAAACGTTCCAGATCTACGACAAGGACGCCAGCATAAATTCCAGCACTTACTTCTTCAAGCATTTTTTGAATTTCGGGTCTTGCAGCGATGGATTCGCCAGAAACGACCTCATAGTACGTTTTAGCAATATAATACCCTCTGTCTTTTGCCAGCCGGTCCAGGATCGCTTCATGCCGCTTCAGTGTTTCCTCTATACTCAGCTCTGCATAATCCCGGTCGAAACGCGACTTACGAAGGTACTTAACATATTGCTCCATACAGGGCCTCCTTTCTGGCTTATTATACGGTTGGACAGTCACGCCGTCAACGATATGACGAACGCCAATTTATGGAAATTGCCGCAGCATTTACTGCGGCATAGAATTGGTGTTTTTGGGGGCGGAGGATTGTCCTTCCGTATTTCTTCTCTTGTAAGAATTGGTGACGATCTGATTCATGTGAGATATGCAACCCTGAGATGGGCTGCTACAAAACTCATCATGAATGCGAACTGTTGTCACATCAGTTTTTATTTCCGCAGCGATCATAAGCTATCCTTTCTGCATTATTACTGTTCTCATTATTGTCACTTTACGCAGAAGTTATGCAAACAAAGGCAGCCGTATCGCATTCATTTTGGGATGTCACAACATACATACTATGTGATACGGCTGCCCGTTCTACTTTCAACATATTCGTCATATTTGCCACGCGCCCCTGACGATAGGAATATTACAGGCCGCCCCTGGCAGGGCTGTCATAACTCCGCAGCGTCGTTTTACTCGTGCGCCGCAGGGTTCCCCCTCTAGTCTGTGGGAGGTCGTGAGAAAGTATCGTTAGCTCCCGCGCTGTCATCGCGCCCGGATTGCCACACCGGGTCTAAAGCTCCGTTGATCGCTCTGGCAGCTTGTCCATTCACCTCCTGCAAGCCGTCGTCATCGCGCCGGGCCTTATGCCGCTATTCACGCGGGTTTCGTACCTGTAATACCGTGTATTCAATTTTCAATGTGCCTGAAAGGATGAGGAAAAAGTATCCTTCACGGTGTAGGCAGCGAGAAAGGCGATTTGTCACCCTCTTTGCAAAAATTTCTTGATTCTCTGCACCCTTTTGTAGATGACGTTCCGGCAGCACCCCCACATCCGTGCTACTTCAGCCTGACTGTATCCATCAATGGCAATCAGGGTTATCAGTTCCAAATCCTTATCAGATAGTGCTTTGAGCCTTTGATAAAGCCTCGGATCTTCGATGCTTTCCAGCCATCCATAGCGACTGGTTCCCAAATCGTCCTCAAAGGCTACAGAGAGCGCAGCGAAGCGGCGAAATAATGTGGATGCCCTATCCTCGTCAAAGCAGTATTCTTCCGGCAGAGGCTGGTTATGGAGACTGTAGAGCCGTCTGCTGCAAAACCATCCCCAATCAAAGGCTTTCATTTGAGCAATTGCAGCTTCGCTCATTCCTGCTGCCGAATATTCATCGTGCAGTTTCTCCCATTCTTTATCGAATTTGAGTTTTTCAAGCGCGTAGTTGAATCCCATTGTTTTCCTCCATTTCGATTCGTTGATGTATGCGAACGAACCGAAACAGAGGCGGAGAGCGGCAACGATATGGCGGGCTATAAGCGAAAAAAAGCGGCCGTTCTTGCGTGAAAGTGCAAAAACAGCCGCTCTCGTTTTTAATTCTGAATACAAAGCGCACCCCCGTCCGATCAGATTCATAGACAATTTGTTTTTGCCTTGAAATCCTACCGGGCAGGTGTGCGC
>JBJFHK010000070.1:0-17489 GCA_051893535.1 Eubacterium sp. | reverse complement strand
AGTGCATCAATTTATTGCGTTGCTATAGTTGCACGAATCACTGGAAGTTAACATTTTAGAACCGCTGTGCCACTTCATCAACCGACCGTCTATCTGCAGTAACAAACTTATTCTTTTCTGCCGCATAGCCAAATCCTACAGCCGCAATAACGGTCTCATTAGCCGGAATATGAGCTAATTGTCTTATCTCATCCATTTTCTCGTATGCAACGGGCAATTGGAAAATGCAACTGCCAATCTTATAAGCGTGAAAAGCATTAACCAAATAAGCAAGGAAGATACCCCCGTTCACATACCACTGAAAGGTCTCGTTTGCACCGAATAAAGACCTGTCTTCTGTAACGGTTGCCCAGTTTGGGACTTGATCCTCAAATCCTTTATTTCCTGGTACTAACTCGTTCATCGCCCTAACTTTCGATGGGTCTGATGTCCAGTAAACTTTTTCAGGTTGCCTATTGCATGCCGAAGGTGCTCTCAAGGCCAGTGCAATCGCATTATTAACCGTTTCTTCCTCAACAGCGCGATTAGCAAAGCTTCGAATACTATGTCTGGATCGCAGAAAGTAGTCAATAGCAGGAAAATCAAGCCTTTCATAAAGTGAACTCATGCTGTCAATGTGAATAGCACCCGCAGGATTCTCATTTTTCAAAATCAACTTGATTTTATCAAATCGTCTTTTTAAGTCGGCGACGTCATTGTCCGTAAAATTCAAGTATGCATCAAGAACACTTGCGCTCTCTATATACGCATATCGTCCGCAAATATGCTGATCTCCGGCATTTTGTTCCAAAAGAAGAAGAAGCGTTTTCGCCTTTTGCAGGCCGAATTTGGGTCTGGGAGAAGGGATGCTCATTCCTTTTTCCAACGAGTGGGCTAGTAAGAGAATATTCCTTTCTAATTCAGTAGTCCCCGCACTTGTTCCCAATATCTCTTTTTTTGTTTCCTTTAAAACGTTATTTACTTTCAAGCGCTCTACATACTGGTTCTTGATCTTTCTTAATCCCTGTACCATTTTTCCTCCCTATCTTTTCCGATACTTAAAAGCCATTCGCTTAAATCAGATGAATGAACCATCAAAAAAATTTCATTGATAAAATCTATGATCATGCTCCTCCATTTTATCTGCAATCGGTTCCTTTACTTTTTCTCCCCCATCATGCTCATGCCATTGCTTTTTTCTTTAAGATCAGATTGATTATTCCCTTGTTGCAATAAAATATAATGAACGCTGTAACAACAGTAAGAATGATATTTATCACATCGTTCGAGATATATGATACTCCTGCGACCAATATTGACAAAGCAAACATACCAATGAAAAGTGCCCAATTTATCTTTAATGTAAAATATCTCTTAGAATGGTAAATTCTTACTATGAACAGTACCACATAAGCAACAAGTGTTGAAAAGCTGGCTGCATGCAATCCAATAAATCGAATCAGTAAGACATTGACCGCTACATTTACGCCTGCCGCTGTTATTGTAGAAAGTACACTTCTCTTTGTTTCCTTTGAGATCTGATAGCCAATTCCTAATAAACTGCTCAGCGCACTAAAAACAGTGCTCATATACAAGAATGGCATATATTTATAGGCATCATTATACGCAGCACTTACAAACCAATTGATCACAAGTTTCGTTGCTGGTATGCCACACATAATCAGACTGAACAAAAACACATAATAATTTTTAAAGGTCTTACTGTAGAATGCATTTCGGTCTGAAGCGTTGTATTCCTTGATGATTGTTTCCTGCAGTGCCATATAAACAATAGTAGTAATGACCGTTACTACCGTAGGAAACTTATTTGAAATAGCATAAATACCATTAAAAGAGGTACCAAGGAAGAAAAGAATAATATAACGGTCAGATGAATTAACGATCCACCAGCTGATCTGGTTAGGAACCAATGGCATCGAATAATTGAATATTTGTCTGGCCAGTTTTCTATCATACTTCTGTCGGCCAATGCCCCAAAATTCCTGCTGCTTGAAATACAGAAAAAGTATTGTAAGCGTATTAGATATTACATTGGCGATAAGAAGTGCTTCGATGCCCATGTGCAGGGCCACCAGTCCGACAAGCTCCATAACCAGAAGTATACAACTGTTCAGGATTCCGCTTGCTGCATACAACTTATTATGAGAAAGTCCACGAGTGGCATTAAGAACCAATGAGTAGATCAGGCTGCCTCCCAGGTAAAGAGCAATCAGTACAACATATCGGAAATGGAATCCCACATTCAGCAGAAACAGTGCTGCGATTAAACAGAGGGTTGTGGCTATAACAGTCTTAATACAGGTCGATATAATTCGCGTTCTGTCCTCGACACGGGCACTAATCAGCCATCTGTATTCTCCTTCATCAAAAGCCATCGTAGCCAACGGTGCAACCAAGCTCACCGTCGTCATAATAAGATCATAATAGCCTAAATCAGATGTGCTGATAAAGTGTGTATATACCAGCATCATGACATAAGCTAGCACCTTAGAACCAAGGTTACCTATTGAAAATATAACTGTATTTTTTAAAATTGTTTTATTACGTTTCTCATTACGATTCATATTCGGCAATCCAGTTTTTATACCTTTCCTGAGATAGTTCTTATTCGCCAAGGAGCTTATTGATCACTCTTTCATACGCCTTATAGCACTCTTCGTTCTTCTGAACCGCTATACGATACGACTTGTCCGTCGCGGTCTTCGTGTCCTCATACGCTTCGATTCGCTCCACTACCTGTCTCACCGCCAATTCCGTGTCCGTCTTCTGCAGATCAACGACGTATGGATAGTCGACTGTTGCAAACAGACCGGTGAACTTTCTGCTGTAAGCGACCGGCACGACGGGCGTATCACTCGTCAGCGCACCGATCGTCGCGTGCATCCGCGATCCGATAAATAAATCCATCCCGGAAATATACGACTTAGCGTCCATCGGGTTGTCGAATTCCGGCGCAAGAATCACATTTGGATATTTTTTCTTGAACTCCTTGTTGATATCATAATCAGCCTGAACATGACCGATCAGATGGACCTCAAAATGATGAGCGGTCAGGTAGTCAAGAATCCCGCTGACAAATGCATCGTAATCCGTCTTTAATGAAAAGCTCTTCTGTGTATTCTCCAGCGAATTCGAGACAAGCAGGCCCGAAACATTCAGGCCGATTTTCTCAGGTGTTCTCTTTGCATTATCCTTCGATTTTCCCGATGCAAATGGAAGCCGAAATGCAAGATCGCAAGTCTGCACAGGATCGACTCCTGAAATCTTTCGGACATAATCGCCGGACAGCTGATCGCGGGTAAAGACGGCCGCTGCCTTCTTAATAACAAATGCAGCCCGCTCTTCATTTTCTTTTTTCCGGAATGGGCCATACGTCTGTGAGCCAAGGATCAGCCTGCCATTAGTCTTTTCAATCAGCTCCTTGATATCCGTCAGCTCATCAAATCGCCGCTGCCCGTAGATATCCGTAAAGCTGTCGCCCTCCGTCAGATCAATGAAGAAATCGCATTTTTTGATCGTCTCCTTCATTCTGGCACTGTCACGATAGTGCTTTATCTTCCGAAGAAAATCATGATAAACGCCCTGCCTCACAGAGTCCAGGCGGCCCGGATCCATCCCCAGACGCTTGCAAAATGCATCATCCAGCTGCCGATCCGGCCCCCACTCAAACACATGATAGAAAAAAGAGAGCTGATTCCTCCTGGCGATTTCGTTAAGCAGGCTGACGATAGAATACGTCAGCGCCTGACAGCCAAGATTGCCATTATTAATGGGAGCTCCTACTATACCAATTTCGATGTTATTCTTCATTCTCTAACCTCATACATTACAGACGGGATTTGTACTGTTATTCACTGAATCTTGGCGTCATTTAGTGCATACAACCGTAGATGCCTGACTTATTTTATCTTCAAATAAATACCGTTAAGTTCACGCAAAAATTGTGTCTCTTCCAACTCGAGCTCACTCAATGCTGTAATATCCGCACTTATGCCAGTAACATGTTCTAAGAGATCTCTTATCGCACAAGTCTTCGTGACTATATCCTCTGAGAACTCCTTATAAATCAAAAGAATATCAATGTCATTGATTTTCTCAATGCCTTTAAGCGTGGAACCGAATAAATAAGCGTATTCAAATGCATTAAACAAAAAGGCGTTATACTTAATTACATCCATCACTTTGACTAATGCTGTTAATGAGTCCACAGAAATTCCTTTTCGTCAATAATCTCACCCCAAAAACTTTTGCCACATCACGTGCCTCTGTCGATATGCACTTATCACCATTCCAATCTTGAAGGTTTACAATTACTGTATCCGGTTCTGGCATCATTTCTTCAATTTTCGCTCTGCTCAGGCAGTACTCATACACAAAGATAATCTTATAATTTTTCGCTCGGATCTCTCTAAGGCAGGCATCATGTGTAAAAGTATATGAAACAGCTCTTAACTGCATATATCTCAGCGCAAACAGAAGACTCTCCAGTCTAACGCCAGTGCGCCGAAAACATCCATAGTCATTGTAAACTTGTCGGAGCCTTGGCAAATCTGTAAGATGAAGAATCATATACTCTTGGTTTTCTATATATTCAACATAAGCATCTTTCTGTGTGATACTAAAATTTATAAAGGTCTTCCGTTGTTTTAATTTAGCAATCAAAGCCTCAAGAGACTCAACCGAAGGAATTAAGGACCCCTCATCGACAGGTGTGATTCCAAAAATCGAATCTATTTCAGCTGGAAATAGTATCCTACGATTCTTTTCGGCGTCAGCACGTGAGATTTCAAATTCATCTATATGTGCAATAAATCTTTGCGCAACTTCAAGGTTTGAATACTCCGGTATTGAGTGCTTCTGAAATAGTCGTAAATTTGATTGAATTAAAGTCCTGATTTTACGATTATTTGATAGGATAGCGGCTTCTCTCGCATCCCACAGCTTATGATCTCCATTTAAATAGTAGTATTTGTATATCATTTGATTGTGCATAAGCAAGGGAGCAACCTCTTCTCGAAGTTCTTCAAAGCTTGAAAATTTCTTTCCGAAAAATTTTTTAAGTTCTTCCTGTCGAATTCTCTTCCATTCAAGCACCTCTTTTGATGAGAACCTATGGTTCTTATCAAAATCAGTATGGCAGTTGGGGCACAGCAGTACCAGATTTTCAAACGAATTGTCCGCAGTAGCACAATAAGGATCAATATGTGCCTTCTCAATAATATCACCATTCTCACGAAACAATTCACATCGACATGCAGGGTTCATACACCGTCCCATTGACTCCGCATACAATTTTCTTTTTACATTTTTACTAATAGATATTCTATTCATATCAAATCATTAACCACATTGGCTCTCCCTTAAATCAATCGTCAGAGAAGCAGGCGCCAGACTCAGACCTTCACCCCATTCAGATGTCTAGATCATTCAGCTCAAAATCCAAACTTCTTCACGCGGAAACATTTATACTTTTTAACGCCCCTTGGAAAACATCAGACGAAATAATATATGTATCGTGTTTCGAGCGTGTCAAAGCTACATACAACCTGTTCCTAGTAATTGATGAATCGAGCGTTACCTGCTTGTAATTTTTGAACATACTATCTGTTGATCCCGTCAGTATAACGCAAGTATCTGTAAACGTATCTCCCTTTGAATATGACCAATTCATAGCATGTATAGAATACCTTTCAGCATACTTTGAGGCATTCCGGTAAAGCAGTTTTACTATATTATCATTCAGCAAGATTGCTTTAGCTTGGTCTGCATCATCTACAAAAATAATTTTTCCAGGATGATTATCCTCGCTAGTGATGTCTATTCCCAGTGTAGCTTTTATGTAATCACATATTTCTTTGCCACATCTCCTGGAGGTCTTCAAGGATTTGGTATCCACCGTAAGGTGATTAGCCTCCATCTCCTTGATAAAATCCTGAAATGATATTTCTTTTCCCTTCTTAGCAAACGGTTTTCCACTATTGTTACGACCAGAAACAGAATGTTGATAATAGTCTCCTACAAGAAGTACATGATTTAGGCCTTTCACTAGGGCCATCAATAAATCATAATTCTTCTCACGATAATCTTGAAACTCATCAATAAGGACTTCGTCATAAAACAAGTTAAGTGTGGCTATTATGTCTTTAACAAGTGCCCTTCCATCACACTTTACTTCTAATATGAGCTCCGCAAGATTATCACAATAGTAAAATCCCGATTGCGTTATATAGTGTTCAAACTCACTCTTTTTCTTGTACTGTGGATTTGGAACATTTCTTTTACCATTCGGTATAGTTCTAGTTGGAGGTTTCATCATAGTGATCCCATTGCTCTTTGCTCCTTCGCAATGGAAATGTTTAAAAATGGACGGTTCATACGGTTTTAATAACAACCGATTAATAAAAGCATCGAACGTCATAACCGATGTTAATTCAGGAACTCTCCCATATGATTTAGTAAGCTCATTGATAATATTCGTAATATTCTCATGAGTATATGCAAGGATTAGGTTCTTCTTGGTTATATCAATGTGATTGCAGATGTAATACGTTTTCCCAGATCCAGCAACTGCCAATATCACTCGCTTATCCATTTTATAGCATCCTCTACATAATCCGGAGCTGTAAACTTCTTCCCGCTTAACAGCATCTTATACGCTGTTTCGACTTTGTTATTTAACATCTTCCCCAGCACTGGTTCATCTTCATACGTCTTGCCATGAAAAGGATATTTGGCTCCTTTTTGAACATCGACCAGACCGTTCAAGGCCTCCGCATTTTGCCTATACATACAAACTTCCCATGTCCACCTCTCCAAATTCGAGTCCATGAAAATTCTTGTCACCTTATTCTTGTCATTCCATTCCTGAGCATCGTCTATTTTTCCTTGAAGTTCATCATTATCAGTAATAACAGCGATTTTCTTCTCTGTCGTGCTCGCTATTGCCAAATAATTCTTATACGAAACACCATTGCATGCGATTATCGTGATATTATCCTGCTCCAGTGTTCGTCCAACTATTTGCTTATAGAAATACGGAACTAATAAATATTCAGTTGCTCCTTCAACAAGGATTGCCTTCTTGGACAGTAATAACTGCAGAAAACTGTTATCATCGGCTTTCTCAAAAAAGCTTGCTACTTTAGGATCTACATTACGTAACGATTTTGCTTTATTATTTGCTATCCAGATCACATTGTTTAAATTTAAACGACTGGCAATCATACTACTATGAGTGGCAATAATAATTTGTGACTCGTTCTTCTGTTTTTCAATGATGGCAATCATTCTCCGTAGATTTGAAAAAGACAGGTGGTTCTCCGGTTCCTCAAGAAGAACAACATCCAGATGCGTTTGCCTCCGATTCAAAGCGATTTTTGTTTTTATCAGGCTTTCCATACCGCTGCCTTTATTTTCCAAAGCAATGTCATCTTGAAAAATAGATATGATGTTTTCTAATATGATTTTTTTAAGGTCAATTCCAAACTTCTGGTGTGAATCCAAAACAGGAAGATTAAGATCATCAAACGTCACGCCCAGTTTCTCTCTAAACTGATTTTTTGCGGACATACGATCATTATCACTATAACTGCTATTGAACAAAGCCTTATTATAATAGTTAAATGATTGCGATGTGTTTGTATTAGCTGTATCTATGGCAACGAACCCTAATGGACGTTTTATCATCTGGTATGGCCGCCCAGCAAAAGTCGTCCATTTTAAAGCATAATATTCATATGGTATATGGCCCTGAGCAATCTGATCCTCTAATCCTTGTCCAAGCTCTTGATCAAACTCACAAGAAAAGCATACGCCATATTCGGCTTTTTCCGTATGATTATTCTGTCCATAAAAATATTCAGCATCTTTATGATCCGGTTCTAATTCGAAGAAAACTTCGATACAGATACTAGGCAGCGTTTCTATTGCCGGATTGGCTCTGAATTCATCTTTGAATTGTTGATTAAACAGTTCTCCAAGGATAGATTTGTCCGCATTACGATATTGTTGATTTAATACAGTCTTAATCGCATCCAATACGGTGCTCTTCCCAGCCTCATTTTCGCCAACAAGAATATTCGTATGCTGATTGAATGGCACTTCTAAATGCTTAAACTTCTTAAATCCTTGGATATAAAGACTCTTTATCCAATCCATCATCTCACCTTCCAATACCTTTAAACCCCATATTCAAGCGTCATAGATAAAGGCAAATTACTATGCGTCCCAGTTAGCTTATTGATTTTAGGGCATTCAGCAAATAAGGTCCCGCAGCAATAAGTGCATCAGCTCCCTTATCTAGAAGGAAAGCAAAAGCCGGCTTGACTTTTTCCCAGACTCCCTTCTTTTTAGCCTTGGCAAGTTCAACCTGTCCCAAAAGATCCTGTAATTTCTCAACATCCTCTTTTGATAGCCGATTGTCCTTCTGCTCTTCTTCAATAGCACGACAAACTTGTTCCAAAGAAATATTTACAGACATTGACTGTGTATTGCTGTTACTTATTTTGGTAGATTTCGCCTCTGCAATCTTAAGATCATACTCCTTGTCATCTGCCGCTTTTTTCACATCTGTCTTGTGCTTCTCAAGTTTTCGCCTCACTATTTCGATATCCTCCAAATATGGATGACCATCAGAACCATATTCGCGTGATTTCAGTCCTCTAATGATAGCAGGAATTTCTCCACTAAACACTGCAATAAATTCGTCAATGATTTCCTGTGCCTTTTTTTCACTTCCGATTTGAAGACAATTAGTGCATTCATCAATATATGAGTCAAGTAATTTGATTTTTTCGTCGTACATGCGTTTTCCTCCAAGTGGGAATGTGTGATTTTCCTTAAAACTTCTTCCAGCCACAGTCAGTTACGGCATTCGCTTATCATGAATATACGGTTTAAAAATACATTTCTGACTCCCGGCAAGAAACTATAAGTCCCTGTGTTCATTGCAAAACATATTCCATTTTTGCTTCAGATTTCCGATTTTCATAAAATGCATAAGCCAGTAAAAACGGAACCAACACGATATTCGGCGCATTCAATGCAATCAATGTCACTGACGTCAGCAGGCAATATAAAGCCCCCATTAGTACTATTCGGTTTCCCGTCTTAATTGCCGTTTTAAAAAGATAAAACAGAAATGGAATATAAATAATAAAAGCGCATACTCCAAGTGTAGCCAGCTGTCCTACGAAGCCCACATCCGTTATATCCGCTATGCCGAGTGGGCCATGAACGATTGACTTGTACACATCATTTCTGGCAAATCCCATGCCCAAAAGTGGATGTTTCAAGAAAAGATGCCAATAATAGGAAAACGCATAGAAACGATTATTCCGGCTGACCGTAAAGGCATCGTCTGTTGACGAGAAAGACTGAAGAAGCTTCTGTAGATACCCGGTTCCGGCCAGAACGACAATTCCAGTACAGAACAATACTATGCCAGTGATGCATTTCCTGACCGATTTGCTCTCGATCAGGATGATAACCACTGCCACAATCAAAATACTTACAATATACATTCGTGTCTGCTGTACAACCACCAATGCATATAATCCTGTCACCAGATATAAGATATACTTGATTTTCTTCTTTTTCCCTGAATCAAAGAAAAGACAATAGAAATTATATAAGATAAAGAAATTGCCAAATGTCCCCATGCTGATCCGCATCACACCGCTTCTATACAGATCAACATTCACATCAGGCATAAACACAGTTCTATTAATGGAGTACAAAATCTGCTGGCCGATAATTAAAACATTATGTAGAAATGAGAAGATGTTAACGACTTCAAAAACCCGCTCCGTATTCTCCTCGTTTACCATACATCCACATAAAGCAAACGTCTCCAGTACAATCAAATATTCAGCAGCATACTTATATGAAACCTTTGCCGGTTGAAGATCATATACAAGTACTGTGTAGGCGGCTATTGCAACAATGGCAAGCGTGTAAATCCCAAGATATAGTTTTAAGAATCTTCCCTCACTATTTCTAAATTTCTTATTGCTCCATACAAGAGCTAACATACCGAAAATAATGCACAAAGTACCGACTAATGCTCTTGATGTCGATCCCATCCATATATAAAGAGAGTCCGGTATCCGGCAAAGCTGAAAGAACTTGTCATTAATAAGAAGGATCAGTATCCATCCACAGAAGTATAAAGTTTTAACATTGACCGTACATTTTCGCTTCAAGATACTTCCTCCGATTACTTTTGCAAAATTCTTAAAACTGCACTTCGTTTTGCTATATATGTCCGTACGATTAATTTTGTGAAGCCGCACTTCCATCTCGGCACATGCAGATATTCCCGATAATAATACAGATTGGAGTCCAACATTTTTAGAAGGCGGCCGGGATTGAATCTCTCCGCACTCTTCTGCGTAAAACCATCCTCATGATGAATCGTAATTCCCGGTATGTAGTACATGCAAAATCCATGCTGCTTTGCGCGCTCAGCAAGGATTAATTCCTCAGCATACAGGAATGTGTGCTCGTCAAATCCGCCAACCTTTCGAAAATTTGAAGCATTCACAAAGAAGAACGCTCCAATCAAGCGATATACCTTTTGTTCCTTGCCAAGATCCGTCACGATTTCTGATTTTCTTTTATAGAACTTCTTCAGAAGCGGCCACAGCAGAAGCTCTCTCCAGTAGCGGTCTTCGATCGAAAGATAACTGCACGGAGACTGACGTTCTCCCTTCAGATTTATAACGTCTGATCCGAGTCCCAGGATGTCCGGTCTCTCTTTCAATTTATTCAAAAAGGAGGATATCGTCAGCTTCGTTTCATCAAACAGAATATCTGAATTGGAGAACAGAATTGCATCCGTGTCCGGCGCATAGCTCTGTATAACAGCTGCGGCACGATTATTTGCCCGGGCATAGCCCAGATTTTCAGCCGCCTTTACCAGTATCGTACAGATTCCCTGCACAGTTCCAATATATCCCCGGCTGATCCGGTTCAAATCATCCTGAACATACGGCTCCACGTTCTTCATTTCCTGCCGGACGAGCTGAAACGACTGGTCATTTTCTGTAAAGTTATCGACAATCACGATGACAGATGGCATCACATCCGCTGCCTTCAGAAAGTCATGCATATACTGTACAGTGCGCGCACCGGAGTTATAGTCAATCAGTGCAATTCCATACTTCATACTAACACCACCCGTTAGTTTCTGCTAGTTTATGATACGGTCATCTATGTCAGGCGAATTCACTTAAGATCGTCTTCCATTCCTTGACCGAGCTGTCCATCGAATACGATGTGTTGAAAAGCTCCAGTGCTTTCTCGCGCATCTGTACTCTTTCCGCCTTCGGCTTTGAAAAATAGTCGTCGATATCGCGAATAAATTCTTCCGGAGAATCAGCCTTATATGAATCAATTCCATTGCTAATGCGATATCCTGTCATGGCGTGCTTTGTACCGACGACAGGCAGTCCATAGGACAGAGCCTCCGCTACTTTTACCTTCATTCCGGCACCGTCAAATACAGGTGCGACAGAAAGCGCCGCTTTTCTAAAATACGGTGCCATATCCTTCGGGCTGTCGATCAGCTGAATACGGCCTCCATACACTTTTACAGCTTTCTTCAGTTCGTCATTCGGATTCTTTCCTGCAATGATCAGGTTCGGCTGTGTCGTTAATTTCGAGAAGACATGATCAAGAAACCACTTGATGCCATCATAGTTTCCTCCGAACCAGAGCGATCCGGTGATGATCATGCTGTTGCCATCTGCTTCCAGCTCCTTGCGCCCGGTATCTCTGGATCTGGTGCAGACCGGAACCAGATGGATCTTGCTTCTGTCCACATGGTACAGATGATCGAGGCGTTTGATATCCTGCTCTGTCAGCGGAACCACTCGTGCCGCAGCTTTCAGCAAAGTCGACTCCTGTTGATAGGAAGCCTTCATGACAATCCGATTTTTCAGTGTCTTATTTAATTCATAGGCACTTCTCGAAAAGTCATACTCAACATTGTGTACCCGGACAATCAGCTTCCTCGGATCTACCTTCTGCAGAACGTAACTCTGCTTGGTAAAATCCAGCACTACAGCATCATAGGAAGCATAGTCGATTGGCAGTCTCTTCCAGGACTCGTAACTCTTATTCGTTATTCCTCTAGCTGCATCATACAGCAGAATTACCGGATTTCCGGTCTTGGACGGAACATAACAATGGCGATACCGCTGCCGCAGAGACGGATCTTCAATTTCCGGCCCGATATAATCAACTATGTTCTCTGGAGAGGTAATTGATAATTCCGTCTGTAATATACCGAGTCTGCCTCCAGATGTGTATCCCGGAGCTTCCGGTGTGATATGTAAGATCTTCATTCTTCAATCGCCTTTTTTAATAATTCGACGTGATGCTCAACAGAATGCTCTTTCTTTACGAATTCCAGCCCCTGTCTTGCGATCGGCTCATACTTCTTTCTGTCGTTAAGAACATCAAGGCACGCCTTCGCAAACTCGACCTCTGTATCTGCCAGAATCAGCTGCTTCATGGATTTCAGTTCCGTTCCTTCCGCCGTTTTGGTATTCGCAACAACAATCTGTCCACTCGACAGGGCATCAATCAGCTTAACCTTAACGCCGGCTCCGAATAACACCGGGCTTATAATGCAACAGGACTCGTTAATCACATCTGTAAGGCTCGGAACATAGCCGGCAACCGAAATATTTCCGCAGGCGTTCTCAAGCTCTTCTTTATGTTCCTCAGAGATATTGCCGACAACAACCAGATGCGCGTCTTTCCGATACTTAAGAACGATCGGCATGACCTGTTTCGCGAACCATAAAATCGAAAGATAGTTATTTTTCAGCTGCAGATTTCCAATGTACAGCATCTGACTGTTATTGTCCGTCTGCACAATATCTGCAGCGAAATCTCCCGTTGCGTATGGTGTATATATGCATTTTCCCTTCACAGATGGAAATCTGTTCTCAAAGGTTCTTTTTTCATCGATAGAGACGAACAGAAACCGGTCAAACAGACCGGCTATCTGATTCTCCAGCTTGGCATATTTTCTGCTCTCAATGTTCTGAGCAATTTTCTTGACAGGTACAGTCTCCGAACGGGCCAAATCAGCACGGTAAGCGCTTTCGATGTCATGCATATACAGGATATGTTTATCCGCGTTGACACAGTTTTTCACTCGATACTCCGAAACATGCTCTCCCTCATAGATAGCCACATCGTAGTGCTGCTTTTTCAATTCGGAAACGCATTCCGGTATGAACCGCTTAGCCACGCTGATCGGAAATGATGAAAAGAGAACCTTTTTTCCCGAAAGAATCGTGTAGCGTTTGTAATGAAATCTATCTGACTCAATCAGCGGATTTTCTTTGTTATTCAGTTCGGTCGGTTTGGTCAGAAGATAGATGTCGACCTCGTACTCAGGGCAGGCCGCCAGCGCCTCGATACGTGACAGCATTCCCCTTTTTCCACCTTCCATTGGTTTCATGAAGGGATTATCAAAGCAGATCAGCGCAATCTTCTTCATCAGAACTTTACTCCCCATTTTCTAAAGTAATACTTCATGGATGCAACATGAATCTTGAACAATGCCGGATTCTTGTGTGAGCCCTGCTCCCATTTATGGATGACACTGGCTCCCGGAAAATAGTATACGCTGGACACTTCATTGACACGCTTGCTCAGATCCGCATCCTCCAGATACATGAAAAAGTTTTCATCGAATCCGCCGAGCTGTCTGAATAAGTCTGTGCGAATAACCAGAAAGCACCCTTGAGCAAAAGGTACCTGAAACGGCTTGCTGTAATCCATATCCTGAAGCGTATGACTCTTTACCCTGTGCGGAAACAGCGGCTTGCAGAAAAAACGGATAAACATATCAGTTACCGTAAGTTCTTTTCTGTAGGCCTTCTGAAGTTCTCCGGAATCGTCAAGAATTCTTGGAATGCACATACCGATGTCTTCGTGCTGATCCATGAATGCGATAATCTTCTCCAGAGCATCTTCATTAACGATTACATCTGGATTGACGATCGCATGATAACGTGAATCAAGATCCTTCAGTACGACGTTATGCCCGGAGCCGAACCCAAGGTTCTTTCGAGTGTCAATATAGGTGACATCCGAAAATAGCGCCAACTGTTCCTGACAATGCTTCTTTCCTTCATCTTCATCGCTCAGGCAGCTGTTATCAACTATGTAAATCTGTTTTTTTATATCGTCGGACGTATGTTTCTCCAGTGATGACACGACATTCTCTATGTCATCATAGTCCTTGTACGCGACAATCGATACACTGATATCTTTCATGCTTACCTTCACATAAAGAATTTATCTTCCAGCATCAGGCACAGGCAATGATAAACCGGAAGATGGAGTTCCTGAATCATATATGTCTCCGTCTGCGGAACATGAATCGTGACATCCGCAAGCTGTTCCAGCTTGTTCTGTCTCTCACCTGTAAGACCAATGACCTTCAGTCCCTTTGCCTTCGCTGTCACGGCCGCGTACAGGACGTTTTTACTGTTTCCGGATGTCGAGATACCAAGAAGTGCATCGCCTGTATGACCGTATCCGTTGACCTGCTGTGCAAAGCACAGGAGCGGCTCACAGTCATTCATATACGCCGTAGTAAGTGCCGGATGTCCGTCAAGTGCAATCGCAGGAAGCGCACCCTGCAGATTTTCAGCAAGCACAGAGCCAAGCTCCGGATGAACAGCCTTCAGCTTATCCTGCGCTGCACTGTCAAGCTTCCGTGCCTTCTTAAAGCCCTTCATCAGCTCTCCAACGATATGCTCAGAATCTGCCGCTGAACCGCCATTACCGCACACAAGCAGTTTTCCGCCGTTGCTGTAAGACAACTCCAGAATATCGTATGCCTTTTCAATATCCTTCGCGCAGCTGGCAAGCTGCGGGTATCTCTCTACAAGCAGATCGATATGCTTTCTAAGTCTTTCTTCCATAATGTTCGTTACATCTCCTCTATCTTAGTTACTGCGTCATTCAGTGTTTTCGCGGACAGATCCTGTCCGAAACTTTCCTGCTCAGGCTTTTCTGTCAGCAGGATGGTCCTGCAGCCTGCGTTTCTTCCCGCTTCGATATCATTTCTTCCATCGCCGATCATCCATGAGGATTTCAGGTCAATATTGAAATCCTCAGCCGCCTTGAGCAGCATTCCAGGCTTCGGCTTTCTGCAGCTGCAGTCAATTTTCAGCTCCGGAATTTCTCCCTCAAAACCTTTATCCGGATGATGTGGGCAGAAATAGATGGCGTCCAGATACGCACCTTCTGCGCCGAGCAGGGTCTCCATCTTGTTATGGATCTGCTGCAATTCTTCCCATGTTACTTCACCCCTGGCAATTACCGGCTGATTCGTGACTACAATTGCCAGATATCCCGAGTTGTTAATGCGTTTAATCGCATCAGCGACACCCGGAATCAATTCAAACTGATCAATGTCCCGAAGAAAACCTACATAGCGGTTGATCGTTCCATCCCGGTCAAGAAAAATTGCCTTCTGCTTGTTCTTCAGGTTTTTTGCCTGTACTGTTCCGGACTTGAAATCTCTGCACACAGACTCATAGCGGTCAGGTGTTC
The DNA here is from genome assembly GCA_051893535.1 of Eubacterium sp. Lineage (GTDB taxonomy): Bacteria > Bacillota > Clostridia > Peptostreptococcales > Anaerovoracaceae > Aminicella. The sequence continues at coordinate 1,904 of JBJFHK010000070.1, read as the reverse complement.
CCATATCCTTCACGTATTCCGGGCTGTCATAGCAGAACATTTCTCCCGATCCGCAAAGGGGTTTTAAGATCTGTCGATCCAGATCCGCCTTGACGATCTTTCCGTTCACTTCCGTGCCAATCAGAGCCGGATCCAGATTGACCCGGTCAAGCACAGCGCTGTTCATCACGTGAAGGCCCGCATTAACACGATTCCGATACCACTGAGGTCTCGCATCTTCCTTCGTCAGCCATTTTGTGACGCAGCCGTTGTCGTCTGCAATGATCAGTCCGCTGTCATATGGATGGGAATTCGGATGCGTAAAGAGTGTGACCAGTCCGCCTTTTCTGCGATGGTATTCTGCAAACCGGTTGAAATCTACGTCAAACACGGCATCCGCGTTCAGCAGAAGAAAATCTCCCTCCAGCTTGTCACGCATCTTAAAAAGGGCGCCCGCGTTGCCCAGCGGCGTTTCTTCAACGAAATATTCGATGTGCGTATCCCATTTACTTCCGTCACCAAAGTAAGCGATGATCTGATCCGCCATGTGAGAAACCGTCAGAATCAGATCTGTAAATCCCTGGTCACGCAGAGAGATGATTTCCCGCTCGAGGACAGGAACTCCATCGATCGGAATCAGAGGTTTGGGTATATCCGGAAACATCTCGGAGATTCTTGTTCCGCGGCCTCCGGCCATAATGACTGTCTTCATATCTCTTCTTCCCTCGGCTCATAATCTTCCGGTGAATAATACAGAACTCTCGATCCGCCATCCTCAAAGCGGAACGGCACATGCAGAAGATCCTTCATCGCTTCTCTGACAGCTTCCTGTTTGTCAGGCTGAACGTAAAAGACCAGGAAACCGCCGCCACCTGCACCGAGAAGCTTTCCGCCAAGTGCACCTGCTTCCATTCCCTTTGCATAGAGGACATCGATGCCGTTCGTGGAGATTGCGGCTCCCGTCTGTCTCTTGAGTCTCCAGGTCTTGTCAAGAAGCCGTCCGAAATCATCGAGATCACGGTCTGCATTTGTCAGAACATCCTGTGCCTCATCAACAAGCTCCAGCATAGCCAGCTTCTGCTTTGTCTTGTCGACATGGTCTGCTGCATTCGCCTTCTGCACATCAGATGAAAATCTTGTAAAGCCCGTAAAGAACATCAGAAGGTTGTCATCCAGCTGCTTCTTGCGCTCAGGAGAGATAATCAGCGGAAGAACATCATATGTGCCATCCTTGTTAAAATTGATCCGGTTGAAGCCGCCGTATGACGCTGCAATCTGATCCTGCCAGCCGCCTGCCTCATTGCAGAGAACTCGCTCCAGATAAATGGCTTCATCTGCCAGCTTTTTCTTGTCTGCATATTTTCCCTTCAGCGCATAAAATGCATTCAGCATGCCAACTGCGAAGGAGCTCGACGTGCCAAGTCCTGAACGAGCCGGCAGATCAGCATCATACGTCAGTCGAAGCTCGTGCATATCGAGCATCTTCATTGCGTTGCGGATTGCCGGATGCTGGATCTCATCTATCTCATTGACTTTTTCTGTTTTGTTATAGGTGAGATGCGTTCTGTAATCGAAGAAACGGGGAAGGTGACGAACTGTCACATACGCATACTTGTCAAAGGTTGTTGACAGTACAGCGCCTCCATGAACCCTGAAGAAATCTTCCATATCTGTGCCGCCGCCAAAAAAGGACATGCGAAACGGTGTCTTTGTGATAATCATAGGTGTATTCCCCTTCCATTTTGATTTATGATATACGGCTCAGAAACTGAGCCGGACATTGAAGCCTTACTTCGCCCCATTATCCTTCTTAAATGCCAGCATCACGGTCTTCACGATGATCTTGATGTCGCCCCAGACGGTCCAGTTGTCGATGTACTGGCAGTCGAGGCGGACGACTTCGTCGAAGTCCTTGATGTCGGAGC
>JBJFHK010000069.1:0-3093 GCA_051893535.1 Eubacterium sp. | reverse complement strand
ATTATAACACAGGATTCGTAAATTTACAGGGGAGAATGGGAACAGATGGTGGCGAGGGTCCAGGCATCAGGCTGTGTTTCAGATTTACTTCAATCAGCTAATAGTTCTCTTGCTGCATCACTGCTCCGGATCAGATTGTCTGTTTATGTTTTTTTACAATACTAATAATGAACGACAATCTTTTTTTCATTATACTCAATCTTTGCCTTGTGAGCGCTAATGTAGTATGGAGTAAGAATGTCATCCTTGTGCTTAGCCTTTATGGTTTTCAGCAGAGTCTTCCCGGATCCGTCCGGGTTAATCTTATAAATTTTAAGTTTATGCATGTCCGGATACTTGTCTCCATAGATCGTCCGATCCGGAAGAGGGTACATGCCATAATAAAACTTTCCGCTTCTATAGCTTGCTCCGTTTCCATTCTTCGCCAGGACCTTAACTTTACTGCAGCCGGTATCCGTGAATTTGTAAATCGTGTAATCCATAGGAGAGATGTCCGTTGGGGTGTGTGATGATCCAATAAAGTAATCGCCGTGACTTTTTACCCCGATGTTTGCACCTTTTTGAGCAAGGAAAGTTTTTCCCGTCTTCTGATCATAGCAATAGATCCAATTCTGGTACCAGCGCATCACGTTAATGTAGACGAGGCCGGATGATGGTCTGATCGATGCAATAGACGCATCAGCGTCTTCATTCTTCTTGACGGTCAGGTCGATCGGCGCTGAGCTGGAAATTTTCCCAGTGTTTGGGTCATACTGATCCACCTGGAAGTGATTTGGGTGATAGTTGATGTGATAGTGTACTCCGTTGCAGATCCAGCTGTAAGTTTTAACCTTTGTAAAGCTGTAGCTGTCGTCCGCGTAGATCGGCATGACGAGCATCGTCAAACCAATCAGGGCGGACAGGATCATAGTGATTGCTCTTCTTTTCATGACTCGCCTCCCGATCGTTTAATCATTAAATACTATTATTATAACATCTGCCTGGTCTGATAATAATTACTAATTACAAAAATGTTTAATATGATTTTAAGCTGAGCGTCTGGCGTGATGGGCTTGGAGGAATAACAATCGGAAGTTTATGAAGACAATAAAAAACCTGCATCTCACTGATACAAAATCGATGATCTGCAGGTTAATCAATTGGTGACCCGTATTGGACTTGAACCAATGACCTCCTGGTTGTCACCCAGACGCTCTCCCAGCTGAGCTAACGGATCATAAATAAATTGTAAAATATTCACGAAGCGGTGCCGCGTTACTTGTTTAGTATGGCACAGGAAAAGTAAAATTGCAAGATATATTTTACGCGGGCTATATTATGAATATTCGATGAAGTTATGTACCTGTTATTGTACTTAAAGGAATAAAGACTATAATATGAATTACGAGGTCCGTATCTCACCGTCTCAGGCCCGTGACAGTCTCTGATGCAGGCATAATACGGACGTCCAGTCAATCACAGGAACACAGCCTGCAGGATCACAATTTTGCAGAATCCATGCAGTATCAGTTATTTCAGGAGGTGGATGATATGTGTACAGCAGCAACATACACAGGAAAAGATCATTATTTCGGACGCAATCTGGATCTGGAATTTTCATATAACGAGCAGGTAACCGTCATGCCCAGAAATTTCCCGCTGAAATTCCGTCACGCCGACGAACTCGATGAGCATTTTGCCATGATCGGAATGGCCTATGTCGTGGACGGCTATCCGCTTTACTACGATGCGACCAATGAGTGCGGCCTCTCCATGGCCGGCCTGAACTTCCCGGGAAACGCTGACTACAAGCCGCTTGACCCAGATACGAAAAACGACGGAATCGTGAATATCACGCCGTTTGAGTTCATTCCCTGGATCCTCGGCCAGTGCAGCGATCTCTTTGATGTAAGAGCCTTCCTCGACCGCATCAACCTGCTGAAGGAGGACTTCAGCGAGCAGCTTCCGCTTTCCCCGCTTCACTGGATGATTTCCGACCAGAAAGGTTCCATCGTCGTCGAGTGCGTAAAGGACGGTCTCAAGGTTTACGACAACCCGGTTGGTGTCATGACCAATAACCCGACTTTTGATTACCAGCTCTTCAATCTGAACAACTATATGCAGGTTTCTAAAGAGCCGTCACAGAACACTTTCGCGGAAGGCCTGGATCTCGACCAGTACAGCCGCGGCATGGGCGGAATCGGCATCCCGGGAGACCTTTCATCCGCGTCACGTTTTGTCAAGGTCGCATTCACCAGGATGAACGCCCTGCCAGCCGACACCGAGTCCGGCAGCATCAGCCAGTTCTTCCACATCCTCGGCTCCGTCGACCAGCAGAAGGGCTGCGTCCACCTGGGCGGCGACAAGTACGAGTACACGATTTACTCCTCCTGCTGCAACATGGACCGCGGCATCTACTACTACACGACCTACGAGAATTCCCAGATCTCCGCCGTCGACATGAACCGCGAGGACCTGGATTCAGACCAGCTCGTGACTTACCCGCTCATCGAGGGCCAGCAGATCAACTTCCAGAATTAGAGCGGACAAAAATCAAATGCTGCAAGGAGCAAGCCGGCAGGGCAGTCTGCCGGCTTTTTGTGTGCCTGCATGCTGCGTGATCAGGCGGAATCCCTGGACCTGACAGATTCTCCGGAAGCAGAAGGACAGCTGCGCTGGGTCAGGATGAAATTTAAATATGAAGACTGTGTCAGAATACATGGTCAGAGAAACATAAAATATATTGTATTATCCTGTGTAAAATATAAGTAGAGGTATGTACCAAAAAAAGAACAAGAAAAATAATGAAAATAAATAAGAGACAAATGAGATCATTAAAGTCGATTGATGTTTGTTACAGAATATAACGAAAAGCACACATGAAATTTCAGATGTCTGATATTTGAATCTGAATGTCTAACGGATATGGACCAGAGTTTAAACATGAGGCCATTAATTATGCACAATGACATATATTTACCGTAGTGCTTTCAATACATAGAATAATTATTGAGAATAACTGAGAATATAATATGCACAAAAATTGGAATATATTGAAAGAATTATGTCAAGCATACAATTATTGCTTTTTTGAAAGCGGAAAACATATTAGAA
>JBJFHK010000068.1:0-17889 GCA_051893535.1 Eubacterium sp. | reverse complement strand
TGCCTCCCTGCATGAAAATTATTATTCAGCCGAAAATTATGGTGGTATAATTTCAATATACAGAATAATCACTGGAAATTACGGAGAATATCCGTCAGACAGGAGGGAGATAACATGGCATTATTTGACAAAGACGCGATTCTGGACAAGGCGAAATCTGCTGCTAAACAGGCAGGGGATGCGGCGAAGCAGGCCGGCGCAGCGGCAAAAGAGGCCGGTAAACAGGCAAGTGATGATGCAAAGACAAAAATCGAGGTTACAAAGCGTAAGAATGCGATTGCATCAGAAAAACGGCTGATCGATTCTGAGCTGCAGAAAATCGGACAGATCTATTACGTGCAGTATAAGAACGGAGAGACGGAGTTTGTCGGTGAAGCCGGTGAGCTTGCTTCAGAAATTGATTCACATAAGGAAAAAATTGCTGGGCTTGAAAAAGAGATCGAGGAGCTGCAGCAAGGTTAATTATTATGGAATAAAACAGAACTTGTTGAAATTCCAACAGGTTTCTGAGATTCGATTCCGCCGTCTGTCTGCCTTTGTCAAAAACCCTCAGAGCCGGGTAAAAGACTGACAACTATTTTGTACTTATGCATCTGTAGCAGACAGACAAGGCAGGACAAAGTGAAAAAGAAGAAAGCGGTACCGCCGGTGAATTCCCGGTGGTACCGCTTTTTATCGTTTTTTATTACTTTTTGATCGCTGAGAAACAGAAGCAGACTTTCTGCCTCTGTTTCTCGATGTTCTCCGCCAGATGACAGCCCACTGATGTCCGCTGACCGTGGCCATCAGACATCAGACTGCGTCTGATAAAGATATATTACAGATCAGCTTTCTTTACTTCTGCGATTTTCTGAACAACCTTTGTGATCATTTCCGTTGCCTTTTCCATATCCTGAACAACGGCGAACTCGCTTCTTCCGTGGAAGTTGCTTCCGCCAGGTCCCAGGTTCGGGCATGGAAGTCCTCTGAAGGAGAGGAATGCGCCGTCTGTGCCGCCTCTGATCGGAGCGGTATCCGGTTCATATCCCATTTCTCTGATAACGGACAGAGGAATTTCTGTGAGTTTCGGATGTTTCTCGATGATTTCTCCCATATTGTGATACTGCTCGGTGTTCTCTACGATAACCGTTCCTTCTCCATATTTATGGTTCAGGAATTCGGCTGTCTTGTTCATCATGTCTGCGCGTTTTTCAACGAGGTCCCAGTCAAAGTCACGCAGAATGAAGTTCATGACTGCTTTCTCAACACCGCCGTTCATGGTAACCAGATGGTAGAATCCTTCTCTTCCTTCTCTGTATTCCGGTCGTTCGTTTCTCGGCAGCATGTCATCGAATTCTTCTGCTACATGCAGGGCATTGACCATTTTATCTTTTGCGAATCCAGGATGTACGCCGACTCCGTTTACCGTAACCTTGGATCCCATGGCGCTGAATGTTTCGCTCTGGCACTCGCCGAACAGATCTCCGTCGATCGTATATGCACAGTCTGCGCCGAACTTGTCGAGATCAAACAGATCGCTGCTGCGTCCGATTTCTTCATCCGGTGTGAATCCGATGCGGATTGTGCCGTGTTTGATGCTGCTGTCATTATGCAGGATCTCTGCAAGGGTCATGATCTCTGCGACACCGGCCTTATTATCGCCGCCCAGAAGGGTTGTTCCGTCGGAAGTAATGATGTCGCATCCGATGAAGTTCTTCAGCATTTCAGCCTCAACCCTGATGCCTTCTTTTTCATTGATGATCAGATCGCCGCCCTCATAATGGTGCATAACCGGCTCTACGTTCTCATTCGGTGCATCCGGGGAGGTATCGATGTGTGCGATCAGTCCCAGAACCGGGCCGTCGTAATTTTCGATATTGGCCGGAATAGTGCCCATTACGTAGCAGTGTTCATCAACGTCAACATCCTCCACGCCCAGGGTCTTCATCTCATCCGCGAGAGCGTTCGCAAAATCGAATTCTTTCGGATTGCTCGGGCATGCATCGTTTTCTTCTGTTGAACCGGTCGGATACTTGACGTATTCCATCAGTCGTTCATATGCCTTCATTTTTTTCACTCCTTCATTTATATTAATTTTATGTTAATCATTTTTCATTATCTGTTCCGCTGTCTGATTAGTGCGGCAGGACAGAGTTTTCTTCTGACAAAATCCAGATGGCAGGGGTAAAACCGGCTGCCCGGCAGCCTGTAATTTACTTGCGTCTTACTTTTGCCAACGCTTCAATTATATGACGGTGAAAGTAAATGTGCAAGGATTCTGACAGAAAAGTGCCGGACAAACCCGGGTGATAATTTACCGGAGTAAAGTATTTGTGAAAATACACAAGAAAAACAGGCAGCCGGATGTGGCGGTCCCGGATGCCTGTCTGCGTCTCATTTTTTATGAAGTATTTATCCGTAAGTTTTTCTGTCAAGAAGGTTTATCTATGTAAAGCTGAAGGATTCAGCATCAATCTCATCCATCTATGTAAAACTGAGCGATGTCAGTACTGCGCTGTAATTGTTTCCTCTTATTTATCTGCCTGTTCCTTACCATGGGCTGGAGGAGTCGGATCCATATCCGCTGCTGCCATCATTCTGGCCGGATGAACCGGAACCTGAACTGAATGGTGAGCTGGAACCGTAATCAGAACCGGATCCGGAACCGTACTGGGAGTTGGAATCAGAGTCTGAGCTGGAATTTGAGCCCGAACTTGAGCTGGATCCGATATTTCCGCCGGTCTTGATGATCTTGGCGGCAGACTTGGCCGCGGTGTTGATCGGAACGGCGAATCCCAGGCCTTCCACATCAGAACCTGTGGACTTGGACTCTACGATGCCGATCAGGTTTCCGGAGCTGTCGAACAGGCCGCCGCCGGAATTTCCAGGGTTGACGGACGCGTCTGTCTGAAGCAGGGTCAGTTTCTGATTGTTGATCGTGAGTTCACGGTCAAGGGCACTGACGATTCCTGTGGTAGCAGTATTGCTGAGTTCACCCAGTGCGTTTCCGATGGCAACGACGGAGTCTCCGACTTCAAGTTTGCTGCTGTTTCCGTATGTGGCAGCAGTCAGGCCTGTTGCGGTGATCTTGATGACCGCCAGGTCATTGTCGGTATCTGTACCGATCAGCTTTGCGGAATAGGATTTTCCGTTTTTCAGCGTGACTTTGATGCTGGAGGCATCTTCGATGACGTGTTCACAGGTCAGTATATATCCGTTTGACTGGATGATCACACCGGAGCCGGCGCTGGTTGTTGTCTGCGAGGATGCTCCGGAAAAACCGCTGCCGCCAGAGGAAGAAGTGGAGCTGACGGTAATGGAAACTACCGAGTTCTCCGCTTTTTTCACAATGCTGTCTGTCGTCAGAGTAGTTTTTGAACTTGTCAGTTTATAATTTGTCGCGGAAGTGCTGCTCCCGGAACTGCCAAAGTAATTGCTGTAGAGGGCATAGCCGCCGACAGAGACGGCTGATGTCGCAAGCATGCATCCTGCCATCATCAGTGCCAGCGTTTTCTTCTTGATCGGCTGCAGTCGTGACTGATTGGACGGGGAAGGTCCGCCGGAATAATTGCTGCCGGAATTGTATCCCTGATTATCATCAAAGGGCGGATAGTCACCCCAGATGTCGTCATCTGTATAATTATTTCCGTTCTGGCCGCTGTAATTGCTGTAATTCTGATTGTAATTATAGCGGTTCGCCGGGTCATTTCCCTGATTGTACAGGTCTGAACTGTTCTGCGTATTGTTTTTTCTGTTCTTTTTCCATCTCAGCATGACCATCACCTCGTTCCCTTTCTCATCGCAGGATGCCTTTCCTGCATCCTGTTTTCTTTAACTTATGGCTTTATTGTAATCAGAGCTCATGTTCATCACGCGTCAGGAAAATATATATTAAGTTAAGGTCTGCATCACGGAAGGCACAATTATTTCACAATTCTTTTATTCTGTGACGGAAATATATAGGAATGTGACAGAAAGGTGGATGATTATAGTATGTAAGCCAGATGCTGCCCCCCTGGGTTAGATATAGTGAATCATAAGTCCGTATTTTATAAATAAAGGAAATTATGGTGACTGCATCGATAGAAGGATGCCACTCAGGTTGCCTGCTTCCCGCTCTCCACAAGCGAGCAGGAAGATCTCCTGACAACAGCGATTAAGGATAAGAAACTGGATCCGTCCAAGAAAATCGTTGTGATCTGCAGATCCGGAAATCTCGGAGCCAAGAGAGCAATGTCCATTCTCAAGGAGAATGGTTTCAAGGACGTTACTTACATCATCGGCGGAGCACAGGGTCTGTTAAATGACCATGCTGCTGATCTGGTGAAGTAAAAACACAAGGAAGAACAGAATTAGTGAACATGCGCAGCGCCGGCCGGCGGTCTGGGAATGAATGTCCAGACGGCAGGCCGGCGCTTCTCTGTGCTCTGCAGTTGCTGACGAAAAGCGGGGAAGGGGCCGGATTCATCTGCTGCCGGCAGGAAGGTGCATCAAGGCAGAAAAAAACAGCTGCGGCGAACGCAGCTGTTTTTCATATGTTAACGTAAAATCATTAGTCTCGTCGTTAGAGAAACTATCTAGGAACAACGAATCCCTTTCCCAGAGCATCGTCCGGATCGATGAACCATGTTGCTTCTCCGCAGAGGTATGCAGCGCCTCTGACCTGCGGAATAACGGCATCATAGTCTGCGACCTTGGTTTCTTCCTTGATGGTTCCGTAGAACTTGGTTCCGATGAAGGACTCGTAAACGAATTCCTTGCCGACCGGGAGCTCTCCGAGAGCGTGGAGCAGGGACAGCTTTGCGGATGTACCTGTTCCACACGGGCTTCTGTCGAGCTGCGGATCGTTCGGATCACCGAATACAACCAGGTTGCGCAGGTCTGCGTCCGGTGTATCTGTGGTGGAGTAGTTCTCAACCAGATCTACTGTTGTGATGTCCAGTTCAGGATGCTGGATGTCAACCGTCTTGTTGACCTCGTTCAGCATGAAGCTGGAGAACTTGGTCAGGAACGGAGCAGTCTCCGGGCTTACCTTGATGCCGAAGTTCTTCTCTGTATCTACCATTGCAAAGAAGGAACCGCCGAAGCAGATATCATAGACAACGTCTTTTCCTTCGTATGTTGTGTGCAGATCCTTCTTATAGCGGAATGCCGGAACGTTGGTCAGGGTTACGCCGGTAACCTTGCCGTTCTTAACGTCTGCAACGGTTCTGATCAGTCCTGCAGGAGCTTCCAGAACAACCTCTGTCTGAGGCTCTTTCATTTCCATCAGTCCGCCTTCCAGGATGGCTGTGACTGTTCCGATGGTGCAGTGTCCGCACATGTTCAGATATCCGCCGCCGTCCATGAAGAATACACCGAAATCAGCTTCCGGGTTGCATGGCTCGGTGATGAAAGAACCGAACATGTCGTGGTGCCCTCTAGGCTCGAACATCAGTGCTGTTCTCAGGTAGTCATAATGCTCTTCCAGATAGTGCTTTCTCTCGATCATTGTCTTGCCTTCTGTCTCCGGGCAGTCGATCGCAACACGGCAGTATTCACCCTCTGTATGAGCCTCAATTGTTCTGATGTGGTCAACATACTTGGAATAGTCAATCTTCGGTGTTAATTTCATCTTTCTTACCTCCTTACGCGATTGATTTTCAACCGTAATCTCTGTTAAAACTATAACGTAGAAAATGGATAAAGTCAATACAGAAAACTTTAATAAAAAGAATCATTGATACTTGACATTTCAGCGGTTTCGTGAGAGAGACAGGTATGTGTTATGTACTGTGTTCTAGTCCTGATTTTCAGGGATTTTCTGTGTTATGGGGACAAAAAATCCCCGGGCAAGAGGCCTGAGCAGGATTGTTTATAGATAAAAACAATGAAGGCAGGCTCCTTATCTCATTGGAAACAGGACAATTGTATTCATTTCATTAAATATTTCATTCGTGTAAAAAATATCCATTTCCAGAAGAACTTTACCAAGCAGAAGGATTGTATGCAGTATGCACAATTTGGCGAGATGAGCAGAAAAAGGACAGGTATGATGGAAATGATGCATAGAATTTGTGGCTGACAGACAAGTTTCCGCCCGCCCTTGTTTTACATAAGGTTTACAGTAGTGCGGTAGAAGCAGAATGCTGTATACAGTAAAGTTAAGGTGCATTCAGAAATTGAAATGAATAGAAAATGTCAATGAGAAGATGTGGATTGAAAGGAGAAAGTATGAAGGTTGATTGGAAAAAAGCAGCACTGACCGGTGTTCTTGCAGCGTCTATGACGGCAACAGCAGTAATTCCGGCTATGGCTGCGCAGGCTCCGGACGGAAAGACGGACGCAAAGGCTTACTCAGTAACAACCGGTACACAGAAGCAGTGGACCGCATGGCAGAAGGCATGGGAAAAGAATAAGACGAACTGGACACAGATTTCCCTTGCTCCTGGTGCAACACAGAGCAAGCTGAATTTTGGATGGTATTCCAAGGATAATTCTGATGCCAAGGCATCCAGTCTCAAGGATGGAAAGATTACCCTGCAGATTTCCACCAATAAGTCCATGAAGGGCGCAAAAACATATAAGGCAGCACAGACGGCTGTTGCGGATGAAAAGGATGACAATGGAAACACATATACATCCAATAAGGTAACTGCTTCCGGGCTGAAGGAAGGAACAACCTATTATTACCGCTATGAGACAGAAGACGGTACATATTCTTCTGTACGTTCCCATACCGTTGAACCTTCAAAGTCTTTCTCCTTCGCTTTTGTCGGCGACCCGCAGATCGGTTCTTCCAATGAACTGAAGGGACAGGACAGCAAGGAGTTCTACGATGCACAGTCCAATGCAGTTATGAACGACTCTTTCAACTGGTCGGTAACACTGAATCAGATCCAGAAGAGAACAAGCGGAAAGACCGCATTCATCATGTCTGCCGGAGACCAGATTCAGACGACAAAGGCAAAATCCCCGAACAAGATGGGATCCAAGAATGAGATTGAGTATGCCGGATATCTTGCGCCGAAGACTCTGCAGTCCGTTGCTGTAGCAACAACCGTGGGAAACCACGACGCAGACAACCCGAACTACACCTATCACTTCAACCGCGCAAATGCCAGTGAACTCGGAACCAACGGCATTACCGGAGGCGATTACTGCTTCACATACGGAGATGTTCTCTTCATCGACCTGAACACCCAGAAGACCAACGCCGCTGAGCATGGTGAATTCATCGAGAAAGCCGTTAAGGCGCATAAGAACTGCAAGTGGAGAATCGTCACCCTGCATCAGGACATCTACGGATCAGCTGAGCATTCCAACGAGCCGGAAATCACAAACCTCAGATATGAGCTGATTCCATACTTTGAAAATAACAAGATCGATGTCGTTCTGACCGGACATGACCATGCTTACTCCAGAAGTAAGATTCTGAAGGGCGGAAAGTCCACCGTTACTTATGACAGCACCGCATTTGAGAAGATGCTGAAAAAGGATATGGATGCCGGCGAGAATCCGTCGACTCGCACGATTGCACCACAGAATATCAAGGACGACACAACGGATCCGGACGAGCAGGAATACCTGAAGTATTTGAAGAGCGTCATGGATGACGATGCCATCCAGAAGGTGGTAACAAAGAGCAATACAGTCGTTAACCCGAGCGGAATTCTCTACCTGACGGCTGACTCTGCATCCGGAAGTAAGTACTATGACCTGGTTCCGCGTAAGCAGAGTTACATTGCAAACCGCTGGCAGCAGGATGTACCGACCTACTCCATCTTCAAGGTGAAGGGAGACAGCCTGACGGTCAACACCTACCGTTCCGATAACGGAAGTAAGATCGATTCCAGTTTCACCATCACCAAGACAGCCAATAAGAAAGTTACCAAGGCAGAGCTGACGTCCAGGATCAAGGCGGCGCAGAAACTGCAGAAGAAGACAAAGGTTTACACAAAGAAGAGCCTGAGCACTCTGTCTAAGGCAATCAAGGGTGCACAGAAGATCGCCAAGAAGGCAAACCCGACGCAGAAAGAACTGAAGAACGCTATCCAGGCACTCAGCGACGCATCTGCAAGCCTGAAGAAGATCAAGTAGAAAACCAAACTCCCATTTTCATGATTTTACTCACAGCAGGCAGCCGCCGTTCATTCCCAGAAAATGAACCCGGCTGCCCATGCTGTATTTTAAGAAAGGAATTTCCGTGGACATAAGCAGTCAGAATCAGAAACAGAAGAAAATCGTATGTCTTGCCATAGCGCTGATTATCTTTCTCCTTCTTTCGTTTTTTATGAACGTAAAGAGTTCATCGAAAGTTCAGCTCTTAGATAACGACGGACGGTCATTTCAAAAGGGCGTGGTAACAAAGGTACTGGGAAGCTCCGGCGGAACCCAGCAGGTCAGAATCCGTCTGACGACCGGAAAACGGAAGGGCGAGGTCATTGCAGCCAGGAGCACCAACTCCTATCTGTACGGAGCGAAATGTAAAGAAGGAAGTCATGTCGTCGTTCTCCTCAGCCAGAGTAAAGACACGACGGACGCCTCGGTATACAGCATTGACAGGGGCTGGAAAATCTGGCTCATGGTCAGCATTTTTATCGCCATCGTCGTGCTGATCGGCGGCCGGAAGGGCATCTACTCCATTGCCGGGCTGATCTTTACGATCTTGTGCCTGTTTTTTGTCTTCCTGCCTATGGTATACCGCGGATTTTCACCGATTTTCACGTCTATACTGATCTGCGCGCTGACCACCTTCGCGACGATGATCCTGATCGATGGTCTGACACGGAAATCGATCGCGGCGATCCTGGGAACCATAATCGGCGTCATCGGAGCGGGAATCTTCGCCTGGATATTCGGCGCAGTCACGGACATCACCGGCCTGAACGTGTCGGATATCGAGCAGCTGATTTATGTGGGACAAATGACAAAAATCAAGATCGGACAGCTGTTGTTCGCCGGCATTCTGATTGCCGCCCTCGGAGCGGTGATGGATGTCGGAATGTCTGTGGCCTCCTTCCTTTCCGAACTGCATGACAAGAATCCGGAGCTCAGCGGAAAAGAGCTCTTCAAGTCCGGCATGAATGTCGGAAGAGATATGATGGGAACCATGACAAACACTCTGATCCTTGCTTTTGCGGGAGGATCCATCAATACCCTGATCTACGTCTACGCCTATGCCTATCCCTACAGAGAGGTCATCAATATGTATTCCGTCGGGATTGAAATCATGCAGGGCCTGTCCTCGAGCCTGGGCGTTGTCCTGACCATACCGGCGACGGCCCTGATTGCGGCGGTATATTTTGGAAAAAATAAGAAGGAAAAGAAATAAGGTACGGATAGCGGCCCGCGGAAATATGGTATACTCTGAACAGAAGACAAAGGTAACGAGACAGTAGAAAGGATCACCTTATGAATTTGTTCAGCCGTATACCGGGAAATTTTTTCAGTATATTAGCGTCTCCCAAGAAGGAACTCTATGTGGAGGCGCTTTTTGTGCTGCGTCAGGCATTTAAAACGGAACTGGTGATCCGGAGGAAAGATCTCACAGCAATGCTGATGGATTCGCTGGAGGATCTTTTTGATGAGGCGGATTTTACGGAAGAGGCAGAGGAAGAGGGAGAAACGGATGCTTCTGCCCTGTCTGCCAAGGCGCACCTTCTGTTCAACCGTCTGAAGGAGACGGGCTGGGTGGAAACGGAATACGAGCCCCGGTCCTTTGAAGAAAATGTAACGATTCCCGAATATGCGATTTCGGTCATCAATCTTCTGTATGATCTTTCCAATGAGAAGGTTAAGGAATATAACAGCTATGTATACGCGACCTATGCAGCCCTGGAAAATGCAGAAAGGACTCCGGATTATGTCTATCAGGCACTGCAGACGGCCTATCAGAATACGGTACAGCTGGTCGATGAGCTGAAAGCGCTGTTTAATAATATACGACGGTATTTTTCCCGTCTTCCGGGAGAAAATGACGTAAATGCCTTGCTGCATGAGCATTTTGACGAATATAAAGAAAAGGTGATCGACAAGGTGTATTTCCCGCTGAAGACGATCGATTCTGTGCCGCGCTTTAAGAATCCGATTATGAAAATTCTGAACGGATGGCTTAATGATGACGGAATGATTATGAAAATTACGCAGCAGGGTGTGCAGCGGAAAGTGCTGGACGATGAGGAGCAGGGACGTGATGAGGTTATCCGGATGATCCAGTATACGGTCGATACCTATGAGGGCATCGAAGAGATGATCGCGCAGATTGACCGGAAACACAACGAATATACTAACTCTTCTGTGGAGCGGATCCGTTATTTGATGAATACCGACCGGAGCGCAAAGGGAAAAATCATCGATCTTCTGAAGGCCTCCGGTGATCCTGTGCTTATGAAAGAAATGCAGAAAAAGATGAACGTCTTTTCGGTAAAGTATGCCGGACAGAAATCCATGTATGACCGGATAAAACGTACGAAAAAGCAGGAAAAGAACTATCATAAACTGGAGAAAAAGGAAGACAGGCCGCAGGAATTTCAGGGATTCCTGGAAGATGTACGGAAGCAGTATTCCAATAAGAAGATTGACGGCTACATGGAAAAGTGCATGGATGGACGCGGCAGAATTACTACGGAGGATATTGATATTCTGGATTCGGAAGACTTTATTCTCTATCTTCTCTGTACGATACGGGGAAAAGAACGGACGGCGCCATTTACGACAGATTTTGAAGAGGGAAATACGAACCGTCAGGGCTACAGTGTCCCGAGAGCGGTATTTAAACGGAAAGAGAGGATGAAGTCGTGATATTTCAGGAAGAGTATGAAAAAATGTCTGCAGCAGAGCAGGCAGAGTTCAAGAAGATTGTCAACGATCTGCTGGCCCATACCTATCTGCTGTCCAGGGATTATAATTTTGATGAAGATGTGAGTACCGTCAATCAGGACTATATTTTTGCCGAACGGAATTTTGAAATGTTTCAGGATTATCTTCAGTATGCGGGATTTCAGCTGGAAAAAGATTCAACGTATGACGTGATTGCCTTAAGCAGTATATTTGATGGAAACCTGGAACATTTCAACAAACTGACCACACTGATGACCTATGCTCTGCGGCTGATCTATGAAGAGGAGCGGGAGAAACTCCAGCTGATCAATGAGGTGTTCACGACAGTGGGAGATCTGGTGAACAAGCTGATTACTCTCGGCGCGATTCCCAGGAAGCCGGCAAATGTGGACATGGACAAGGCACTGCGGACGCTGAAAAAATATAACATCATCAGGAAAGTTGACGGTGCCTGGTCCGATGCGAGGACACGGATTCTGATTCTGCCGTCGATTCTGTTCATCGTTACCAATGAACAGATTTCCAATCTCAGCGAGCTGATTAAAACGAAGGAGAACACGGATGAAGAAACTGACGAAATTACTTCTGATTAACTGGTATGGATACAGTTTTGAGCTGATCGATTTTGGCATGATCAATTTTCTGACCGGGAAAACCGCATCTGGAAAATCGACGATTATCGATGCTCTTCAGCTGGTTCTTCTGGGAGAAACAAGCGGAAATTTCTTTAATAAAGCAGCGAATGAGAAATCGGTCAGAACACTGAGAAGCTATTTATACGGGGAAAACGGAGATAATGGCGATAATGGATTTAATTATCTCCGTAAGGGCCCTTTTACCAGTTATGTGGTTCTGGAAATCGAAGATACCGAAAAAGGAAAAAAGCAGATGATCGGAATCGGGGCAGACTGCCATGAGGATCTGAATTTTGATACCCAGTGGTTCGTCGTGCATAATCATGGGATTCCGGAGACGAACTTCATCAATCCGAAAACAGAAACCCCTTATCGGATTACGGAACTGAAGAAGTACTTCAGCAGCCAGCCGGGAAAGTGGAATGTGGAGTTCTGCCAGTCCAATAAGCGCTACCGGGATGTCACCCTTTCTGTGTTCGGCAATATCAAGGATAAATACCGCATTCTTCTGAAAAAATCGGTTCCGTTTTCACCGATCACAGACATTGAGAAATTCATTACCGAGTCCATCTGTGATGTAAAAAACGAGATTCATGTGGAGGAGATGCAGTCGGATATACGGGAATATAAGAGTCTGCAGGATGATATCGGCCGGACGGAGAAAAGGGTAGCTGCGCTGGAAAAGATTTCCGGTGTTTCCGGCGAATTTGACAGTGCCGTGGGAAGAAAACTGCAGCAGGAATATATCGTAATACGTGCGGAACAGGACGAAAAGAAAGCAGAGCTTCTGCATCTGAAGCAGTCAGCAGAAAAGAAAGAATCGGAACTTCAGGGGATCCGCGTGCAGATTCAGAGTTTTACGGAAGAAATTTCCAGCGCTGGACTAATCATTGAAGGAAAGAAGAAGGAATATTTCTCTTCTGATGCCATTAAAAAGCGGGATGAACTGACGGAAAAAACTGAGCGGCTGAGTCAGGAAATCGCTGAAATCGAAAAGCGGATCCAGCAGGCAGTCAGAAATACGAAAAATTACGGAAATGTCTGGAGAAGTGCCCTGAAAGGGCTTGAAGAAGGCAGTATTCAGATTGATAACCAGGACCGGGCTTGTGTACAGAGTATGCAGGACATCAGCCGGGACAAGCTTGCGGAGTTTCCTTTTGTCAGAGTCTGCGAACAGCTGGAGGATCTGAAGGGGAGAATCTCTGAAAAGCGGCGTGAAGCGGCAGGAGACCTGCTGGCACTTGAAGAGGAGATTGATGAACTCTCTCGGAAAGAGAAGAACTTAAAGAAGGGCATCAAGCCTTATCCTGTAAGTGTAACGAGGCTTCGGGAAATTCTTCAGATTGAGCTGAAGAAAAGTTCAGGACAGGATGTGCAGGTTCCGGTATTCGCAGACCTTCTGGAAATCCGCGACCCGCAGTGGGCCAACGCCATTGAGGGATATCTGGACCGGCAGAAGTTTAATCTTCTGATTCCGGAACAGTATTTCCGGGAGGCGGGTGTAATCTACAGCCGCGCGAAAAAGGAAGAGCGTCTGTTTGATGTGGGGCTTGTGGACCTCGGAAAGATGCGAAAAGAGTTCCGGAAACAGCCGATGAAGGGGTCGCTGGCGGAGGAGATTCTGACGAAGGATCCTGACGCCCGTCTTTATGCAGACTTTCTTCTGGGAAATGTCATGAAGTGTGAGGACATCCGCAGAATTAACCAGCACAGAATCGCCATCACCCGCGATGTCATGCTGTATAAGGGCTATGTGACGAGAAAGCTGAATCCGAAGCGTTATGAGGTTCCGTTTATCGGACGGCGTTCCATGGAAATCCAGCTGCAGCAGGTCCAGAAACAGTTGAAAGAGAGCAGAAAACGCCATGATATTCTGGCGGAAACGAAAGGAATTCTGGATCTGGCCGCAAAGCAGGGTATTCTGGAGCATTATGAAGCGAAGCAGTATGCAGAGGCAGCCGGAGAAATTCCATCCCAGGAGCAGAAAAAAGCGGATCAGCGGGCCCTGCAGAAAGAACTGGACCATCTGGACCTGACCTGGCTGGAGCGTCTGAAGAAGGAAATCCGCCAGATGGAAAAAGAGCAGGCGGAAAGGCAGAACCGAAGAGACGGGTTGAATTCCGCCGCCGGCATGCTGCAGGAAAAAGTCCGTCAGCTCAGAGAAGAGCAGATTCCCTTCTGTGAGAAGGCGCTGGAAAATGTTCAGAACAGGATTAATGAGCAGTTTGACACGCAGTGGATGGAAAGTTCAGGAGAACCGCATTATCAGGACGTTCTGCGCAGAAGAAGCAGCAGTTCCCAGCTGTCTCTCCGGGAAAGCTACGCCAGAGCCCTGGAAGCAAGCAGAACGATCATCCATCAGCTGAGTGATAAGAGAAAGGCTCTCCGCGGGGAATATAACAGAGAGTACAAAATGCCCTATGACATCAACCGTGAAGATAATGAAGAGTACGATCAGGAACTTCACACCCTGAAAGGCATCCGCCTGCCGGATTATCAGGATAAAATCAAAGATGCCGAGCAGAAGGCCTACGAGACCTTCCGCCAGGATTTCCTGTCCAAGCTGAAATCCAACATCGAAACCGTGCAGGAGCAGATCAGTGAGCTGAATAATTCTCTGCGTCATTATGTGTTCGGTACAGACCGCTACCATTTTACCTATCAGCCGAAAGCAGACTACAAGTCCTATTATAAGATGATCATGGACCCGATGCTTCTGGACATGGGTGCCGGTAAAACGCTGACTACTGACGATTTCAATGATAAATACAAGAATGAAATCAAGAGCATGTTTGACATGCTGATTCTGAAAAACGCCGATGTAAGCGCTGACCGGCGCGCGGAATATGAGAAGAACATCAAGAAACTGACGGATTACCGGACCTATCTGGTGTTCGATATGATCGTGACCAATGATCAGGGGGAGCAGCAGCGCCTGTCAAAGACACTCCTCAAGAAATCCGGAGGGGAGACACAGATCCCGTTTTATCTGTCTCTGCTGGCGTCTTTCTCCCAGGTCTGCAGAATTAACAGCCGCACCAGCAGCAACACGATCCGCTTGATTATCCTGGACGAGGCCTTCAGCAAGATGGATGGAGAGCGCATCCAGGAATGCATCCGCTTCCTGCGGCAGTCGAAACTGCAGGCGGTTTTCTCCGCACCGACGGACAAGATCCCGGATATTGCGCCCCTGGTGGACACCAATATCGCCGTGTATAAAGAAGGGCATGATTCCTTCACGCGCCATTTTGACCCGAAAGAAATCGAAAACGAGGAGTTTTAATGGACTATCAGAAAGAAATATTGAATATTCTTCTGGATAAATACGAATCCAGCAAGGCCTTCAGAACCGGAGAGACGACCCGCAGAATCATGGTTCACCTTTCTAAAGTGAAGCCGCTGAAGAAAGCCTACGAAAACGTCGATACGAAAGGACTGTTTCATGATGCTCTTCATAATCTGAAAGAGCGCGGTCTTCTGGATTTTTCATGGGAGAAATATGAAGAGGGCAATCTGGTGGATGAGATCTGGCTGAACCCGGATCCGTCCAAGCTCCGCGAAAGCTGCAGGATTGCAGGCCGTGTGCCGCTTGCCGATTTTCTGCATGATCTGCTTTCTGAAATCGATGCTCTTCTGAACCGTTTTCCTGATTCATCTGCGCTTTCAGGCAGCGCGGATCTTCTGCATTTCCTTCAGGGACAAAAAGAAAGCATCCAGGAGAAAATGCGTCTGCCGCGGTATTTCTTTCCGGATGATATGCAGAAAAACCGTGATCTGCTCCGCTTTCTTCAGGAAATGATAGAAAATGACGGTGAAGAAATGGAACGAGTCGTCAGCACGCGTCTTTACGGTGACAGTAAGTACTATGAGAGAGAGCTGAAATCAAAAATACTGTCCATCCTTCGCAGCATTGCGAAGGATAATGGGGATGAAGAGACGGACGACGCGGACCTCCTGCTTGAGCGTGGTATCAGCAGATGGCCGGAAGTGATGGAATTCAGGGGTCCGGTAATAATCCGGCTGAAAGAAGAGACGGAAGCCGGCCATTCAGACGGAGCTGCGGAAACGATTGATTTCAGCGCCCAGAGATATGGCGCATATATAAATTCAGAAACTGTCCGGGCGGCTGTTTCTGCAGGGACCGGTCAGATCAGCCGTGTGCTGACCATCGAAAACAAGGCCGTCTATGTCTGGTATCTCCAGACCCATCATGATCCTCAGGAGATGATTGTGTATCATGGCGGCTGCTACAGTCCGATGAAGGGAAGATGGATACGGATGCTTGCAGAGACAGTAAGACGCAGCAGTCCGGATGCAGAGTTTTTTCACTGGAGCGATATTGATGCGGGTGGATTCCGGATTTTCACAAGGCTGAAGAAAAATCTGATTCCAGAATTGAAGCCTCTGGGGATGGATTTGAAAACCCTGCAGCAGTTTGAGCTGCGGGCAGCGGAAATAGAAACGGAACATTATCGCGGACTTCTCAGAAATATGCTGGAAAAATCAGAGTATAATATCTTCAGAGAATGCATCCAGTATATGCTGGAAAAGAATATCCGGTTAGAACAGGAGGCAGAAATTATATAATTTCTGCCTCTTTTTTGTAACAAATTGACAACATACATTTCGGGTAAAATTGCTTATGTGAATTTTTACCGAAAACTCTTGAGAAAAAAAGGGAACTGAGTATACTAACATTTTAGAAAAAAGAAGTCCATGATTATGGGATTTCGATCTGGAATTGAACAGATATCACACACGCCATTAACTTATCAGAAGATACGCGGGTGTTGCTTTTTTCAGAAAAACGTGTATTCTGTATACATAAGTCCGCAGCATGTAATATCTTTTTGATGTTCTGTTCGATTAATGAAATTTCTGAATTTACAGGCTGAGACTCAGATGATTGTATGTCATGTTATGAGGCAATTCCTGCAGACAGAAGTAGAAAGAGAGGATAGTATGAATCAGGCAGTAATTGCAGGAATAATTTTCCTGGTTGCGATTATCTGCATCATGACAGAAAAGGTTCACCGTACGACGGCGGCCATATTAGGCATGGTGCTGCTTCTGGCCTTTAAGGTCTTAACGCTGGATCAGGCGGTTTCATACATTGATTTTAATACACTGGGTGTTCTGATCGGTATGATGCTGTTTGTCGGTGTTATTAAACACTCGGGTCTGTTTGAGTATATCTCAATCAAGGCCGCAAAGAAGGTGAACGGTGATCCGTGGAAGATCATGGTGATGTTTGTCATTCTGACAGCGATCTGCTCGGCATTCCTGGATAACGTTACCACGGTTCTTCTGATGGGCCCGATGACCATCACCATCGCCAGACTCCTGGAGGTGGACCCGGTTCCGACACTGATGGCACAGATTTTTGCCTCTAATATCGGTGGTACGGCGACCATGATCGGAGACCCGCCGAACATCATGATCGGCAGCGAAGCGCATCTTTCCTTTGCCGCTTTCCTGTTTAATACAGGTGTTCCGTGTGTGATTATTCTTCTTGTGCTGTTTGTCATGCTGAAGTTTTTCTATGGGAAAAACATGCACGCCAGTGATGCGGCCATTCATAAGGTCATGCTGCTGGATGAAAAGAAGGCGATTGCAGATCCGAAGCTGATGAAGCAGAGCATTGTGATGATTGTTCTGGTCATCATCGGTTTCATGTTCCACGATCAGTTCGGCTATCAGACGGCATTTGTAGCGCTTGCAGCAGGCGGTATTATGATGCTGATCGGACATGTCGATATCGATGAAGTGGTAGCCAATGTCGAGTGGCCGACCCTGCTGTTCTTTACAGGACTGTTTGTTCTGGTCGGAGGACTGGAAAAGACGGGAATTATTTCCGCTCTGGCAAAGCTGATTATGAGTGCTACCGGAGGACATGTCATTGCCACGATGCTGGTACTTCTGTGGGCATCTGCACTGCTGTCTTCCATCCTTGATAATATTCCTTTTGTCGCCACGCTGATTCCGTTCATCCACGCACTCGGCGCACACGGAATGAATACACAGCCGCTCTGGTGGGCAATTTCCCTGGGCGCGTGCCTCGGCGGAAACGGAACTCTGATCGGTGCGTCTGCAAACGTTGTCCTCAGCGGTATCGCCGGAAAGCACGGTTATCCGATTACTTTCCAGTCTTACCTGAAGAAGGGATTCCCGGTCATGATTATGTCCATCATTGTTTCCATGATCTGGCTGCTTCTGCGTTTCGGATTTACTGCATAGCATGATGATCCGGAAACGGTATGTACGCAGGACGAAATAGTTGTATAATAATATATACAAGAGAAGCGGGATTCAGAAATATTTAGAAAGGAAGGGCAATGATTATTAACAGAATCACGGAAAGTATGGCCAACACAATGCTTCGGCAGATGGGCGCGGTGGAGATCAAGAATGCGCCGGCCTATGTAAATAAGGTAAAATTCAAGCTGGATGAAGA
>JBJFHK010000067.1:0-3149 GCA_051893535.1 Eubacterium sp. | reverse complement strand
AGGACTCATTAATGTCCATCGGATTGATATACTGTGTGCTGGTCGGGCTGATTTTGATCACCTGTCCCTCAAAGCAATTGACAAGTGCCGTATATTCCGCCTCCGGATCGCAGATGATCACATCGTCATCCGTCACCAGAAACGCATTGGTGATTTCTCTCTTGGCCGCAAACGATTTTCCGGATCCGGGCGTTCCAAGAATCAGGCCGTTCGGATTCTTCAGCTTTTTGCGGTCCACCATGATCAGATTGTTGGAGAGCGCATTCAGGCCGTAATACAGAGCCTCCTTTCCGGCCTGGAAAAGCTCCTGCGTTGTAAAAGGAACAAAGATGGCTGTCGAGCTTGTCGTCAGTGCCCGCTGAATTTCGATCTGGTTATACGCCAGCGGCAGGGAACTCATCAGTCCCTGTTCCTGCTGGAAATCAAGCCTTCTGAGATTGCAGTTATGCTTCTGGGCGATGGCGGATGCCTGAAAAACATTGTTTTCCAGTTCCTGCGCATCCCTTCCTGTGTTCATCAGAAGAAAAGTGACCAGGAACATACGCTCATTCTGCTGCTGCAGCTCCTTCAGCAATGCCTTTGCATCTTTGCCGTAAGTCGCAAGATCCGATGGAATGATATCCATGTCGTACCCGGACCGGACCGCCTTTTTCTGTTCCTCAATCTTGCTCCGGTCAAGCTCCGTGATGGTATGCTTCACCTGCCTGATCGCTGCCGTCTGATCAACAGACTGGATGTGCATGGTGACGATTTCGCTCGATTCCATATCCAGAAAGTCCTTGAGCAGCTGGTCGGAAAGATCGGATGCCGTAATCTGAAGATAACTCATGGCTCCACAGAGGCTGCCCATGGTAAAGGTCCTGCCGCCGGGAAACGAGAAGGAGGTCGGCGCGATGAAGTCCTTTACGGACAGCCCGCTTCCGACAAGCCAGTCCCAGTCAAAATAAAAGCGGTCATTGTCGCCCATGTGGAACATGTCATGCATCAGCTGCAGACGCTCTTTGCCATTCAGAAGCCTGGCTGCAACGCCAAGCCGTTTGAAGTTGTTCATAAGGTTGGTCTGCACATGATCCAGTCTCGGCTTTGCCTCCCGCATGGAATCCGCCTCAATCCCAAAGGTGATGTATTTTGTCTTCGTGAGACCGTTATTTCCCTGCGCGAGCTGTGTCTTCAACATCTGACTGTATTCGTTTCTCACTTCGTTGAAGTGATCGTTGCGGGCGGGAATACGGATCTTTTTCTCAAAGCTCTCCGCATCTGTTGCCATGTTCATGAAGGACAGCTCAAAATGGATCGAACTGTCAAAAAAGTTGAGGAAAGAGCACCAGTCCTCGAAAATGGCTGTCTTGTCTTCCTGCTGGGCAAGCTGATAATTGATGTCCTGATACTGAATGGTTTTTGTGTAGTAGCGGTCTGTCACACGGCAGATTCCGTCCGGAAACATGCGCTGAAATGGAATCGACTGCTGCGCGGTACGTGGAATGCCATCATCCATCCTGGCCTTGTCAATCACCTTCTGTATCTGCCGGATCTGGGATTTGCTAAGATTACCCGGCAGGGTTGGATTTCTTTGTTCTGTCTTTCGAAACAGATTTGTCAGAGAAAACAATGCGTTTTACCTCCTTTTCTGCCTGCGCCTGACGAATCAGGACAGCGTAATAATTGTTGGTCTGATAGGGACGGACACAGGGCCTTACAAATTTGGCCTCAATGAACTGCTTTGCAATTTTCTCCAGCGGCTGCCCGTCCCTCTCATACATTCCAAGAAGAAAGAACGGCATCATGATCACGATCATGCAGACTGCTGCCATGCTGATGTTGCCGCTGCGCCGGATCAAAAAGAAAGACGGCACTCCGATCAGTGCCGCCAGTCCGAAGCAGATCAGCTGCCGCTTCGTCAGGTTAAATAAAATTTTGCTTTTCACCCGCGTGAGATCACGGGGGACTGGAATATAGGCTGCCATTTACGAACCTCCTTCTGACTGCCGTCATCAATGTGCCGAGAACACGCTCTTGGCGAGCGTTCCGGTCTTGAACAGCGTAAAACAAAGCAGCACCGTATATCCGAGAACGCCCCAGATGGACGCGATGATGTCATCCGAAAAGGAAATGCTCTGAATCAGCACGGCATAAATGCCGACACAGATCATGATGAGAAATCCCTGGAAGCCCAGTGCAAGCAGGGATCGGAGATAGTTTTGTCCGACCATGCTCTGTTCCCGATTTCCAAAGGTAGAAAAGGGAATCGGCGCA
The DNA here is from genome assembly GCA_051893535.1 of Eubacterium sp. Classification (GTDB taxonomy): domain Bacteria; phylum Bacillota; class Clostridia; order Peptostreptococcales; family Anaerovoracaceae; genus Aminicella. Next base: position 896 of record JBJFHK010000067.1, on the reverse strand, counting down.
AGACTCGTCATCAGATAAATTTCGATCATCCTTCCATAGACAATGACAAAGATCACGACACCAAGCACCTTTATGGTTACCTGTACAATCATGGACTGGATAAACAGGCCGAAGAGCGGACCAAGCTCCATTGCTTCCAGAGTTTCCTTCATGTTTTCCAGCCCTGAAGCATCCACCGCTGTGCTTCCGGCAATGATTCCTCCGGCGCTGTTGATCACATGCTGTGAGACATCAAACACCGCCATGACAATGGGAAATGTGTTTGTAATCAGCGTGACGGCAACAAAGGTCTTGAAGACCCACTTGAAAAAAATCCAGGTTTCGAAGTTGGCAAGGTTATTGTGATCAATAATCATCTGAATCAGCTCATAGCAGGCGATGAAGGTCAGTATCAGGCCTGCTATCGGAATGATGACTGACTCGGAAACATTCCTGATCATGGAAAAGACTCCGGGAGAAAAATCTGCCGGAGTCTGTCCCACCTGCGTTGCAATATCGCCGACCTGTGTATTCACCGAGTCAAACAGTCCCGAAAGCTGGTCCATGATGCCAGAGATCAGAAGTCCCTTTAACCATTCCCCAATCTGTTCGAGTACACTGTCCAAAAGCTACGCTCCTTTCTGCAGTAGTGTGACTGCAATGTAAAAACGCCATATTTTTTTGTGTGTTCTGTAATTTGCGGAAAATTCTGAAAGTAATCAAATCCTCCTTTACTATTAATGGTCATTTATTTTTCCCTTTCCCTTGAATATTGTTCGTTTTTCTGCTATCATCCATTTAACAGAGTTGCCCGAGGTAATGTGTGTCGGGGACCAGGCTGAACCTCTTGGTTCAGCCTTTTATTTTATTCACGAATTGGAGAACAGACATGGATCTAAAAAAGCCACTGACTTTCT
>JBJFHK010000066.1:0-3152 GCA_051893535.1 Eubacterium sp. | reverse complement strand
TTGAAAATCGTTATGAATCACTTGCCGCATTCTTTGCTTTCAATTCCTTGCTTTTCCAATTCACGACATCACGAATAACTGTTTTTTCAATTGCGTGAATGTATCTATCCATGAGGTCATAATCAGGATCGCAAGAAGGGGTAACAGGAAGAGAAATTGTCATTTCTTTAATCTTTGTCCATGTTCCCATATTGCTATAGGAAAACACATTGGTGAATTTTGACAATGCAGATGATAGAAAAAGTCCTACCCGTTTATTTTTTATGCAGTCCCCACTCAAAGAGAATACGTGATTATGGGTAGCCATCTTGTAATCAAAGTCACGGTAAAAAGCATTGCCCCAAAAATCGATTGTTATCGTATTGGCAGGAAAAATTTTTGCCAGCCTGTCTGTCTTGCCTTTAATGCCGCGTTCAGTCAGACCGCTGTTAATAAAATACGTACCTTTTCCATTAACATCTTTCTGCTGAAGATCAACATCGCCAGTAGATGCATCAAACAGATCTCCGACTTTAAATTCTTTGGTTTTAACCTTTCCATCGCGAAAATTATCCAGTAATTTTTCTTCTTCCGCTGTCAGTTCATAATCATTAAGGCCGGTTGCTTTTAAATAAACATCTAGTTCCTTAATGCGATTATCTTCTAGTTCTCTGATGTAATCATGCATGTACTGCCAGTCAATTTGATCTGTAGTATTAGGAATGAGCGGTAAAGAAACGAAATCGTTCTGTATCTTTTTCTTGGAAATTGAGTTTCCCCAAGAATATTTTTGTGATAATGAACTTCTGATGACAGATGCGATAAATAGTTGGATATATTCTGTTCGATGGCTACTATCCTTTAAATAAAGAGCAAGGTTATGACTGTCATTGGAGCAGAAATCATCTTTCTCATAAAAAACCGTCATGGTTTTCCCGCCGATAAATATGCAGTTTCCTTCATCGATCCACTCTTTTTCGCAAGAAATGTAAGTGCTTATACCATTATTGCCATCTCCGGCAGTAATATACGGAATTTCACCACTATTTGGCACAATCCATTCTTGAAGGATGCTATGAGTGTTGACAATGTCGAAAAGTTCAGGAATACTAAACTTTCCATAATTTCTTTCTTCCATTTTACTCCACCTGTTCTTTTAAAAGTTGCGATACACGGAAGCTGAGATAATCCGCCACTGTCTTCTTGAAATCTTTCTCAGTAGGCTTTGTATCTATAATCTTATGCTGATTGTAAGTCCAGTCATCTCCATTAAGAGAAATAGTGTCTTTAATAACTTTTCCGTTTGCCTCAGTGTAATAATTTGTTTTTGGCTTTTTGTCAAGGCAGATCGCTACTACCTCGTCATACCTTTCAAGAGCATGGTCTACATTGCGCAGATTAACTTTCTGAGTGGATTTTTTTCGATTCTGGCGGGCATAACCGTCGTTCGAAAAATCGATAAATGTCACAATGTCATCTGCCTCGTGCGGACAGTTAACCTGAAACAGATAAATAGCTGTCTGCACAGATGATTTACCGTTGAATAGGTCAGCCGGCATATGAATACTTGCGATGAGCTTGTTGTTTTTCAGGATTTTTTTTGCATACCCATCGTCCTGACCGCTTCCTGCATTTTCTTGAATCAGAACAGCGCCATACCCCTTGTGCATACGGGACAACGCCTCAAAGACAAAATTAAGTCCTTTGCCGGGCGCGGAATAAGGCGGATTTAATAGGAATACACTGGCAGGAAACTTGTCATTACCATCTTCATCCTTTCCGAAAAACTTTGAACTTTCCTTGTGAGAGTCTCCGCAAACAATTCTTGACGAGCCATCCCCCATGAGAATCATATTCAGAACTGCGAGAATATATATATTACCCAATATTTCAATGCCAAGCAACTGATTATTCTTAATACTTTTAATTTTAAGTTCTAGCTTTTCGCTGTCTTTGGTTCGTTTTTTTGCATCGTCAATCATGAGTTCCATAGCAGAAACAAGAAATCCCGAGGAGCCCATGCAGGTGTCCCATACATACGAGTCTTTGTCTGTATGTGCAATTCTCGCCATGAGGTTTGTCACGAATCGAGGCGTCAACACCACATCATTTAGTTTATCGTTCTCAATATGCACCCAATCATTTAGCGAATTCAAAATCTTGCCTGTGAAATCAAGTTTGATGTTGCTTTCAAGAAGAGGTAAGATATCATCTTTAATCTGCTTGTAAACTGATTTGATAATGCTCTCTCCGTTCACAGGCTTCCACAGATCATGCTTATCAAATACGGGTTTTAGGTAGTTTAGAATCATATCAATCTTGTCTTCTGAACATTCCTTCTTCCGAAGAAAAGATTTGATTCTAGTAAGGACCAGTTTTCCATCATTGTCATCCACGTCATCGTTGCTGTAAAAAGCAGAGACTTCAAGTGGCCTCACGCCTTTTGTTGTAAGACCAGCCATAATAAGGCCGCAGAATAAATACAATTTTTCGTTTGTACCAAGCAATGGCTGGATACTTGCATCATCGTAAATACGCTGATGAATTTCCTTGATACTCTGCTCCAGAAGTTCCTCTTTATCACGTTTCAGTTTCTCTTTTTCAGCTTCTGTCAAGGATAGTTTGTCAAGTTCAGCGTAAAACGTATCAATATTAGACTGCTTCATCTGTACAAAATCAAATCCGATTAGCTCCTTGGGAACATTATCGTTCTTTTTGGAAATATAGTAGGCTTTAACTTCTGGGTCACTTACTTTACCATCGGTCAGGGTTGTACCGTTGATACCGATGATGACAACCTCGTGATATGTTCCCTCATCCAGAATAGCTAATCCATAATGCAATGCACCATTAACAGCGAATTGTTGTACAGCACTGTTCGGGTTCTTGCCGCCACTTACAAGTTCGATCGTTCCGTCTTTTGCCAGCTTCTCCAGCTTGTTTTTTGTTCCCTTGGCCTCGATCATCACGGGAATGTCCCTGCGCGTCTTGTTCTGAAGCAGTAGCTGGATATCAGGAAAGTTCATTCCTGAACCACCAGACTTCGAATCTGCATTTCGCAATGCACGCGTTATTGAATCATTGATATGTTCTGTCTTCCCAAAGTGGCGAATGCCTAAATGATCAAGGACTGTTTTGTAATACTCTTCAACTTTTTCTTCAATGCTTGCCAT
>JBJFHK010000065.1:0-3156 GCA_051893535.1 Eubacterium sp. | reverse complement strand
GCAGTTTTCTGATAACTGAACACGAAAAAACACCCTGCGGCAGAAAATACCGCCGCAGGAATGATCTCAAATTCTGTACATCTGACCTGGCCTCCATGCGCCCGGCCATTCTGGCACTTTATGCAGAAACAGCCGGAATCCTACTCTTCCAGATCTTCCTGCTTGCCGTACACCGTCATATCCACACAGTGTGGAGCAGATGTCTTGTCGCCCTTCTTTCCGACAAACCACAGCTTATATACGCCGGCTCTGACGTGACGCGGATCAAAACCGTCCAGACCGTCGTCATCCACCTCAACGGTTGCACCCTCTACCGGCTTGGAGGTTTCATAGGTATATCCGTAGCAGACCCTGGCATCGATGGCCTTGATCAGCTCATAGGTCTTTCCCTTATATTCATCGGCCTGCAGCTCCAGGTGCTTGTTCTTGATCTTGATATAGAGGTTCTGTTCTTTTCCGGCAGCGGCACGCGCGTCTGCAAGCTCCTGCGCACGTTTCTTGCGGCGGCGCTCCTTCCTTGCGGCGTCCTCTTTGGCAATCATATCATCGTAGTATTGCACAGCAGAATCAATATCCGAATCAAAAATCATAGAGCCCTTCTTCATGACGATGCCGCGCTGGCAGAACAGCTGCGCCGTCTTGGAAGAATGGGTTACGAGCATGAAGGTGATGTTGCTGCCCATGATCAGCTCGTTGACTTTCTCCGTGCACTTCTTGCGGAAGGAGGCATCTCCTACAGACAGAGCCTCATCAACGATCAGGATTTCCGGCTCAACGTTAACGTTGATGGCAAAACCGAGGCGGGCTTTCATACCACTGGAATACGTTCTGACCGGCTGATCCATGTACTCGCCGATCTCGGCAAATTCAACAATGGAAGGCTCCAGACGGGCAACTTCCTCTTCTTTCATTCCCATAAGCTGGCCGCGGAAGTAAATATTCTCTCTTCCGGTAAATTCCGGGTCAAATCCGGCAGTCAGCTCCAGCAGAGCACTGACACGGCCGTCCACTTCAATTTCTCCGCTGGTCGGATAGGCAACTCCGGTGATCATTTTCAGAAGCGTGGATTTTCCGGCTCCGTTGCGTCCCAGCAGCGCAACCGCTTCTCCTTTATGAACCTGGAAGTTGATATCGTTCAGCGCCTTGATTTTGGTCGCACGGTCTCTCACGCCCTTGAAAAATACAGAGCGCAGACGCTGCTTGTCATCACGGAACAGTGTATAAACCTTATTTACATGTCTGAATTCAATCGCAATATCCTTATCCATCAATTATCACCATCCCATCCTACAGTACATCCGGAATATCCTTCTTCAGCTTGTCATAAGCCCAGATTGCGAGAAGGATCATGAGAACGAGCATAATACAGTAATTGCGCAGCTCCACAGAGCTTTCCCAGAACCACTGCTTATAGATAAAGGCATTTCTGTATCCGTTTGCGATAATGGTAACCGGGTTGAACAGCAGAACCTTTCTGATGATCGGCTGTGTGATGCTGTTGGCATCGTACATGATTCCGGACAGCCAGAACAGTGCCGGGACAACGGAATGAACCAGATTCAGGAAATCCTTGCTCATCGCAGAAAGCATGCCGGCAAACAGCGACCAGGCTGTAAAGAACGCGAACATCATCAGAAGATACAGGGGAATCTGCAGGTAATACAGATCCGGCATATGTCCCGCCAGCATATAAATGACGACTACAGCGGCCTGCAGAATAATATTGATCAGAAGATCCGCCATACTGATGAAAGTCGGAATCGTATCAACCGGATACTTGATTCTCTTTACCAGGTATTTATAACTCCGGACTGATTTTGCGCCGTCCTGCAGCGCGTCACGCATATAGAACCATGGAATCATTCCCGCAATCAGCCAGAGGAAGAAGGAATATCCATACATATCCTTATTATGACGCAGGCCGACAGAGAACGCGAACCAGTAAACAAAAATAGTTACAGCCGGACGGATGACGGCCCAGGCCCATCCGAACGCCGCTCCACGGTACTTTTTGATGATATCTGTTTTTGCCAGTTTAAACAGCTGCTTTCGAAACGCGACATGATCATGCGCGATTTCCTTAATCGTATCGATCAAACTCTTTCCCTCCTGTAAAGTTCCTGCGAACTTGCAGACCCATTCCGCATCTGCATGCGGCATCCCCGGTGACCTTCCCATTTCCCTCTGTGACGTATGCCTGTGCGCTTCACTTTGCGCGGCTCATGCCTGCAGAAAGATAATGTTTCAGTTCCCGCGGACCCATGCGCGGCGGCCTGCCCGTGACCTTTGCTGGACGCAGAATCGGCCGCAGGACTGCCCATCCATTTTGTTCCAACTAAAGTAGTATACATTGTATAGCATCCGAGTTCAAACCTGAAGTACTTATAATGAAAAAACAGGGAAAAAATGATAAAATATAGGAATGCATAAGTGCATATCCGCGATTTTCCGCGTGTAAATCTGCACATTCCTGATTAAAAAGTCACAATTTAACAGAGAAATCAATAAAGAAAGGAAGTGTCGTCTGACATGCAGATACTGACAGGATTACTGCATAACCAGATCCTCATCGCAACCGTCATTTCATGGTTCATCGCCCAGGGCGGAAAAATGCTCCGTCTCGCTGCAAAAGGCGAATTTACTCTGGACCGCCTTACCTCAAGCGGCGGAATGCCGAGCGCCCACTCCGCAACTGTTACCGGCCTCGCCGTTTCCACGCTGATCGTCTGCGGCAGCGGAAGCTTCCAGTTCGTCATCGCCCTGTTTTTCGCCATCATCGTCATCTATGATGCCCAGGGTGTGCGCTACACCACCGGCCAGCAGTCCAGAGTCTTAAACCGCATGCGCCGCCGCGACCAGAAAGACGGCCGCACCCCTGTACAGGACACCGATCTGGAAGAACACATGGGCCACACCATTCCAGAACTGATCGCCGGCATCATCATCGGCATCATTACCGCGTGCCTTGTCTGCGCGCTTTACCGGCACTTCTGACATTCTCCCCTTCCCGGCCAGAATTTACCCGGCAAGCGGAAAACAGGCACACTGACCGCAGACTAAAGGAGCAGCAGACCAAATCTCCTGAAGAAATCCGTCCGCTGCTCCTTCTGTTCTGTTTTCTATTCCATCGGCATCTGATCAGGCTTAGCTGGCTGA
>JBJFHK010000064.1:0-3158 GCA_051893535.1 Eubacterium sp. | reverse complement strand
TTCCCGAGGAACTCGCGGACCGCCATCCTTCCCAGTTCTGGCAGTCCGCACTGCCCCATCGCATAATTCACCGCATTCGTTAAATCATCAAGCGTATTTAAAATCGTTCCGTCTAAATCAAAAATTGCCAGCTGACAGCTCATTATTCGCCTTTCTTTTTAATTCAAAACACTATTATTGCACAATCTGACCATCGCCACAGCAGCCGTGCTCCAGACACGCGCTCTGGTGTATTTCCATTGGCACAGGCAGTCACAACCGCCCGCACCGGGCCATATATTCTCATAACAAGCAGACAGCAGAACATGCCTGCCTTCACAATGGAAATCATAACACATTCTGCTGCTGAATACATATCCGGTCTGTATAATAAACTAAATTACATAAAACCACGCGTCACTCGGAGAGAGCGTCTTGGCGTCATCTTTGTCCGGAGCTTTCTTCTGCTCTTCTTTTTTGTCGCCGCTGTCGATGGTAACCAGCTCCTCGGTCTTGACGTAAACACGGGTGTGCGGTGCGACAGACTGTGTAACAAAGGAGTTGCCTCCGATGATAGATCCCTCGCCGACTACGGTGTCGCCTCCCAGAATAGATGCGCCGGAGTACAGGGTGACATTGTCCTCGATCGTCGGATGACGCTTGGTTCCGTGGAGTTTATGGCCCGCACGGGTAGACAGCGCGCCGATGGTTACGCCCTGGTAAACCTTGACATGGTTTCCGATGATGGATGTGGATCCGACAACGATTCCCGTCGCGTGGTCGATAAAGAAATATTTTCCGATGGTTGCGCCCGGGTGAATGTCTACGCCGGTCTCACGGTGCGCATACTCCGTGATCATGCGCGGCAGCAGAGGCACATTCAGCAGGAAAAGTTCATGGGCAATGCGGTAGGCTGTAGTCGCGAAAAGGCCCGGATAAGCAAGAATGATTTCATCCTTATTATTAGCGGCCGGATCGCCGTCATAAGTTGCCTGCAGGTCGGTATCCAGGTATTCTCTGATCTTCGGAATCTGACGGAAGAACTCCAGGCAGATCTGCTGCGCGGCCCTCTTGCGGACGGCCTTGGACGCGCCCTTGAAATGTTCATCGTACAGAAGCGCAACTTCAATCTGCTTGCGGAGATGATACATAACATCATCGATCAGCACCTCGACCTTGCTGCTCATGCTTCTGGTTCTGTAAGTTCCGTCATTATAGTATGCCGGGTACAGGATGACCATCAGCTTCTGAAAAATATCAATGACAACATCCTGGTTCGGCTGTTCATAAACATTCATATGGTCGATATCACGGCCTTTTTCATAGTCCTGGACGACCAGCTTCACGATATCATTCATTTTCTGGTCAAGGTCCGCCTCATCGATTTCTCCCTCGCAGTACTTGCAGAGGTCGCCGAGATCATACTTTTCCATGGCCTGACGCGCCTTTTCTCTGATATCGCTGTTTTCTCTCTTATCCTTATCTGCCATTACTTTTTCTCCTGTAAATGCGCCGCCGCACGGCGATAATTACTCTTGAACAACAAACATACTCATCAGTCTGTTTATACACATTTCTGTGAAAACATACACAATTATTTCCTTCGTTTCTGCTTCAGCCGACAAAAAGCACCCGGCCGGCGGGGATGCCGGAAGGGTGCTGGCCTGCACATCTCAAATCTGCCCGCGATTATGCAGCTGCCAGGGACAGGGCACAGGACCGGGCTGCATCGTTCCGCTGCGCCTGCACATCGGCCTCTTGGGCGGCTGGTTTTTGTCCCTAGCTGTTTCCAGTCGAAACGCCTGTCCTGGCAATGATCTCCGAACTGATGGCCTGACATTCTGCGGACGGGACGTAATTGCTCTGTCCGAAGGCCTTAGCATGAAGCCAGGCGACGTTGGCGGTCAGGGTGGTCGGAACGGCATACCAGACACCGCTGATGATGCCGCCGTAATAGCTCTTCGGCCAGGCAACGCTGGTCTGCATGTCGTAGCCCGGTGCACGCAGGATTGCAGTCATCATGCCCAGGCGGCTCATGTTGGTGCGGATTTCCGGAAGAACGGTCTTCGACATTTTCATAACCCCAATCGGTGAAAGCATGGCTTCCTTAATGACGGCTGCTACGATCGTCTTATAGCGCCGCGCGCGTCCGGTGTCGCCGCCGGAAGTTTTACGGATTCTGCAGTAGGTCGCGGCCTGTACACCGTCGAGGCGCTGCCGGCCGGCATGGGTGATTTTTGTATACGTTCCGCCGACATTTTCTGCCGTTTCATTGCCGTAATGATTAAGGTCGCGCAGTTCGTTCTGCCGTACGTTGACGGTTACTCCGCCCAGGGCGTTTACGGTGTCGGCAACGGCCTTCCAGTTGAAAATGACGTATTCCTGAATGTTCAGGTCCAGACTGCGGTTCAGTGCCGCGCAGGTGTCGACTCCGCCGCCATAGGCATGCGCATGGGTGATCTTGTCTAAGGTCAGTGTGCCGTTTGGCAGGGCCAGCTTCAGATAAGAGTCACGCATTACAGAAATCAGACGGATGCGGCCGTCGATTTTATGGATACTCAGCACGATAATCGCGTCCGTACGGCTGCCGTCGTAGCCCTCACCCTTTCTGGCGTCGGAACCGAGAATCGCGATATTCCGGTATCCGCTCAGGCTCTCTGCAGCCGTCGTGCTGATTCCCCAGTTCGCATTGCTGGTATCCTGACGCTCAAAGTTTCCCGTCATACTCCAGATAAAGGCGATCATAATGACGGCGAAAATCAGCAGGAGGATGAAAATTCTCTTGATGACCGTGCCGATGCGCACCCTTCTGCGGGGCCTTTTACTTCTGCCTCCGCCGAAGCCGGATGACCCGCCGGAACCGCCTGATCCATACGCATCATAGGAATCATATGAATCATATGAATCGTATGCTCCGGAAGAATTCCCGGAACCATAGGGATCATACGGGTTTTCGGAATAGCGGCTGCTGCGCGGAGCAGCATATTCATCTCCGTATCCGCCGTAACTTTCCCCGTAAGAACTTTCTGCATAAGAAGACAGCGGATCTGAATAATATTCGCCAGAGCCGGCTCCGGAATGCTCAGAGAACATTCTGCGCCGTTCTTCTGCGGCAGAAGAACGAGTGCGTCCGTGCGCACCATCCGAAAACAGGTCATCCTCCCATTTCTCAAAACCTG
>JBJFHK010000063.1:0-3191 GCA_051893535.1 Eubacterium sp. | reverse complement strand
CAGAGTCTTAAGGAAGGCCAGAAGAAATCCGTTGATTCCCAGATAGTTAATCCGTCTGTGGTGAGCGTAGATCAGATATCCGCTTTCAATGCCCGGAAGTTTTGAAAAGGCAAAGTCTCTCTCAAAGGACGCGCTGCTGCTGCATCCCAGGATGGAGGCTGCGTCTAACACCGCAACGCCGTCAGACGGGTGCTCTGGTATGAATTCCAGTTCCGTTTCCCTGGATTTCGATGAGGCCGTCAGATGATAGGGTTTCTCTGAGGTCGGGAATACGACAGCATCGCTGATGGGAAGCCGCGAGTTTACGTTTGCTGTCAGGCTGCGCTCTGAAGCATGAATTCTGCCGGTGATGAAGTGTTCCGAAGGGAGGCCCAGATGGAACATGGCGCGGTGAAGATCACAGCTTTCCAGAATCGGAAGAATCCGGAGAAGCTGAAGGATATCATCGTGGTTATGAAGAAGGATGGTCTGAAGAAGCCTGTCTTCTCCCGTATTCAGATATTCCATATAGAGCCTTACACTCTCTCCTCCGTCAATTTCATCGTCCCGGGAATCGGAAAGTCCCATATAGATTTCAATGCTCTTCTGCCTGAGGGATGGAAGAACCTGATGCAGAGGAGAATAATTGCGAATCACCTGATACAGATCCAGATCATAAGGAGCTGCGATCGTCAGGTGATGTTTTTTTGCCCGGGTCTGAAGGAAAGGAATGTCAAAGCGGCGTCCGTTATAGGTGATGACACAGTCCAGGGTCTGCAGAATCTTATCCGCAGCCAGAAGCAGATCTTTCTCCTCTTCAGGAGACTGCGCAAATAACTGAACGGCATGCATGACGGAATTTCCTTCTGCATCCTTTTCCGGCAGGACAAAACCGATGAGGATGACCTGGTCCTTATACGGTCTGAGCCCCGTCGTTTCAATATCTAAAACCCCGCACTGAAGCGGGCTGAAATACATGTCAAAAGCCTTGCTCTGGTAAAGCGCTTCTTTTATATAGTCGTCTTGTCTGATCATGGGCAGTTTTTTCACTTTCTCTTTTTTTACGTTTTATGCGGAAACATATGGGTGAACAATTTACCGGATATACCGGCTGCATGCAGAATATCCTGCTGCTGTTTTTATACCCCATTCCTCCGGGCAGAAAAAATTTTCATTCTGTGCAGGATTCCAGTTTTTCAGCGGCGGGAAGCCGGATTCTGCCGGAAAATCCGGATAAACGAAAATGGACTGCAGGGAATGCAGTCCATCGTTCAAAAGGGGTATTGGGATTAGAGATTAATGAGGTTATCAGGGGGATAACCACAGCTATTATTATAGCGCGGTGACGTCAGAATTGCAAGATGTACAAGAATGTATCCTTAAGTTTTCACAGCTTTCTCTTCAATTATTGAAAAGAACTTGTCATCTGCATTCATAGAAAGAGAAGAGATTTTGTGGTAGAATATGAGTTACAATAACCGGTAATGGTAAATCAAAAATACGTAACGTTTTCATTATATTTGCATAAAGATGGAGAAAGCTATGGCATTTGAAGAAAAACAGCTGAAATCAAAATATATTTACCGCGGTCACATTCTTAATCTGCGTCTGGACACCGTCCAGGCAGTCAGCGGAGAGGCTCAGCGCGAGATTGTCGAGCACCTGCCGGCAGTCGGCATGGCGGCGCTGAAGAGGGACGGGTCCTTTCTGATGGAGCACCAGTTCCGCTACGCCATCGGAGAAGTCAATTTTGAGATCCCTGCAGGTCTGATGGAGAAAGGCGAGCAGCCGGAGACTTCCTGTGTGCGTGAGCTCCGTGAAGAGACCGGCTATACGCCTGAGAAAGTCCGCTTTCTGACAAAATGTTACTCGTCGGCGGGATTCACCGACGAGACCTGTTACATCTTCCTGTGTACAGGTCTCAGCAAGGGCGAACGGGATCTGGATGACGACGAATCCATCGACGTCCTGGAAATTCCGATCGACGAGATGGAAGAAAAAGTCCTGAAGGGTGAGGTTCCGGACGTAAAGACCCAGTCAGCCGTTCTCTTTACCGCAGCGCTGATCAGACGGGGTGAACTGGACGACCAGCTGGATGCTGAAGTCCTGAAGAAGTTTGGACGTGCATAAACAGAAACGGAACATTCTCAGAAAAGGGTGAAAAAGATAAGAGACCGAAATGACAGAAACAGTAATGATTGAACAGTTTATCGAAGATCTGAAAGAGAAGAAAAATCTTTCCAGGAATACCATGGATGCCTACCGGCAGGATCTGCGGCATTTTCACGACTTTCTGCAGGAGAGGAATATGGGAGATCTGCAGGACGCTACCAATACCAGCGTCGTGGCTTACATGCTGGCCATGAAAAACGAGGGAAAATCCAAGTCTACCGTGAACCGCAGACTGGCTTCGCTGAGATCCTTTTACCGCTGGCTTCTCGACAAGGGGATGATTAAGGAAAATCCGGCAGCATCCATCCGTTCTCCGAGAATCGAACATAAGCAGATTCAGTACCTTTCCATAGCGGAAATTGAAAAGCTTCTGGAAATGCCGGATGACTCGGTAAAGGGAAAACGCGACCGGGCGATTCTGGAAGTTCTGTACGCAACCGGAATCAGAGTCAGCGAAGCGGTGGAGCTTAAAGTTTCTGATGTCGACTTGCGCATGGGTTTTGTCGCCTGCAGCGGACAGCACGGACGCGCCAGAATTGTGCCGATGGGAAAACCTGCCCAGCGCGCCCTGAAGGACTACATGAAAAGTTCCCGAAAGGCGCTGATGAAGGACGGCGATCCGGACGACCGGGATGGAATTCTGTTCGTGAACTATCTCGGAAAACCTTTTTCCCGGCAGGGCATGTGGAAGGTGCTGAGAAAATACGGAGATATGGCGGGACTTCAGGAAAAACTGACGCCGCAGTCCATCCGGAACTCCTTCGCCATGCATATGGTGCAGAACGGCATCGACATCAAATCCCTGCAGGAACTGATGGGACATGAGGACATCACCGCGACACAGGTTTACTTCGGCAGCACGAGAAAACGGATCAAGGACGTCTATGACCGGACGCATCCGCGGGCCGAGTAATAGCTTTCAGAAGTAAAAATATCGGCCGTTCAGATGTTTTTTCCTTGCAATCTGAGGCTCCGCGCGGTATACTCCTGAGTTTGACAGTTTTAAAAAGGTAAGAAGTGCCATAACCACTGAAATTTCA
>JBJFHK010000062.1:0-18129 GCA_051893535.1 Eubacterium sp. | reverse complement strand
AAAACGTACAGGTGATCCCGGTAAATCCCTTTCTGCCCATCGGTCATAAAATAAATTCTTCCACATCTGCCCGTGAGGCGATGACGAGGATTGAAGATTGATCTATCGACAATGAAAAATGGGCCGCTGCCCTAAGTCAGTGTCCTGACTTAGGGCAGCAGTCCCGGAAAGGTTATGTTTTCAATGTTCTCCTGAAGGAGAAGCGGTTCGTTTTTAACAGCAGCCGTCAACGACGCAGTCGTAATGATAGGTCGGATTCGGGCGGCCTGGCTTGAGGCATTCCGTGCTGTCTGCCTTGTAGGAAATGCCGTGTGCGGCAGCAACCTGATCCAGGCACTGGAAGACGATGGTCTTCAGATCTTCCGGCTCCATCTGAACTCTTGCGTTGATGGTCATGGAGACCGGGGCGGTCAGGCTGCCGTCCTGGCTTACACGGATCGGGTCGCTGGCACCGGTCAGATTGGCCAGAACGTATCCGGATTTATCTGCGCCCTGAATCATGAGCTTCAGATGGCCGATGGCAGCGTTTTTCTCTGCGAATACGGAAGAGAGTGCCTTCAGGTAATCCTCTGCGGCAGCCTTCCAGTCCGTCTCACCCGTGATGGAAACGGCGGAATTCAGCCATCCCAGAACGGCTTCTCCTTCTGCATAGATGTCGTAGTCAACCTGTGTCAGATGTGTTCCGGCATTCTCGGATTTCATGACGGTGTCCAGCCAGCTGTCAACGCCGTCTGCGGTTACTGCGCTTGCGCAGAATACTTCCGCTTTCGGGAATGCGGCTTCTGCCTTGGATTTCAGATCCTGAGCCTCATCCTTTGTCAGAAGGTCGGACTTATTGATGACGATGATGTCGGCCTCTTCCATCTGTTTTCTGACGATGTAGGCAGAGCTCTCGTGAAGACCTGAGTTTCCGCCGGCGAGGATGTCGGACAGGCGCTGAGGGTCGGCCAGAACGGTGAGCGGAGCCAGGCTGAAGTCTGCGTTGTACTTATCCTTCAGCGGCTGCAGAATCGTTGCGGACAGGTCGGTGCAGCTTCCTACAGGCTCGCAGATGATGACGTCCGGATGGCCCTGGTTATAGAGAGACTCGACAGCTCCGGCAAATCCCGGGAAGTTGCAGCAGAAGCAGCTTCCGCTGACTTCACGTGTCTCACTGCCGTACTGGGTCAGAAGAGCGGTATCCACCAGGTCAGCCGCCTGGTCGTTGGTGATCAGACCGGCAGTCATGTTTTTCTCTGCGAATGTCTTTGCGAGTCTTCTGAGCATGGTGGTCTTTCCAGAACCTAAGAATCCGCCGACCAGAATGATTTTTGTTTTCTTGTTCATCGTATTTGTCCTCCTGAATATATCAATATTATCGTTCGCAGCTTGTGGTATCACAGCTTGAGCACTTTGGCTCATCGTTCATGTTCTTCTCAATCAGATGGGTGAACAGCAGTCCGGCAAGGACTCCGCCGATGACTGGCGCCAGCATGTAAACAAAGAAGAATCCTCCGCAGCTGTCCGGGAATGCGGCTTTTCCCCAGCCGAACATCAGAGCAACCATACGCGGCGCGAAGTCTCTGGCAGGGTTGAATCCGGCCTGTGTCAGCGGCGCGAACAGGCAGATGGCTGAGGAAAGAGATGCTCCGATGAAGAACGGAGAAGCGTTGTTAGACGGCTTTCCGGTGTTGCAGCCTTCTGTCAGGGCAAAAATCATGAAGACAAGGATAAACGTGCCCATGCCCTCGGCAAACATTGCCAGCGGCATATGAACGGTCTGCGTTCCGCTGAAGTAGTAATATTCTCCGAACATCTTTGCGGAAAGGCGGGATGCCTGTGTGCCGCGGATAATGTGATGAGCAGTTTCGAATGCAGCGATGTTCGTGTGGAAGGTCAGATAGATCGTCAGACCTCCGACGAAAGCGCCGATGAACTGTGCAGCCAGATAAACCGGCAGCTGACGCGGGTTCATGCGTTTAGTAACGGCCATCGCGATGGATACAGCCGGATTGAAGTGCGCGCAGCAGAGTTTTCTGGTGGCGTAGATGCCGAGCGTTACTGCCAGACCCCACATTGCGGCAATCTGGAAGATGCTCTGATACTGATTGAATAGTGTGCCTACGGCAACAGTGCCGCATCCGAAGATAACCAGCATATAAGTGCCGATGAACTCTCCGAGGAAAGCTTTGCGGTTTTCCATTAACGTTTCGCCTTTTCTGTCCGCTGAGAACTCCCGCAGTTTTCCGGAATTCCGCGGATTACAAAATAATAGATAAATACAGTAGATCGGGTCCAATAACGACCGCATAATTGATTATAAATGAGAAAGTCTAATATTTGTGCAGAATTACAGCAATATAAATATTACCAATATAGTATGTTGGTTTTATAGAATAGTGCATATACGCAGTCAATATGTTGAAACTGAGTAAGTATAAATAAGATGAGCAGACAGACGGTAAGGAACTGTATCATGAAGGTGAATGTGCAGACTTGATTCTGCGTGCCGGGATTCATATAATATAAGGGTAAGAAACAAAAAGGGGGAGCTTGCTCCGGCAGGCTGAGAGTAGGTGAAAAACCTTTACCCGGAACCTGATTTGGATAATGCCAACGTAGGAAAGAAAATGGATGATGACCGTGTTCTGCCGGCTGGCATGACACGGTTTTTCTGATGCCGCGGACAGAGGCGCGGCAGAAAACCCCGGCTTCCTGCGCGCAGGAAAGGAAGAATAAGAATATGCTGAAAGATTGTCTGGACAGACTGAGAGAAAACGGCGCGCTGGTACACAATATCACGAATTATGTAACGGTAAATGACGTTGCAAACGTCATTCTGGCCTGCGGCGCAAGCCCGATCATGTCAGATGACATTGATGATGTAGAAGATATTACAAGCATCTGCGGAGGGCTGAATATCAATATCGGAACGCTGAACAGCCGCACGATCCCGTCCATGTTCGCTGCGGGAAAGAAAGCGAACGAACTCGGACACAAGGTCCTGCTGGACCCGGTAGGAGCAGGCGCAAGCCGTCTCCGCACAGATACTGCAGTGAAACTGATGAAAGAGCTGAAGATTGACGTTATCCGCGGAAATATCTCAGAGATCAAGACCCTGGCAACCGGAAGCGGAACGACACAGGGCGTTGACGCAGACGTTGCCGACGCAGTAACGGAAGAAAACCTGGATGCGTCTATTGCTTTTGTAAAGAAGTTCGCGAAGGCAGCGGGCTCCATCATCGCGGTAACCGGCGCCATCGATCTGGTTTCCGACGGAGACAAGTGCTATGTCATCCGCAACGGCCGTAAAGAAATGGGAAGAATCACCGGAACCGGCTGCCAGCTTTCCGGCATGATGACCGCATTCCTCGCTGCTAACCCGGATAACGAGCTGGAAGCAGCGGCAGCCGCAGTCTGCACCATGGGCCTTGCCGGAGAAACCGGCTGGAAGTACATGCGTGAAGGCGATGGAAACGTCGCATTCCGCGGCCACATTATCGATGCGGTTTACAATATGACCGGAGACAAACTGGAAGAAGGTGCCAAGTATGAAATCCGATAATCGTGATCATTTTGACCGCCACAATCTGACGGAAGACGATCTTCTGCTGTATGCCGTCACCGACCAGCACTGGACCGGAAAGCAGACTCTGCATGAGCAGCTGGAAGACGCACTGAAGGGCGGCGCGACCTTTGTGCAGATCCGTGAAAAGCACATGGGCGATAAGGAATTCCTTGAAGAAGCGAAAGATTTCAAGAAACTCTGCGCCCAGTACCATGTTCCTTTCGTTGTCAACGATAATGTCCAGGTCGGCATTGACTGTGATGCGGACGGCGTGCATGTCGGCCAGTCTGACATGGAAGCTGACGATGTCCGGAAGCTGATCGGCCCGGACAAGATTCTGGGCGTTTCCGCGGAAACTGTTGAAGAGGCTGTTCTGGCAGAGAAGCGCGGCGCAGACTATCTGGGCGTCGGCGCAGTTTTCCCGACCTCTTCCAAGGATGACGCGGAAGACGTCAGCTTTGACACCCTGAAGGCCATCTGCGAGGCCGTGCACATTCCGGTTATCGCCATCGGCGGCATCACCAGAGACAACGTCACGGAACTTTCCGGAAGCGGCATCTGCGGCATCGCCGTCATCTCCGCGATTTTCGGACAAAAAGAAATTCTCAAGGGGACAGAGGATCTGAAGCGGCAGACTCTGAAGATGCTCGGAAGATAAGATTTCTCCGGCAGCTGAAGACGCGGGCGGCAGGATGTAAAGCCGGCTGCGCATCTGGAAGGGCTGCTGAAAAGGGGCAGGACGGTGTCCGCGGACATCGATCTGCCCTGGGAAAATAATTGGATAAGAATAAAAAACAAAGCATGCGGAAAGAGATAGGGAAAGCTCTTGCCGCGTGCTTTTTGTTGTGGTATAAATACAGCACGGGAAATAATAAAAATTCTGAATATGTATACACGGGGAATCGTGCTATAATCGTGCTGTACGTGTAAAATGTGCCGCCGGAAGGGCGGAAGGAAAGGAATAGAATGAGGTATATTGAAATTCCGGACGGCAGTCCGGCCTTCCATCTGGCGTGTGAGGAAGTTATTTTTGATACGGAAAAGCAGGGCGATATTCTTCTGCTCTGGCGGAACAGTCCGGTGATTGTCTGTGGCGCGCACCAGAATATTTATCAGGAGACGAGTGTTTTCCGCGCTCAGAAGCAGGGCATTGAGATTCTCAGAAGGGTCAGCGGCGGCGGAACGGTATATCACGACGAGGGAAATTTAAATTATTCAGTCATTATGGATGAAGATAAATTCAAGACTTACGATGACCTGCTGAAGGGAATTCTGACTGCGATGAATAACGTGGGAATTCCGGCAGAAAAAGGCCGGGTCTGCGATATCAATGTGGGTGGGGTCAAGGTTTCGGGAAATGCGCAGAGGATTGCCCGCGGGCGGATTCTGCAGCACGGGACCCTGCTGTACGATGCGGACCTGAGCGTTCTGCGTCAGGTGTCCGGACGGCAGGGAAGGCATTATGTGTCCCGCGCGACATTGTCTAATCCGGCTGAGGTAGGGAATATCAGGCCCTTCTGGTCCGGCGGCAGTGTGGAGGAGTTTCAGGAAGCCCTGCTGGCGCATTATCCGGAACTTGAAGAAAGTTCAGAAATGACGGAAGAACAGCTTACGGAGGCGCGCCGGCTGGAGAAAGAAAAATATGGAGACTGGAAGTGGAATTTCGGCAGATCGCCGAAGTTCACCTGTGAAGCAGGATCCTGTGTAAATGGAAAGCCCTGCCGGGTTTCTTACGGCGCAAAAAAAGGAATCATTCAGGAGATGCTTCTTCAGGGAGACGGCGTTTCCGCAGACGCTGGAAAAGTTTTTGAGGGCTGCCGGCTGGATGTGAATGAAATCATGGAACAGGCAGAAAAAGTGACAGACGCGCCGGAAGAGCTGGCGGACCTGATCCTCTAGATATATGCAGAAGTTTTTGAAAGGAATTTTGGAACGATGAACAAAGAAATTAAAATGCCGAAGCTGCGCGAGGAAATGAAGGACGGCGTTCTCTGCGCCTGGCTGAAGGAAGAGGGCGAGTCATTCAAGAAGGGCGAGCCGATTTATGAAATTGAAACTGATAAAGTCGTCAATCAGGTTGAAGCAGAGGCGGACGGCGTCATGCAGAAACAGATCGCGGAAGAAGGCGATGTAGTCGCCTGCGGAGAAAAGATCGCTGAGGTGAGCCTCGATGACTAAGTTGATGAGAAAGCCGGACTGGCTGAAAGTTCCCTACGATCCGAAGGCGGTAAAAGAAGTTGCTTCTCTGATGAAGGATCTGAAGCTGAATACCGTCTGCAAGGAAGCCAACTGCCCGAATCTGGGCGAATGTTTTATGAAACACACGGCAACTTTCATGATTCTCGGCAGCCACTGCACCAGAAACTGCCGCTTCTGCAATGTCAGCCATGCCGCACCGGACCAGGTCGATCCGGATGAACCGGAAAATCTGGCCAGAGCCGCAAAAAAGCTGGGCCTGCACCATGTCGTTATTACGCAGGTCACCAGAGACGACCTGCCGGACGGCGGCGCGCAGCAGTTCGCGGAATGTCTGCACCAGCTGCACGAGCAGTGCCCGGGAACGACCGTTGAAGTGCTGACATCCGATCTGAAGGGCGATCACGACAGCCTGGACACGGTGCTCCAGGCCGGCCCGGACGTCTTCAACCACAACATCGAGATGCCGAAGGAGCTGTACTCCAGAGTTCGTCCGGAGGCGCGCTATGAGCGTTCCCTCGATGTTCTGCGTTATGTAAAAGAAACTTATCCAGATGTCCTGACCAAGACCGGATTTATGCTGGGCCTGGGCGAGACAGACGGGCAGATCGACGCGCTGCTGGACGACCTGGCGGACACCGGATGCGACATCCTGACCATTGGCCAGTACCTGCAGCCGACTCCGCAGCATTACCCGCTGCAGCGCTATGTCACACCGGAAGAATTCGATCAATATAAGGAGCTGGCTCTGAGCAAGGGCTTCCGCTTTGTCACCTCGACTCCTCTGGTCAGAAGCTCCTACCGCGCCGCAGAGGCTGTAGAAGCCATAGCAGAAAGCAGGAAATAATGATCTGGATTGAGACAGGAAGCACAGACGTATACTATAACTTCGGTCTGGAATACTATTTTACCGTTGAAAAGAAACTGCCGGAGCCGGTTTTTCTCTTCTGGCAGACCACACCGACCCTGATGATCGGCAAATACCAGAACACAAGGGAAGAAATCGATCTGGATTATGCGGACGCTCACGGCATTCACATCGTGAGGAGACTGTCCGGAGGAGGAACGATTTACACCGATGAAGGCGGCTGGCAGTACTCCTTTATTACACAGGGGGATGCCGGTGAAATCGATTTTCAGAAGTACCTGACGCCTGTCCTGAAAGCTTTGAAAGACCTGGGTGTTCCTGCAGAGTTCAACGGCAGAAACGATCTGACCGCGGAAGGCCGGAAATTTTCCGGAACAGCCCAGTACAAGCTGCAGGACGCGACGGTTCATCACGGTTCACTTCTGTTTGCTACGGATATTGAAGCTATGGTAAGGGCTACAACCGTGGATGAATACAAGCTGCTGTCCAAGGGCATTCGCTCCGTCAGAAGCCGGGTCTGCAATCTTTCCGAGTTTCTGCCGGAAGGCATGACCGCGCAGGAATTCAAAAAGCTGATGGCTTCCGCAATTCTCGGTGAAGACGGAACCGTTTACACCGTGACGCCGGAGGATGACGCCCGTATCCGCCAGCTGGGCGATGAAAAATTCAGAAGCTGGGACGCGGTCTACGGACACGATCCGAAATTCCAGCTGGTCCAGAAAAAACGTTTTCCTGGCGGCCAGCTGCGGGCGGCTCTGAACGTGAAAAAAGGGAAAATCGATCAGATCCGCTTCAGCGGCGATTTCTTCAGCGCCGCGGATATTCAGGCACTGGAAAAGCGGCTTCAGGGCGTGGAGCTCAGAAAAGAGAAACTTCTGCCCCTTGTCCGTGAGAGCCTTGAAGGCGGCGGGATTATGGGAATTACTCCGGAGCAGCTGGTGGAGACGATTCTCGGCTAGCGGAGAGGCCCGTTTTTCGGCAGTCCGGCTGCTGTTGAACCGGCGGCCGGAGCATACAGGCGGCGGGACGCAGTGTCATATCGTCGTGTGGGGAGATGGTTTTCCGTTGAAGCTGCCGGGTGAGGGCGGGCCCTTGCCCGGGTGTTTTTTGTCTGAAAATCGATTGTGCGCGATAGAATCCGGTTCATGTGGGTATGAGGAATACAGAGTGAATTGAGGGGTAATGTGAAGATGGAGAAAGGAGGCCGGAAATGTTCGGATTTCTGAAGTGGAGAACGATTTACCGCACGCATGATCAGAAAGAGTACGAGAAGGCCGTAAAGCTTCTGGAGGATCAGGGCTACAGCGTAAAGACCTACACACTGGATTCTGACGTTCCGACGGGCTGCGGCTGAGGCGGCTCCGTAGACGTGCGAGATTATAACCGCACGAAGAACCGTCCGGATCTGTCGGACCAGATATTTGCGATCACCGTAATGAAGAACGACCGGGAGACCGCTGTGCCGTTTCTGCAGAAGGCGCTGGGCAGAGAACACCTGATGATGGGGAAATAACGGCGTCAGGCGGCGCGGACAAAAATATTTCCGCAAGAGAAAAACTGCATATGCGGCATCGCCCGGTATAGCGTGATTGCACGGGATGGGCTATAATGAGAGCAGAAAAATCTTGTATGGAGGAATGGAGAGAAGTTATGAATAAAGAAGAACAGGCAGTATATTATAAGAATCACGGATGTAACTGTGCACAGTCTGTCCTGCTGACCTATAAGGATGAACTGAACCTTTCTGAAGAGGAGCTGAGAAAGCTCGGATCAGGATTCGGCATGGGCATGGGCGGCATGGAAGCGACCTGCGGAGCGCTGTGCGGTGCGATGATGATCGCCGGAATGAAGAATGACACCGGCATTCCGATGAGAAAGATCGCGAAGGAAATGGTCCAGCAGTTCAGGTCCGAGGCCGGCGCAGTCAGCTGTGAAGATCTGAAGGGCGTGAAGACCCACCGCATGCTGTGCGCCTGCGATGACTGCGTGCGTTATTCTGTCCGCATCCTGGAAGAAGGCGTGCCGCAGATCGTGAAGGATATCGTCGAGCAGCAGGCGAAGTAGTGCGTTTGACAAGTCAGAATTACCGCGTTATACTGTAGAAAATTGAACAGGGGAGCTGGTAAGACCGGCTGAGAGGAAGCGGAATGACGCTTCGACCCATAATACCTGATGTGGATAATGCCAACGTAGGAAAAGGAGAATGAAGAATTTTACGGAAGTGACTGACCACATCACTTCCGTTTTTTTATGCTCTGGGCGTGAGCCCGGCGTAGAAAAGAGACAATCTCATAGTTTCAACGGGCGGAGGGATTCTTCCGCCTATAGAGAGTGAACAGGGCGTTCATGAAGGGGTGCACCACCGTGGGTACATTCTTTCGTGCGCCCTTTTTTCTATACAGAAAACGCAGAAAGGAGAGAACATGACAATCACAGCGAATGGCGATCCGGTTCAGCTTGCGGACGGAACGACCCTGCAGGAGTACCTTCAGCAGAAGAAGTACAACCCCGCGGTCATCGTCTGCGAACTGAATCTGCAGATCGTCGACCGTGAAAGGTACGGAGAGACCGGGCTTCATGACGGTGACGTCCTTGAAGTCGTCAGTTTTGTCGGAGGAGGCTGATTCACCCCGGCACAGCGCCGGACAAAAAATAATGCGCAAGAGAACAATATTTATCGGTAAGGGTGAGCAGCTGCCGGCAATGGTGCAGGATGCCGGCGCCGGCAGAATCTCCCGGCAATTCCGCGCAGATGTCCGGAACAAAAATAAATCAGAAAGTGAAAACAAAAATGAATCATCAATATTAGATAAACACAGGAGGATTGAAATGGAAAAAGACACATGGTCTCTGAACGGACATGAATTTACATCCCGCTTTATTCTGGGATCCGGAAAGTATTCTCTGGATTTAATTAAGGCAGCAGTTGAAAATGCCGGCGCACAGATCGTCACTCTGGCCCTGAGAAGAGCCAATGAAGGCGGACTGGCCAACATTCTGGACTATATTCCGGACAATGTCACCCTGCTTCCGAACACATCCGGAGCCAGAACCGCTGAAGAGGCCGTACGCATCGCGCGTCTTTCCAGAGAACTCTGCAAGACAGATTTTGTAAAGATCGAAATCATGAGAGATTCCAAGTATCTGCTTCCGGATAACGAGGAAACCGTCAAGGCAACGGAAATCCTTGCTAAGGAAGGTTTTGTCGTCATGCCGTATATGTTCCCGGACCTGAACGCGGCCAGAGACATGAGAGACGCGGGAGCTGCCTGCATTATGCCGCTGGGATCTCCGATCGGCTCCAACAAGGGCCTGGCATCGAAGGAATTCATCCAGATTCTGATCGATGAAATCGACCTGCCGATCATCGTGGACGCGGGAATCGGCCGTCCGTCCCAGGCCTGCGAAGCCATGGAAATGGGCGCTGCCGCCGTTATGGCCAACACCGGACTGGCAACGGCAGGCGATGTCGCCATGATGGCCGGCGCCTATAAGAAGGCGATCGAAGCCGGACGTGAAGGATACCTGGCAGGACTCGGAAGAGTCAGAGGTAAAGGTGCCGCGGCATCTGATCCGCTGACGGGATTTCTGCATGAAGTAAAGCCGCAGGAGAAGGCAGAGTAACGGAAAGTACTAGATTGGAGGAAAGATCATGAGTGAAGCCGATCATGTTAATGAAAGTATATTAAATGACGAGATCATCAGACTGCAGAAGCATAATAATGTGGATCCGATGAAGTATCTTCCGGGTATGGAAGTCCTGGACAAGTCCACGATTCTGGACGATGTGCTGGAAGCGCGGAAGAACTACGACTACGATAAATACACAGCAGGGGACGTCCGCCGGGCCCTGGATAAAAACTCCTGCTCGCCGGAAGATCTGGCGGCCCTGCTTTCTCCGGCGGCCCTGCCCTTCCTGGAGGAAATGGCAGAAAAGGCGCAGATGGAGACGAGAAAGCATTTCGGGAATTCCATCTGCATGTTCACGCCGATCTATATCGCCAACTACTGCGAGAACTTCTGCATTTACTGCGGATTCAACTGTCATAATAAGATTAAGAGAGCCAAGCTGGACGATAAGGGCATCCATGAAGAAATGGCCGCCATCGCAAAATCCGGCCTTCAGGAGATCCTGATTCTGACTGGTGAGAGCCGCAGAATGTCAGATGTGGAGTACATCGGCCACGCCTGCAGGATCGCGCGTGAGTATTTCCGCGTTGTGGGCGTCGAGGTTTATCCGATGAATTCCGACGAGTATGCATACCTGCACCAGTGCGGCGCGGACTACGTCACCGTTTTCCAGGAGACCTACAATCCGGATAAGTACAAACAGCTGCATCTGGCCGGAAACAAGAGAATTTTCCCTTACCGCGTCTGCGCCCAGGAAAGAGCCCTGATGGGCGGCATGAGAGGCGTTGGATTTGCGGCACTTCTGGGGCTGGATGACTTCCGCAAAGATGCTTTTGCGACTGCCATGCACGCCTATTACATCCAGCGCAAGTATCCGCGTGCCGAGATTTCTTTCTCCTGCCCGCGCCTGCGCCCGATCATCAACAACGATAAGATCAACCCGATGGATGTTCACGAGGCACAGCTGCTTCAGGTCGTCTGCGCATACCGCCTGTTTATGCCGTTTGCCAGCATCACGATCTCCACAAGAGAGCGCCCGGAGGTCCGCGACAACCTGATTAACATCTGCTGCACCAAGATTTCTGCAGAGTCCAAGACCGGAGTCGGCGAGCATTCTTCTGCTGTAAAGGAAAAGGGAGACGATCAGTTCGAGACCGATGACCGCCGGACTTTCCAGGAAGTCTACGATGCCATCGGCCGCCAGGGCCTGCAGCCGGTCATGGCAGACTATATTTACGTATAAGCTCAGGAATGGGGCCTTTTATGAATACACAAAACACACCTTTCAACCATACCATTTTCGTGACGAACCGGCATCTGCCGGTTCGTCCCTTTCTTTCCCAGATTGACCGGATCTGCCAGCTCCAGCCCCGGGCCATCGTCCTGCGGGAGAAGGACCTTTCTGAAGAGGAATACATTTCTCTGGCAGAAAGTGTCCTGGCCGTCTGCGCACGGCGCAGTGTGCCCTGCATTCTGCACAGTTTCCTGCCGGCGCTGGAAGCCGTGGGCGCCGGCGCGGCCGCGGGAGTGCTGCAGGGGGATGATAACTTTAGTGATGGAAAAGGGCCTGTGCAGGATACAGTCTGCAGTCAGACAAAACCGGCAGGCATCCATCTGCCGCTCTTCCGGCTGCGGGAACTTGCGGAAAAGGGTATCCATATACCGGATCACTTTTTGACCGGCTGTTCCGTGCATTCTCCGGAAGAAGCTGTAGAAGTAGAACGGCTCGGTGCAGCATATCTTTTTGCCGGCCATGTTTACGCCACAGACTGCAAGAAAGGACTTCCGCCGAGAGGCCTGGGATTTCTCCGGGAAGTCTGCGAATCGGTATCCATTCCGGTTTACGCAATCGGGGGAATGAGGATGGAAGGCAGTTTCCCGGAATGCCGTCCTGATCCTGTGCAGAGAAGAGAAACTGCCAGCTGCGGCGCCGCGGGCTTGGCTGTGATGTCGGCGGGGATGCGGCTGTAAATTCGATGCAGTAAGACACCTCTTATATAAAATATCAATGTGATAGGAAATAGCGAAAGGGCTATAATAAGGTGATATGATGAAAACAGCATGAAGTTTTCATCAGCATTAATGGGCGGGGTTTTTTTTTATGCTGCCGGACAAAATTCTGCCGCGCAAGGAGACACCGGGTGTTCGCGGCCGTCTGCCCGGAAGGCTGACCTATAGAGAAATCGTGTCCGGAAGAGCAGGGCCGGCAGCCTCGCGGGAAGAACTGGAAGAAAAAACCAGAAATATGTGCGATAGACACATATTTGAATACAATTTAGGCGTATTTGTGTGTGAGAACAAAATAAAACGAAATAATTTTATTTTATTATATAAAAAACCTTGACTGCACACAATCTTTTTGGTATATTATTGGCATAGAAAACAAGTGCATAAGGATTGATGCACAAGATTGTTTTATGGATTGATGATTTGCAGATCTGAAATTCAGTGATCTGCAGGAAAGGATGGATTGATTATGGAGACTAAGAAGATGGACAGTTTGTATGAAGGTTATGATTATCAGGAGCCGGAAGAGTGGGTACGCCTCGGAGCTATGTAATTTCACTCACCACGGTAATTGATGATTATGGTAGTTGATTGGTAGACGCCTGACCGTATGAATATTGATGGATTCATACGATCAGGCGTCATTTTTATGCAGAAAAAACGGCGGCCGCCCATACTCATCGGAGTTTGGGGCGGCTGCCGCTTTCAAAAGGTTAGGAAGGGAGAAGAATTAATATCCCATAAAGATGTCTGTTTTCACGTTTCCGGCGTCAATACCGAGGCCTGTCAGCCTTTCTGTAAATGCGGTGTTCATTCCCGGGGATCCGGCAACCAGATATTCTGCGTCGTTTCCGGCATCACCGGCAAAACCGTCGGTCATGCAGGTGAATTTTTCACGGGTGGTCAGGAAATTCAGTTCGATATCCGGAAGGGCTTCTTTCAGCTGTTTCCAGAAATCCTCATATGCGTACTCTCCGCGGTCATCGGAGTACAGAAGTGTGATCTGGTGACCTTCTACCGGATGCTCCATATAGCTTCTGAGAAGCGAACGGATCGGGGTGATGCCGATGCCGCCGGCGATGATCAGTGTTTTTGCGTAATCTTCTGCGTCCAGGGTGAAGTTTCCGAGCGGTGTCGCAACCATGATAATATCTCCCGGCTTGATTTTATTCAGAAGAATATCCTTAAATCCGGAATGGAGTTCCGTGATTCTGGTGGTGAACATCAGGAATCCGTCCTCTGGAGCTGATGCGATGGTAAATACACGGGAATCTTTCTCGCCTTCCGGAACTGTATAGTCTTTCAGCTTCCACAGAACATGCTGTCCGGCTTTCCAGGCGAATCCTTCCGGAATATCCATGATGAAGCTGTAGGTATCACTCGTTTCTTTCTTGATTTCTTTAACTTTTGCCTCGTAGAATTTCATATCAAACCTCCAGAATAAATATTATGTAATGGATTTGCATAATTATTTCTAAACTTTCAGTCTTTTAGCTATCCATAGGGTGTAAAAAGACATTTCATTTATTTCTATTTCTTTTCCTTGCGATGTAAGTTTTGTCTCTGCGATGTACACGATTCTGTGCATCAATTAATATTATTATAACCCAAATCACTAGGCTTAAGCACCTTTTATTCATGTTGAATGCGTGAATTTTTCTTAACTCGGCTGGATTTACGTGAACTACAGTGTGGACTCTGGTATAATGTAGCGGATATTGTCACGCAGGAAGAAGGGAGGAATCGGAATGGTGCCGGAAATGTGCCGTCCGATCCTCAGATAAACCGCGGATTTACGGAATGTTGAATTTCTGTTTATGAATTCCTGTGCGGAAACGAGTATCATTGACATGAAAATCCTGATAAATGGAAGGAGAAAAATATGATAGCAATAATCCAGTCCATTGTCTTCGGCATCGTCGAGGGAATCACCGAGTGGCTTCCGATTTCGAGCACCGGACACATGATTCTTCTTGATAAAATCTGGCCGATGCAGGTCAGATCGTCGTTCTACGATATGTATCTGGTCGTCATCCAGCTCGGCGCGATTCTCGCCGTTGTTGTGACTTTCTGGCATCAGATCTGGCCGTTTTCAATGAATAAGGAAGAGCATTATCTCAGAAAAGACGTCTGGTCGATGTGGTTCAAGGTCATCGTGGCCTGCATTCCGGCGGTCATCGTCGGTCTGAAGTGGGATAAGGCGATTGAAGATCATTTCTATAATTACCTCTGTGTCGCCATCATGCTGATCATCATCGGTGTCATGTTCATTCTTGCGGAGAATCACAACGCGCACACACGTCCGATTGTACGCAGCATTGACCGCCTGACCTACCGCGCAGCCTTTGTCATCGGCATGTTCCAGCTGGTTGCGGCGGTTTTCCCGGGAACTTCCCGTTCCGGAGCCACCATCCTGGGCGCACTGCTCATCGGCGTTGACCGTAAAACCGCGGCAGAGTTCACCTTCTACCTGGCCGTTCCGGTCATGTTCGGCGCGAGCCTGCTGAAGCTGGTAAAGTACGGATTTGCCTTCCAGGGAAATGAGCTGGCTGTCCTGATTGTGGGTATGGCCGTCGCCTTCATCGTATCCATGCTGATTATCCGCTTCCTGATGAACTACATTAAGAAGCACGATTTCAAGGTGTTCGGCTGGTACAGAATCATCCTGGGAATTATCGTACTGATTTACTTCAAAGCGCTGGCTTAAGGAAGTCGCGTTCTGCGGGAAGCCTTTGATTAGAGATTCTGCAGACGGGTAATAAATAACTGAACAGTTAAATGAAATTAACGTACGCATAGGAATGAGTTTTCCATTCCGTGCGTACGATTTTTTTCCTGCGGAGTGAGTTATGTCTTCTGAGGGCTGAAAGTCCGTGGGAAGGTGTAAACAGGAGGTAATTTCGAATGAAGCAGATTAATGTCAATGAATATGCCAATCAGATCGTCAGTGCGATTCCGCATGGCGTGCTGGTGACGACAAAGGCTGACAAGGTCAACAGCATGGTGATCGGCTGGGGAACGCTCGGAACAGAGTGGGGTAAGCCGATATTCACCATTTACATCCGTGAAGGCCGCTTTACCAGGGAGCAGCTGGACAAGACCGGTGAGTTCACGGTCAATGTTCCGCTGGACCGGCTGGATCCGAAGATCCTGAAAGTCTGCGGTGCGCAGTCGGGCCATAAGATCGACAAGGTAAAGGAGGCCGGTCTCACGCTGGTGGACGGTGTCAAGGTCGCTGCGCCGGCTGTAAAGGAAGCTCCGCTGACCCTGGAGTGCCGTGTGGTCTTCCGTCAGAAACAGAAGCTGGAGCTGATCGATAAGAAATTCGCGGATTTCTACCCGCAGGACGTCGGCAGCGAGGCCTGCGGCGCCAACAAGGATGCGCACATCGCCTATTACGGTGAGATCGTCAACGCGTATATTCTGTAGTTTTCAATGCCTGTCGGGAGTGGTTTTCAGCCATTTCCCGGCGGGATTTTTACGTTTCAGGGATTCGACCCCTTGGCGGGTACTTTTTGCCGGCAAAAAATAATGTGCAAGATGCTATAAAATGTGGTACAGACCACGGAAACTGCTTCCGCTCAGCCATATAATAAAATCACAGTTAAGGAATTGGTAATAACAAAGAATTGATAGTAACATTGAAGGGAGCAGAACAATGGGAAAGAAACTTACAGAGAGAGTAACCTGGGTTGGTAAAGTTGACTGGGAGCTGAAGCACTTCCACGGCGATGAGTTTTCAACGGACAAGGGTTCCAGCTACAATGCGTATCTGGTCAGAGGTGATGAGAAGACAGCACTGATCGACACGGTATGGCAGCCGTATGACACGGAGTTTGTGGCACGCCTGAAGGAAGAGATCGACCTGAAGGATATTGATTATATCGTCATGAATCACAATGAGATCGACCACAGCGGTTCTCTGCCGGAGCTGATGCGCGAGATGCCGGAGGGTACGCCGATTTACTGCACCAAGAAGGGTGAGGCGATTATCCGCGGACATTATCATACAGACTGGAATTTCGTCAATGTGAAGACCGGCGATTCCCTGGATCTGGGTGGAACAACGCTGACCTTCGTTGAGGCGCCGATGCTGCACTGGCCGGACACCATGTTTACCTATATGTCCGGGGAAAATATTCTGTTCAGCAATGACGGATTCGGACAGCACTATGCGACAGAGTCTCTGTACGATGACACGGTTGACCGTTCTGAGCTCATGTATCAGGCTGAGAAGTATTACGCAAACATCCTGAACCTCTACAGCCCGATGGTCACAAAGAAGATCAATGAGATTCTTGCGATGAATCTGCCGCTTTCCATGATCTGCCCGAGCCACGGCGTCATCTGGAAGCATGATCCGGAAGGCATCATCAAGCAGTACCTTGCATGGGCAGATAAATACCAGGAGAACCAGATCACGCTGGTTTACGATACGATGTGGAATTCCACCAGAACAATGGCTGAGGCGATTGCAGACGGCATCCGCGAGGCGGATCCTTCTGTCCGTGTAAAGCTGATGAACGCCGCAAAGGACGACAAGAATGATATTCTCACCGAGGTATTCCAGTCCAAGGCGGTTCTGGTCGGCTCCCCGACAATCAATTACGCATTCTCCTACGCAATCGGTGGAATTCTGGAGATGATGAAGGGCCTCAAGTTTAAGAATAAGAAGGCTGCGGCATTCGGAAGCTACGGATGGAGCGGCGATGCCGTAAAGCAGATCAGCGAGGCGCTGAAGGGCGCGGGATTCGAAGTTGTCGATGACGGCCTGAAGAAACTTTGGGTTCCGGACCAGCAGGCGATTGAAGAGTGCCGCGAGTACGGAAAGCAGTTCGTGCAGGAGATTGCGGAGTAATTTATCGATATAAATACAATGCAATGGTGAGATTAACCATGATGCAGTTATTTATATAATATTCAATGTTCTATCAAATGAAAACGGGCGGGATTTCACGAAATCCCGCCCGTTTCCTTTCAATTGTATTATCTGTCCGTTAAATGATAACGGGGTTCCCGGGCAGCCCGCATTAGTCAGTGATAAATGGCACTTTCGATTTTTTTGTTACGGAAATGGCAAAAATAATAAAATTTTCAACGGGGAAGAGGAGTTTTCGCCGGCTGCGCGAGGCGGTTCCCGTTTTCAGTAGCCAGGGGAATTGTATTTTTTATGCTGATACTGGTCGATATGTTCATGCTGAACACGATATACCTAGAAAAAGCAAAAAAATACCGAATATTCTGTATTATACTGGGAAAAACGAGCGGGAATTTCCGATATTTCCCGCTCGTTTTGCCTGTTCATTTCACATGATGGCGCGCAATTCAGATGTGCGCGTTCGGATCCGTTGAGGAATCATGATTATCATTTAATTTCGAAACAGATTTTTCAAAACTCCTCGCAGGCGTTTTGAAAATGCAGGAAAAACGCCAAATAGAAACGCCCGCCGATTTCGTGCGGCAGAATTGCCGGAATTTCCTGCGGCTTTCTGCCAGTTGCTTGTCCTTGGTCAGCCATTGGAAGGCCGCTGCCCGGCTCCGTGCTCACATCCGCCGATCTGCCGAAGGGTCAGCGTGCTTTCCGCTTCCTACCGCCCCATCTTGTGCCTTGCTTCCCGGAGGGAAATTCCGTGTTCCCTTGCATAAGCAGCGGCGTCATCGTAGCCGATTTTTCTGCGTCTGATGCCGCGGCGGCTGTCTGTGCTGATTTTCACGGTCATGCCGTTTTCTTCTGTCTCCTCTGTCCGGCTCAGCACGGCGCGCTGGAAGTAATGCATGCGTACGCCGATGGTGGTTGTCAGACGCAGGATCAGGTCCGTCATCCTGCCTGCGTCTTCCGGCCGGCAGATGCAGGAAAACTTCACTGCCGGCCGGCTCTTCT
>JBJFHK010000061.1:0-3219 GCA_051893535.1 Eubacterium sp. | reverse complement strand
GGATGCGGCAGGCAGCTGGAAAAAGCGCTGAAAAAGAGGGGACTTTCCCTCCGCGCATTTTACAGCGTCAAGGCGCCGGAAAATTGTATCTTCTATATGAATCCGCCGATCAGAGAAGCCGCTCTGGTTCAGCTGAAACATATGGAGGAACGGATGAAGGACGTTATGGATTCGATTGATTTCCATCACCGGATGCCAGATGCATTATCAGCATCTTCCGGCATGAAATCCGGTTTCCTGCATCATTTCTATAAAGGAAGCTGCAAGACTGCGAAATTCTATGCGACAGATGCCTGCACCGGCTGCGGGCTCTGTGAAAAAGTCTGCCCGGTTCATGCCATCCGTATGGAAAACGGCCGCCCGGCATGGGTGAAGAGCAGCTGTGAACACTGCAGCGCCTGCATCAACCGCTGTCCAAAGGATGCGATTGAATACGGCCGCATGACAAAAGGACGCAACCGTTACGCACATCCGGATTTTGGCAAAAAATACCACGTCGAAAAGCAAAAATAAATCAGCATTCATCAGACAGCGCAGGAGAATGAAGCAGGAAGAGCTTCCGGAAAACACAGATTCCCGGGGCAGAACCGGGATCATATTCCGGGATGCTCTGACTCCGGCGCTTTTTTCATAAGGAGGAAAGGAATGAGCAGAGGCTACAGACAGGACCGCCTTGCAGAGGAGATCCGCCGCATTATCAGCGAAATGCTGCTCAAGGAACTGAAAGATCCGAGACTTTCCGGATTTATCAGTATTACAGAAGTCGAAGTCACAAGAGATAACAGCTATGCGACCTGCTACATCACCGTTCTGGAAACCCAGAAGGATGAGAAAGCAAAAGCGAAGAAAGAACAGGATGTTCTGGACGGTCTCCGCAGCGCAAGTGGAAAGATGCGCGGCAAGATCGGAAAAGAGCTGAAACTGCGCAGAGCGCCGGAACTGATTTTCAAGTTCGACCGCTCTGAAGAATATGGCAGACACATTGATGAGGTCATCAGAGGCATTGAAAATGGCAATTATTAATAATACATGGGAAGAAATCGCAGATGTTCTGAAGAAAGCAGAGAAAGTTCTGGTCTTTACCCATCAGAAAATGGACGGCGATGCCGTCGGCTCATCCTGTGCTCTCGTAAGAGTCCTCAGACAGATGGGAAAAGAAGCATACGTTCTGATTGAAGATGATGAACTTGCAGACAACCTGCAGTTCTTGGACAAAGACTACTGTACAAGCGACGAGAATGTCATGGAAAATCCAGACCTGTGTGTCTGCTCAGATGCCAGCGAGCTTTCTCGTTTTCCAAAAAGAAGCAGCAAGTTTAAAACGGGAAAAGTGACGATGTGTATCGACCATCATCTGGCAAAAGAGCCATTCTGTGATTATCATTATGTAGATCCTCAGGCTGCTGCGGCCAGTGTTCTGGTGCATCACGCCATCCGCGCCATGGGAGCGGAAATTGATAAGGAGACGGCTTCTCTTCTATTTGCCGGAATCACTACGGATACAGGAAACTTCCAGTACAGCAACAGCAATGAAGATGCTTTCCTGACGGCGGCAGAGCTCGCTAAAGCAGGTGCAGACATCAATCACATCAGCGTTCAGCTGTATGAAAACGTCAGCCCGCAGAAAATGCGTCTGAAGGCAGCGGCAATCGAAAATATGGAACTGCTGGCAGACGGAAAACTGGCCATAACCGCCGTTACCCAGCAGATGCTGAAAGACTGCAGCGCCCGCATGATCGATGCAGAAGGCATTGTTTCCGAACTCAGGAGCATTCAGGGGGCGGAAATTGCCATCCTGCTGAAAGAAGACGTGGATAAAGTTTTCGTCAGCCTGAGGGCAAAAGGTGATGCAGATGTCCAGAAGATCGCCGCGAAATTCGGCGGCGGCGGGCATGTAAAAGCCAGTGGATGCACACTGGACCATGTTTCTCTTAAAGATGCCCGTGACGGACTGGTAAAGGCTGCAGAAGAGGCCATTCAGGCGATGAAATAGGAACGGTATGAGCAGAACGGATTTCTGCGTCTGCATGCAGAATAAGCAGAATTTTACTGAACCGCCGATGCAGACCATAATTCAGGAAAAAGAGTGATATGACAGAAGGAATTATCAATATTAATAAAGAGCAGAAGATGACCTCCCATGACGTCGTCGGACGCGTAAGAAGGATTTTTCAGATGCGGCGTGTCGGCCATACCGGAACGCTGGATCCCATGGCGACCGGTGTCCTTCCGGTCTGTCTGGGCCGGGCGGCGAGGATTATGGAATACATTGAGCCGGACCTGAAGACCTACCGCTGCGTGATGAATCTGGGAAAAGAATACGACACTCAGGATATATGGGGCACGCTGCTGAAGGAATCAAAGGAAGAAGAGATCAACCAGGTCACAGAAGACCAAGTGGAGCGCGTCCTGAAATCCTTTGAAGGGGTGCAGGATCAGACTCCTCCTATGTATTCGGCAGTCAAGGTGGACGGAAAACGTCTTTATGAATACGCCCGCGAGGGAAAAGAAGTCAAGGTGAAGAGCCGCAGGGTTTACATCGGGGACGTGAATCTGGAAGACCTGCAGCTTCAGCAGGGCTTTGACAGCCGGATCCAGTTCAGCATGACCTGCAGCAAGGGAACCTTCGTCAGGACGGTCTGCCAGGAAACCGGAAGAAAACTGGGCGTCGGAGCGGCCATGTCGGAGCTTACCCGTCTTCAGTCCGGAATCTTTACGATTGAAAACGCGGTGACACTTTCTGATCTTCAGGATATGGATGACGCGGAGCGTGAAAAAAAACTCGTCTCAATAGATCGGCCTCTTGCGCCGCACTTTGGCAGATTGATTTTGTCCCCGCAGGACGGGATGAAGCTGATGCACGGCCTCAGAATTCCGGTGAAAAGGGCGGAAATCGAGAAGGAGCCGCCTTATGCGAAAAAGGATTTTCTGCTTCCTCTGCCGGAAAAATATTCCCTTGGCTACCTTGCCTATTCGGATTTGTCCGGGGTAAAGGAAGAGGCGCAGCCGGGCCTGTCCTTCCTGGGGGTTGCCTATTACATGGATGAAGATGAAACGTTCAAGCCGGGAAAGATATTCTACCCGCAGCCGCAGTAGGAGGTGCAGCATGAGCATGATAGTATACAAGAGTCTGGACGAGATAACAGAGATCGAGCCGACCGCTGTCGCCGTCGGAAACTTCGATGGCGTGCATCTGGGCCATCAGAAACTGATCGGAGA
>JBJFHK010000060.1:0-18371 GCA_051893535.1 Eubacterium sp. | reverse complement strand
ATGTGTCAAATTTAATCAGCCACTTACGTTACAACGTTAGTATATCACCTCAAAACTGTCCACATCCTTTCTCTCCATCAGTTTCTTCAGCAGCGTGTACTGTTTTCTTGTTGAGGAAGAGACAAGATATTTCCAGTGCTCCGGCACAATCGGCAGACTCTCAATGTCCCATGTCTTGTACCGGTCATCATAATTCTGTGGTTCCGCAAGTTCGATCAGGTGTCCGAAGCACCAGCTTACCAGATAGCCATTTCCTTCCAGATATCCTTCCTTTCGCTCCTTTGCGCCGATCACCTTGGCAATACTCTGTGCGACGGATGGCTTTTCCGCAATTACTAACTTATATCCCATCACAGCACCTCTTCTCTGCTCTTCGGCGGATGTTTCTTCACCGGTGTTTCTTTCTTCTTCTGAGGAGCCTTCAGCTCCGCGCGCACAGACTTCTTTGGCTGTATCTCCTTATCGACTGTTTTCTGCTCTATGGGTCGAGCATTTGTCCTTGTTTCTGCAGCTTCCGGCGCTTTCATGGAAGATTCTCTGTCCACGCTCTTTTCTTTCTGCAGATCGAGCAAATGCCCGTCAATTCTTCCGATCAGATCGCTGGATGTGCTTCGGATCGTCTCCAATGAGGATTTCAATTCCGCCGTCTCCTTCCCGGTGGACCACCCGGCAATATAGCCGAAAGAATAATCCGAAGTCTCAATGCCGTAATGCTGGCATACGGTATAAGCAACACTCTCTGCCTGTACTTCCTTCGTCCTGGTATCAAACTTTTCCCTGTCCTTCCCGGTATGGAGTGTCGCGTGCGCCATTTCATGAATCAGTGTTTTTACGGTCTGGATCTCACTCATTCCTTCCTGAATGGCGATCCGGTTCTCTGCCGTATGAAAATACCCTTTGGCACCACCCGTAATCTCCTCAAAGCTGACCGGCACAGGGGATGTCTGCTCCAGTGCTGTAAGGAACTTGCTATAACCATCAACCGATCCCGTCAGTTCCTCCACACCCAGCGCAGGAATCTCTTTTCCTTCCGTCTGGCTCACATCAAATACGGTGGCAACCCGAAACGACGGCCTCTCAATCTCGGCCGTCTCCTTCTTCGGTTTGCCATCCGCATCGAGAACTGCCTTCTGCGTATTCGGATCAATCACATCCCGTTCTGTCTTCACTTTGTAAGGTGCCGGGGCAATGATCTTGATTCCCTTCTCTCCACGCTTTACCTGTCTGCCATGGTTTTTCTTCCATGCCTGATATCCGGCAACCAGCGTGGCATCCGGCTTCTGCATGCTGATGAGAATCGTGTTATTCAGAGAATAATTGTGGAACTTGGACATACTGGAAAGATACGCCTTGTACTTCTCACTCTCAAAAAGTTCATGAACTCCCTGCTCCAGTTTTTCCGTGATTTCCGCGATTGTCTGCTGCGGCTTCTTTGTCCCCGGCTCTGATACAGCATCTGCCCCAAGGTGAAGATCGGTGACATCTCTGGCATATTCCAGAGGCGGGACCTTCAGTATGCTGTTTTCCCGGAAGGAATAATAGCGGTCGTCGTTGCCAATAATGATGTGATCCACAATCGGCGTTCCTAAAAGCTCACAGATCTTTGCCATCCGGTCCGTCAGGGCGATATCTTCCTGAGACGGCATAAGACTGCCGCTCGGGTGGTTGTGGAACAGCATGACAGATGCGGCATTGGAGAGAATGATGCTCTTCATGATTTCTCTCGGGTGTGCAAGCGACTGATTCAATGTCCCAATAGAAACAACATTCATGTTGATAGGGCAAAGGTCATTTCTCAGGTTTACAACCGCCAATACTTCACGGTCATATCCCTTCAGTGTCTCTGACATCAGGCGCACAGCTGCTTCCGGTGAATTTACCGGTTCAGAGCTGTAGAGAGGCGGCTCCTTTACCATGCGGATACCGACCTTATCCAGTTTGTAGCGTTTACTTGAACTCATCTGCATCACCTCCGATCGGGATCACGATGACAACATCCTGATCCTTCAGCTCTTCCAGGACATCCCGGACTGTTCCGGTCGTTGAAATGGGTTCATCGATCATCTTTTCGTTTTCCATAAGTCTTTCTTTCCTTTCATGAAAAAACTGAGCCATAGACATTTCTACAGCTCAGTATCTTTATCCTGTTTGACGGATGGATTAGTTTCAGGGAACCATGGGATCAATATCGAATGGACTTTCACCTCCTGTATGAATGAGAAGACACATAGATGGAACATCTCCCAGCATTGCCAGTTTGATAATGTTCTGCCAAAAGAGCTGTTCCGATCTCCTCTTCAATCTTCTTGTTTTCCTCAATAAGGGAACGGATCGCATCTGCATTGCATAAAGAATTCATGTTTTCTGTCATGTGTATGACCTCCTTCACCTTCTATATAGGCAAAGAACACCCATTTCCCTCAAAATTTCTTAAAAAATATTTATTCTTCTCCGTCAGACTCTTCGGTTTCCTGTTCATCCTCCGTTTCCTCTTCTTCCGGAAGGTCATAACCATCGTCATCCTCCCGGTAATCTGCATCCGGATCCGGCTGGTCGGCGGGCTTTCCCTTTTTCTTCTTTGCCTGCAGGAAAATCCATACACCAATACCTCCGATGGTAACAATCAGAACAACTGCAGCAGGAAGCATATAGTTACTGCTGCTCTTTTTCTTTTCTACGGGTTCCACTGTGGTTTCCGGTTGCTCTTTTTTTTCCTCCGGTTCCGGTGTCACTGTCTCCTGCGTTTTCTGCTGATCCAAGGATTCCCGGATAGCATCTGCATCCTCATCATCCATCAGATTCAAAAGATCTTCCTCATCAACCTGATTCAGGAAGTGAACCGTCTGCTCTCCTTCATCATCACGATCAATAACGAGATAGAAATAGTTCCCGTTCTTTGTAACGACGGTAATGAACTGTTTCCCGCTCTTGGTT
Source organism: Eubacterium sp. (assembly GCA_051893535.1). GTDB lineage: Bacteria > Bacillota > Clostridia > Peptostreptococcales > Anaerovoracaceae > Aminicella. The sequence goes on along the minus strand of JBJFHK010000060.1, from coordinate 15,437 downwards.
GAAATGTCATCGACCAGTGTGAGATTGCCATCCGGGGTCAGCGGATCCAGTTCCTCCGGTTCCTCCGCAGTCTCTGTGGGTTCCTCAGTTGTCTCCGGCGGAACCGACTCCGTGGATGCTGCTGGTTCATTTGCCTGGGCAAAAACCGGGATCGACGAAGCGCCGCAGCAAAGCATCGCTGCCAGTACAATGGAAAGCCATTTAGTCTTCTTCATGTTCCGCCTCCTGTTCTGCCATTCTCGTTCCTTTATGCGGAATCATGGCTGCCCGATTCTGGAGAAGTTCCCGCAGTTCCTCCGGGGTAAGACTGAAGGCATGCACAACCTCATGAATCTCCGTGTTCTCCTCTTCTGTATATTTCTGTTCCAGTTCCTTGATCCGCTGATCCCATTCTGTCCGCTTAGCACGGGCTTTATTGAGATCAGCTTTGATTCTTTCCAGTTTCTTACTCATGAAAACCTCCTTACTGTAATCTGCCGAAGCAGTAGAAATGCTGTCTGAAATACGATGAATTGATGGAAGCATACTGAATCGGGTTGCCGCAGTGGATCATCATGCCGTTGCCGACATAGATCCCCACATGGCTGGCACCCGGCGTATCATACGTTCCCTGAAAAAAGATGATGTCGCCTGGTTTTGCTTCATCCGGCGGAATAATATTCAGCTTCTGACGAAGTCCCTCCGCTGTTGTTCTGCCGACATTCCATCCATTGCCGCTGTGATTGATCACCCAGCAGACAAACCCGGAACAGTCAAAGCTGGTGGACGGACTGGATCCTCCCCAGACATACGGATAGCCCAGGTATTTCTCTGCCTCATGCATCATGTTGGCAAATTTTTCATCACTGAGCGCTTCCACCGGAATGTCATAGTCCGTGTATTCTCCGGCTGATGGATTGGCATAGACATCATCTGCAAACAGATATTCCCGATTGCCCTTTGTCTCATTGAGGAGCGCATACCGTGCCTTCTGTGCATCGGTCATAGATGCCTGATTGATACAGGCTTCCATTGTCTTATTGACGAGCTTCACATGCAGAATCTTATATTCGTACTGCACTTCCACCTCATAGGTGTATTCCTCCCGCGAAGTCTCGCCGGTATCCGGATCCCTGACGGTCCGGTGCCCTGTCCGCTCCTCTGTCCTTGTGCGGGTCTGGATTTCTTCCCGGAAGGTCAGCTGATACTGCGCATGGAACAGTTCCTTTAATTTGGCTTGTACTTCCTCCTCTGAATAATCCTCATAGAGAACCGTCAGATACGATGTCAGGACATAGGGATTGTGGTTGATATTGGCAAGATCAAACTGGTACTCGTCATAGCCGGGATGCGTCGTTCTTACCTGATCAATCTGCGACTGCAGGTCTGCTTCCATGGCTTTATAGTCATTATTTGCGCCACGAATGGCTGCATCTTCTGCGGTATAGGAACTGCCGAGAATACTGTTGCCGGTGCCGCTGGCAAACATGGAACAGGATGAGAACGTGCTTACAACCAGAATAAGAATCAATCCGAGAATGCCTGTCGTCAGCAGCATCCCTGAATGATCCGAGACAAACTTCTGGATATTGGCACCAATATCCGCAATTCCTTTGCCTGCCTTGGTGCCTCCTTTGACTGCTGCACTTCCGGATTCCTTCCCAGCCGTCTTTCCGGCTTTCCTTGTTGCCGCATACTGCTGCTTAATGTTCTGCCGCTGTTTCCAGCGTGAAAAGAAGCTCGTATTTCCTGTGCTCTCTGCGGTGGATTCTGACGCATTTGCTTCCTTTGCTGTCTTTCCCACTCGTGAAGCATATTCCGACTCCGACTGCAGCTTTTCTGCCGCCTTTGCTGCCTTAAGCTTCCTGGAATATTTCACTTTCCCGGCGACACCGCCTGCCGCTCTTCCGGTATCTTCCACAGCTTCTGAGCTGCGGTTCAATGCCTTGCTGCCGACGTTGTCATCCTGATTTTCTGATTCAATGGCCGCATGCATTCTCTGAGAAAGAACCGCCGATGATACGGTTTTAGATGTTTTCGGCTTGTCCTGTTTCTTCTTTCCAAACCGAAGCTCCTTCCCATAATTCGCATTGCCTTTGAAACGGGATTTCTTCTTCGTCCTGGTATATCCTTCCTCAGAAGGAAGCCGGACCTCTTCCTCCGGTGCTGCTCTTGCCGCCTGCTCCGCCATATCCTTCCGGAAGCGGATCTTCTCTTTCTTCTCTGCCAATTAGCTTTCCTCCCTATAAAGTCAAGTGATTTTTCCTTTAAAATAAAGGATTTCTCAATGTTATATATCTGCCGAATGAGCCGGAAGGATGGGCATCTCAGAGTATCTGGTACGAGAATAGAGGTTTTTGGGTATACGAAGCAGAACGTCATTCATCCCGCTATACATGGCCGTTGTATAACCCTTCCCTCTATGGCAGCGCACCTCCCGTATCTACCAGGATCACCTTCGGTTCCCCGACGGGTCCTCACTTCCTTCGTTCCGCCTGCCCATAACCAGGGTGTCAGCTTAGCTCCTTTACTGGGTCTTGCCCTATGGAAAATATTCCTGCCGACTACTGGCTCATTCTTTGTTGTTTGCTGACTCCAGCTCCCGCTCACCAGCACCTTTCGGCGGACGTTCCCTGATGAGCTTCTTCTTTCGTCACTCCCATAAGGGAGCCGGTCTGCTGCTTGTGACCGGGGCCGGACCGCCGATACCGGATCAGAAACCCGGCTCCGGCCGCAAGCAGTCGTTTCTCTGTTTCTTTCGTGTTTGTCAGGCTGCCACAGGCCGCCGGATATCGCCCATCAGTTTCGCCGCATCATAGGAGGCTCCGGTCTTCAGGATCAGGTAGAACACCCGGACCAGCTTACACGCGACCGCAATCATCGACTGCATCTTCTTCAAAGGATTCTTCTCTCTGGTCGTGTAATACTGGTAGATCGACCGGAATTCCGCGCTATGGCTCACCACGCTGACCGCCGCCTCATACAGCACATATCTCAGACGCTTCCGCCCGCGATAGCTGATGTGGCTTTCTCCCTTATGCTTGCCGGACTCATTCTTCACAATGGCATAACCAACCAGCTTCTGGAGCTGTCTGGGATCATCAAAACGGGTTATATCCCCGACTTCCGCCACAAATCCCGTCACCGTCTTCAGGCCTACGCCTCTGATCTCCAGAAGTTTGTCTACATACGGGACTTTTCTGATTTTTTCCTCGATCAGTGCCATCAGCTCTGCTTCCCGTGCCGTCTGCATCTTATAATCCGCAAGCAGGATCCGCAGTTCTATCCTGGCTGCCTCCTGCGCGTCCCGGCTCCCGATACTGTGCTCTGCCGCCGTTACCAGGGTCTTTGCCCTCTTCAGTCCGACGCCTCTCAGTTTTGCTTCTCTCCAGATCCGGTTTACACCGTCTACGCCAAGCTTTACGATATCTGCCGGCAGTGGCGCCGCTTCCAGAACCATAAGGCCGCTGACCGCACCAACGTTCCCGTAAACATCTTTGTAATTCGGGAAGTAAATGCTGAACCATCTGGCAATCCGGTTCTTCAATCTTGTGATCTCACTCTGCGCAAGCACCTGCAGCCCCGACAGCGCCCGGATCTCCGCGTAAATCCCATCTGGAATATACGGCCGGAAATACCTTCCGTCTTTTACCAGGCCGGCGATCACTTTCGGATCTTTGCGGTCATTCTTGGAGGGGGTATTGTCATCCAGTTCCTTTGACTTCTTGACGTGATGGGGGTTCACATGCACCGGCGTCATACCATGGTCCTGCAGGAACTTCCCGAGATTGAACCAGTAATGGCCTGTCGGCTCCATACCCGGCATGACCTTGTTCATCCCGTGTTTCTCCTTCAGCTCATCGATCCAGGCCCGGAACGTCTCGAACCCTTCCCCGGTGTTACTGAACTCGAGTGGTTTTCTGGAGAATTCGTATCCCCGCCAGTCAAAAGCCCTTGCGAAGTGTGTTTCACTTCCGACATCAATGCCAATGATCAAAGTTTTTTCGTTGATAGCTGCAATCTTTGCGTTTTGTGTGGTAGACTTCATTTGGATACCTCTCTTGTAATGGATTTTGCTAACTGTCGTGGGTCAGCAAATCTTATATTACATTGAGGTATCTTTTCTTTCACCTTCTTTCTGTTGGGACCCTACATTTAGATCATACAGGAAGCTCCTTCTCGTGAGATACTTCGCCCGGCTTTGTCGTCATAATCCGGTACAGTTCCAGATCCGTCGGGAAGTGATCCACAAACGGAAGGATGACATTGCCATAAAAAAGCAGCCCTTCTCCCTCGCCGGAATGTGTCACATAGGACAGCTGATGCGGAGAGATATTGAGTTGCTTTGCAAGAATGGCCCGGTCACCGGATGCTTGATTGAGCATATAGATGAAATCCGAGTTTTCGAAGATGTTCTCGACTTCCCTACTGGAGAGAAGATCCTTCACGTTCTGTGTGATACCGGTCGGGATACCGCCCCACTTACGGAATCTCTTCCAGATCTCCACGGAGTAGGCTGCCGTCTGTTCTTCTTTCAGAAGCAGATGGAACTCATCCATGTAGTAGCGCGTAGACTTTCCGGCTTCCCGGTTCGCAGTGACTCTACCCCACACCTGATCCTGAACGATCAGCATGCCGAGCTTTTTCAGCTGCTTGCCAAGTTCCTTGATGTCGTAGCAGACCAGACGGTTATTGATATCGACGTTGGTCCTGTGGTTGAAGAGATTCAGCGATCCCTTGACGTAAATCTCCAGCGCCGTTGCCACGTGGTGAGCTTCTTTCTCCTCCTGTGCTAGCAGCACGTTGTAGAGATCCTCCAAAACCGGCATGTTCTCCGGCACCGGATGATCAAAATATTTCTGGTAGATCTGATGCACACAGCGGTCGATGACCGTCTTTTCTACCGGCTGCAGTCCTTCCTTGCCTACGACAACCAGCTCACACAGGGAAAGGATGAAATCCGCCTTGAGTGCAATCGGGTTGTCTTCCTCCGAGTAGTTCGCATTAATATCCATCGGATTAATGAACTGCGTACTGGTCGGAGAGATCTTGATTACCTGTCCTTTCAGACGTTCTACAAGCGGGGAATACTCTGCCTCCGGATCGCAGATAATAATGTCATCATCTGTCACCAGAAAAGCATTGGTGATCTCACGCTTTGCGCTGAACGACTTACCGGAACCCGGTGTTCCGAGGATCAGTCCATTCGGATTCTTCAGCATCTTCCGGTCCACCATGATCAGGTTGTTGGAAAGAGCATTCAGTCCGTAATACAGGGCTTCCTTGCCGTTCTGGAACAGCTCCTGCGTCGTGAACGGAACAAAGATCGCCGTACTGGAAGTCGTCAGTCCTCTCTGAATTTCAATTTCGTTGTGTGCAAGCGGCAGACTGCTCATCAGGCCCTGCTCCTGCTGAAAATCAAGCCTTCTCAGGTTGCAGTTGTGCTTCTGGGCAATGCTGGATGCCTGAAAAATATTGTTTTCCAGTTCCTGTTTTGTTTTCCCTGTGTTGAGGATCAGAAACGTCATGAGAAACATACGCTCATTCTGACTCTGTAGCTCCTGCAGAAGACTCTTCGCATCTTTCCCATACGTTGCAAGATCCGACGGAATGATGTCCATGTCGTAACCAGCACGAACAGCTTTCTTCTGCTCTTCAATCTTGGATCGGTCGAGTTCCGTGATCGTGTGCTTGACCGTCTTGATCGCCTCGTTCTGATCGACCGACTGGATATGCATGGTAACCACCTGTGAGGATTCCATATCCAGAAGGTCCTTCAGAAGCTGATCCGAAAGATCCGAGGCTGTAATCGCCAGAAACGACATGGCTCCGTAAAGGTCTCCCATCTGGAACATACGGCCGCCGGGAAAGGAGAAAGAAGATGGTGCGATGAAATCCTTCACTGAAAGCCCGGACTCCGGCAGCCATTTCCATTCAAAGTAAAACCGATCCTTGTCGCCCATGTGGAACAGATCATGCATTACTTTCAGACGCTGCTTCCCATCCAATACGGTTGCTACCACACCGAGTCTTCGGAAGTTATTCAGAAGATCCGTCTGAATGTGGATCAGGCGTGGTTTTGCCTGCTTCATCGACTCTGCTTCAATGCCGAACGTCAGATACTTGGTCTTGGTCAGCCCGTTATTACCCTGCGCCAGCTGCGTCCGCAGCATCTTACTGTATTCTTCCCGGACATCATTAAATCCATCATTTCTAGGCGGGATACGGATGCTCTTCTCAAAGCTCACGGCATCTGTGCTGAGATTCATGAACGAAAGCTCAAAATGCACTGAGCTGTCAAAGAAATTCAGAAATCCGCACCATTCATCAAAAATGGCTGTCTTATCCTCCTGCTGTGCCAGCTGATAATTGATGTCCTGAAACTGAATCGTCTTGCTGTAATAATTGCTGTCTGACCGACAGATCCCATCCTGAAACATGCGTTCAAACGGAATGGACTGCTGTGCGGTCCGAGGGACGCCGTCATCCTGTTTGGCATCCTTAATGATCTTTTCAATTTTCCGCTTTTCGCGGCTTGTCAGGTTTTCCGGCAGCTTCAGACTTTCTGCCGCCCTGTCTTTTTTCTGCTTCCAAAACAATCTCTCTCACCTCCTTATCTGCCTGCGCCATACGCATAAGCGCAGCATAATAGTTATTTGTCTTATACGGCCGTTCCTTTGGCCGGATGAATTTTGCCTCTATAAAGTGCTGCATCAGCACTTCAAGCGGCATGCCGTCCCTCTCATACATGGCAAGAAAGAAAAACGGCAGCATGATCAGAATCATTCCCATAGAAGCCAGACTCATATTTCCTGTTTTTCTGATCAAAAAGAAAGACGGTACTCCAATGAGTGCCGCCACAGAAAAACAGATAAGCTGTCTCTTCGTCAGATTGAAGAATACTTTTGACTTCACGCGGGTAAGATCTCTTGGCACCGAGATATACGCCGACAAAATAAATACCTTCCTTTCTCAGTGTGCGTTAAACACGGATTTTGCAAGACTTCCCGTCTTAAAGAGCGTAAAGCACAAAAGAACGGTATACCCGAGGACGCCCCAGACCGAAGCGATGATGTCATCCGAGAATGCAATATTCTGGATCAGCACTGCATAGATCCCGACACAGATCATGATCAGAAATCCCTGAAAGCCAAGTGCACAGATAGACCGGAAGTAATTCTGTCCGATCTGACTCTGTTCCCTGTTTGCAAACGTCGAGAACGGAATCGGTGCAAGGCTTGTCATCAGATAGATCTCAATCATTCGACCATAGATGATGACAAAGATCACAAGCGACATAATCCACATTGCAATATTCAGTATGATGGACTGCAGGAACACGCCAAGAAGCGGTCCCAGATCCATTGCCATCAGGGTGTTTTCCATCTGTGACAGTGCGCTGCCATCAATTGCTGTCGTACCAGAAATAATTCCTGCACTCTGTGAAATGACATGCTGTGCAACATCAAATACGGCCATCACGATATTGAATGTGTTCGTGATCAGCATGACTGCAACAAAGGTCTTGAAGATCCACTTGAAGAAAATCCATGTTTCAAAATTTGCTAAATTATTGTGATCGATAATCAGCTGAATCAGCTCGTAACAGGCAATAAAAGTCAGGATCATCCCGGCAATTGGGATGATCACCGACTCTGAAACATTCCGGATCATAGAGAAAACGCCCGGCGAAAAATTTGCTGGCGTCGTCCCTACCTGTGAAGCGACGCTGCCAACCTCTTTGTTGACAGAATCGAAGATTCCGATGAAATTGTTCATGATCCCGCTTACGAGCATTTTCTTCAGCCATTCTGTAATCTGCTGAAGAATTGTGTCCATTTAGCGGTCTCCTTCCCCTGTATCAGCCGAACAGTCCGGAAAGAAGCGGTACAAGCACGGTCCCGATCAGGGCGACACCGCCGCCTGCCATCAGCTGCTTCATGCCCTGGCTCTTCGCGCCGGGATTGTCGTTCCCATATCCTTCCATAAGGTTGATTGCTCCCCAGATACCAAGACCTGCGCCAAGAGCGATAACGAGAGTCTGAAGTACACCAACTGCGCTGTTAAAAAATGCCATAAGTTTTTCCTCCTTGATTTGTGCCTTTTTGGCTATGCATGTTTTCGATACTTTGCTTTCATGTCTCTGATGATGCAAAGGACTCTCTTTTCCCTTGTGCGTATGCATTGTTCCTGATCAAACAGATCCTGAAAACAAAACAAGCAGCCAGATGTCTTCACAGATAACACCTGACTGCTATGTAATCCGCATCCGCTGATGCGGTATCAATTCTCAATGATGCGGATTATAAAGAACCCTAAGTTCATTAAGATTTACTTTATAATCTATCTATTCCAAATACTGTATAGCCAATGCAATTAATGATAAACATCGATTAAAGAAATAATCGCAATACCTTGGATCAGAAATTTCAATTTTATTAGTTTCATGATGGCGAATACAAAATTTATTGCCAATATTAGTTAAGGTCTTAAACTCTTTATCAATCAGTTCTTCATACGTTGGATCCCCACCTGACATTTGGTTAATGATCTTGTTCACAGAATTCTTTTTATCCAAATCGACATAGTAAGTTTTTAACCTTTCAAGGGCATCCCATATTTTTTCAACTGCATCGTAATGCGCCTGTGGATTTGGCAACATGTGCTTTTCAATTGCTTCATTTAACAGATCCCGAACCCCAGCTTCAGGAACATCATCAATAAGTTTCCTAATTTCAGGGGAAAGAACTTCTGGCTCTACTTGGAATTCTATTAAACCTCTATCGGATAGTCTAAAAGGAAGATTATTTTTTTGGAATGAATTATTAATTTCATCCCCAAATGGTTCTTTCTCTGTATTTGATAATTCTTCAAACTGAAATTCAATAACATCAAAAATAAATGGAGTAAAACACTTAGCTAATATTTCATTAGCGGTCATTGATTGAGAATGTTCCAAGCTCAAATCAATAAGTGGCTTATTGATATAATCATTGAAATGAGAAATAGCTTCATCCAATGCTGTTGTATTATCAACCCAATTGTTATATCTATCGCGTCGCACCTCTTCCGGTTCATCAAATTTAAGCATTATTTTACCGAGATCGTATTTAGATAAATAATTAACATTGCCGCTGATATTATCTATTGCCTTGCCATCTCCATAATGGATAAGGTTTTTATATCTTTCTGTAAATAAGTTATTTGGAAGTAAAGGCCCGTCTACTTCTAAGTATTCTCTAAAATCATACACTTCTCTTCCAGAGATCTTATTTGACACAAATAATTCATATCCATCGGCCCGTAATAACTTATTAAATCTATTTAAATAATCCTTCCACGGAGAATTTTCAAGACGAACAGCGGGATGAAGCATTTCACAGACCAACCTAAGCAATGGTTCATCATCATCTGTTTTCATTAAATGAAATCGTTCATCTTTAAAAAACCAACAATCTTCGAGATCTCCATTACGCAAATGGCAAGTGATTTCATCTAATGCATTATTGAACCTGCTATCATACACTTTCATTTTCTTCAAATCATATATTCTCGAAAGGAATTCGACCTCATCTAGTCTACCGTAAAAAGGCATAAAAACTATGTTTACATCCTGACCGTTTCCCAAGATCATATCCAACGGATCCGGATCTTTAGCGAATCCTTTCATAATGATATCGAGGATGTCTCTTCTAGTTATTTCAGTAATTTTGTTCATATTAAATCCTCCCAACAATGAAATGTCATTTCAATTGATAAGATCTAACTTAGATTTTAATCTATTAAATTCAGGAAATGGACATCCTCATATCTCTCTGTTCAAAGTTCTATCACCTCATATTCATCTTGAGGCTTTAACTTCATATGCCGATTGAGATACTTTTCAATGTCGAACGTGTTCTTCTTGTCATAGTCAGCAGTAAGGTAGTAGTTTGGATGCTTTGTCAGATCGTACTTTTTTGACAGGAATGGCCGGACACCACGGAGCTGTAGAATACATTTTGATCCATCCAGCACCGCAAGCTCATCAACGGAAAGAAGATCATGTCCCAGCTTCTGATAATTCAGACTATGAGATTCTTCGCGTCCCCGGCTCTCTCCGGTGTTGTAGGTATCAATGGTCTCCTTGCCGAGTGCCTGATTCAGTTCTTTCAGTGTCGTCGGTTCTGTTCCGCCGAGGAAGATCCGAGAATCCATGTTGCCGATGATCGTATCTGCATTATCTTTGTAGATTGCCTTCAGCTGTGACTGTGCCTGCAGCACCAGACAAGCTGAGATCTCGCGGCTTCGGATTGTCGCAACCAGCTTCTCCAGATTCGGAATCTGACCGATGTTAGCTGCCTCATCAATCAGGCACCGCACATGCACTGGCAGGCGTCCGCCATATACGTCATCCGCCTTCTCACAAAGCAGATTGAACATCTGCGTGTAGATCATGGCAATCAGGAAATTGAATGTGGCATCCGTATCCGACATGATCAGAAAAAGCGCCGTCTTCCGGTCTCCCAGTGTATCCAGTTCCAGCTCATCATACATGGTGATGTCCCGGACTTCCTGAATATCAAACGGAGCAAGACGTGCACCGCAGCTCACAAGTATACTTTTTAAAGTTTTCCCGGCTGCCATCTTGAACTTCACGTACTGGCGCACGGCAAAGTGATTCGGATTCCTTTCCTTAAGTTTCTCAAAGAGGATATCCACTGGATTCTGATACTCTTCATCGTCCTCCCGAACGTCCATCGAATTCAGCATCTCCAGAAGCGTTGCGAAGTTCTGCTCTTCCTCTGGTGCTTCATAGTGGATGTAGCCAATCAGCGCTGTATAAAGCAGCGTCTCTGCCTTGGTCCAGAATTCATCACCTGCTTTTCCTTCACCTTTTGTGTTGGCAATCAATGCCGTCACAAGCTTCAGAATGTCTTTCTCAGAATGAATATAGGCAAAGGGGTTGTACTTCATGGACTTCTTGAAGTTGATCGTATTAAAGACCTTAATGACATACGGCTCCCGGATCACCTTCCCATTCTTGTCCTTCATGGGATTCCCCTTCTCATCGAGCTTCGGTGCGCCATGCAGAAGAGCATTACCGCACTCGACCAGGACACTGCCTTTCGGATCCGTGACTACATAGGAGCTATGCATTTGTAGCAGATTCGGTTTCAGCCAGAATCTTGTCTTACCGGAACCAGATCCGCCGACGATCAGCACATTCTTGTTACGTGCATTGCCGGGATTCTTTGGACGGTTGCTCATCATCAGCCATTCTGTCTTCGTCAGGATCACATTGTTCTGAAAGACAGGATCTTCAAACGGTTCAATGTCTTTATGCGTTCCCCATCTTGCCGATCCATATTCCGTATTGTGCCGGAACTTCTTTGCATTCTTTCCTCTGAGATAGACAGCAAGTCGGAACATACATCCACAGCAGATTCCGATCATGAGATCCAGTGGATAGAAGCTTGGAAGCGGATTACTGAACGCCGTGCCGAGTGTCGTCATCAGCGTTAAGACTTTCTCTGAGGCATTGCTGCCTTCTGCTAGCCGCCAGGCCTCTCCAAAGTTTGTGCAGACAAGTCCGAAGATGATATATGGCAGATTAAGGATCAGTATTTTCTTCCGATCACGTGCACTCATATTATCTTTCACCTCTTTTCAAAAAAACAGAGCAGCACTCATTGAGTGATGCCCTGTGATAAATACTATAGTTTTATAACAGCGAAATAATCCAAGGAATGAGTCCGACCACTGCTCCTATTAATGCTGAAACTATAGCTATCTTCCATTCGCGGTGAGAAAGTTTTTTCTCTTTACGTTTTTCCTCTTTCTTGTATGATTCATAGTTTTTTCCATCATTAGTTACAATAATTACCCATGGGATATTGTCAGCCCATGTTGTATCAATATACCCACAATCCTTTAGTTCCTTAAACACACTACGTAATTGGGAATCTTCTTGAAATGAAAGTTGCGAAAATCGTTTCTTCCAATGTTCAACATTATCATTTCCACTATTGGAAAGCTCAATAATTTCTTGAAGCAGCTTCTCGCCTTCCGGAGATAATTCTTTATAATTCAAATAACCACACCCTTTCTCTGCATTCTTTTCACAGAATATCACAGAGAGTGGATAGTTTCATAATGTGTCGCTTATAAAGTATGTTCCTGCTCCTTGTTCCGCACTTTGTTCGGAATTGCTGCGACGATCGCTTTCAGCTTGGTCAGCTGTTTCAGCAGGGAAGGACGTTCCCTATGTCGAAGCTGCTTCTTTGTGTAATCCTCTACTATAGCCGTAAGCGCATCCGCATCCTTTGCCTTGAAGAAGATCGTGTATTTAGGCGGCGCCTGACTCTTATCCTTGGTAACAGCAAAATCCACGCCATATTTTCTTGCAACATGCTCGAAGTCCCGGATCCGACTGTCATCCAGCGGAATGCTGCTGACACCCTGATCCTTTCCAATCAGTTCTTTCACCGTCATCCGGCCGTGCGGTCCTTCCGCTTCCTTTACCAGTTTCTGATTTTTTACTTTTGCCCGGTGATTCAGGTATGCCTTGATTCCTGATAGAATTGTGTGCACAGAAAGCCGGGTTGTTGTGACAGCAAGGTTAACGCTTCGGTTTTCGATTTCTTCCTGCATAGAGTCTCCTTCCCGCAACACGGTATGCATAACTCAATAAGTCTGCATAACACTTCAGCCTGTCTTTTTCCTTCCTGCATGAAAGCAGTTCTTGATATTTCCCCAGTCTCTCTTTCATGCGTCAAAGTTCTCCTCTCCTGCCAGTGCAAACATATATGCCGCTTCTCCCTGGTCACGAACGATGCGGACCATCTTCATCGCTTCCAGTCTTGCCATAAGGATTTCAGCATCCGTCAGCGGTAAAATCATTCCTTCCGAGTCCGCTTTGAAAATCTGTATGGGACCATCGATATAGTCCTGATCATCAATGGAGAAGAGATCATATTCTGAATAGCTGAACAGAAGATCGGTATCACCAAGACCTGTGATAATCTCATCATCATCGTCTTCATCTCCTTCGTAATCTATAAAGGCCCGAAGTGGATATTCGAAAATGTTGCCGTCCGGATATATCACAAGACAGCCGGTTTTTTCTTCCTTGCCCGAGATTTCCTTCCTGATTCTGTTACCGATAGACAGGCTTAATTCCGCATAAGCCTGAATCAAAGCTCCCAGATCATCTGTAACTTTTTCCATTCCCAGCAAACATTTCTGTTCAGCATCATATCTTTCAATCATTTCATCGTCCTCCATTGCAAAACTGTAGTTATCTCTGAACATATTTCTGTCTCCTCAAAGTGCTGGCTCATCCTTTTTACGTGCTGCCTTCTCGACAGGTGATTTTGCTGCAGCTTTATTTGAACAAAGCTCTCCAAGAACAGATTGCCTGCTTTCCTTCTCATGTGCTTTCCTTTCCTGATAATGCTCTCCGATCTCCAGCTTTCTCTCTGCAGCATCATAGTGATAGACGTTATCAGAAAGCCGATCCTCCATGGCAACTTCCGTCCGGTTGACCTCATGTACAACCTCTTTGAGATCATGAAGCGTGAACAGAGGATCTTCCTTCATCAAAAGCACCTCATGACGTGAGGACGGCAGAACGTATAAATTTCCGCCGATTTCCTGTGCCGCTTTTTTCATAAAATCCGGATACAGCATAACGGCCGCGCCATTGTTCATATCCTGCATGGATGCAACAAAGATCTTTGCTGAAAGACTGTCTTCCTGACTATCCTGTCCAAAAAGGTAAGACGGAAGCGGCACTGCTTTACCCGGGAAATTCTTCTCCGATGCCTCAATGGCATCTTTCATAAACTGTTCCTGATTGGTCCCCATGGCATCCAAACTGACAGAAGTTACCAGGAACGATTTGACAGATCCGTCAGCCTGCGGTGCCATAAGATGTGCGACCACCGATAAATCCTCAAATTCCTTGTGTGCTGCCACCTGAAGAAGTTCTTTGTTGTAATCCGTTGGGATAACCGATATCCGGACTTTCTTCAGAAAATCGCTGTACTGCTCATTACTGATGTGTTTTTCATTCATGCTATTTTCTCCTCTCCTTGCATCAAAAAAAGGACGTTCAGCATTTATCTCTGACGTCCTCATCGCTCCTGATCTCTATTCCGTTTTCTGGTCCACTGTGCCAGCAGCTTCAGGATTGTGTCCTGCATCTGCTTCGGCGTATACGACTTTGGGAAATACTTTCGCAGGTCGCTTATATCAAATACCACCCGGTCCATCGGGTTCTTCTTGTCCTCATCCATAACGCTCTGCATCAGGTTTTCGGTACACCGTCCTTCCTGGCTGGCCTTCTTTAGTCGCTGCGCCTGTGAGAGCGATGGGGATGTCTGTGCAGCTTCCATTGCCATCAGGAATTCCTTCTGTTCCTCCGGCTTCAGGTACGACAGCTCTACAGCCGGATTAAAGGCGAGCTTTTTGTTATCCACCATTTCGAGCAGCTCCGGAATCAGATTATTAAGGCGTATATAACGCTGAACTTGTCTGGCACTTTCCCCTGTCTGCTCTCCGATTATTTCACGAGACTCTTTGCCACTTAACTTCTGGCCAACTTGGCCGGAAGTTAAGTCTGTCCTATCGCCCTGATGTTTCAAAGCTTCCATCTTCATCTGATACGCTTTTGCCCGTTCACTGGGCAGAATGTTTTCACGCTGCAGGTTGGAATCGACCATGAGAATCGTCGCTGTATCATCATCCATCTCACGGACGATTACCGGCATCGTCTCTTTCCCAGCCAGCATCGAAGCATATCTTCTGCGATGTCCAGAAATCATTTCATACTCACCATTTTCCAATGGTCTGACAATCGCCGGAACCAGAACGCCATACTGCTTAATGCTTTCAGCAGTCTTCTTCATTTCCTCATCATTGACCACCTTGAACGGATGAGACTTAAACGGGTGGATCTTATCGAGCGGTACCTTCACTACATGTTCGCCGGTATCCTGTCTGTCCTCTTCTGTTTTGAAGATGTCATCGTAGCTGTTCAAGCTGATGTTTGCGCCTTTTTTCGGCATTTTTCAGCACCTCCTTTGTCATATTCTCATATGCTGCCGCCACCTTTCCTTTCGGATCATAGGCAAATATGCTTTTCCCCTCCGCACTGATTTCTGCCGCTCTGGTAGATCTTGGAATGACAGAATCAAAGATTTTGATCCGGGATCCGTACGTTTCCCGAATCAGGTTTGAAATATCCCTGGCATAATTGGTCCTGCCGTCTACCATCGTGAGAAGGATTCCTTCAATCCGAAGTTTTGGGTTGATCTGCCGCTTCACCTTGTTTACGGTCTGCAGAAGCTGCTCAAGTCCTTTTGCCGACAGATAATTCGCCTGCACTGGAATCAGCGTCGTATCGGCCGCTGTGAGTGCGTTCACTGTCAGCATTCCAAGACTCGGCATACAGTCGAGAAGCACATAATCATACT
>JBJFHK010000059.1:0-67649 GCA_051893535.1 Eubacterium sp. | reverse complement strand
AGGATGTGGACATTCAGAAAGGGCAGTTCCTGGACTTAGAAGCTAATCAGAAACATTAGAATATTAATGGTTGAAGTAAGTTTAAGGTCAAGCGCAATTAACAAAATCACTAATAACTTTCTCATGCCTAAGATAAATTCTAAACGCTGTGTAAGAAATCAGAATTCATGATATAAGGGTTTGTCAAGTTAAGTGTGTAAGTTTTTTTAAATTATCTCGGATGGAATATTTTTCCACCCGAGATTTTTGGTATTAGTACTCTTCATATTTCAGAAGCCGATCCTTCATTGACTCTTCCAGAAGCAGCTGATTCCGCACCATCGCCCAGTTAGATACCGGTCTGGTCCAACGCTTGTAAAGCTCGGTAATGCGAAGATAGAGGATCTTGAATACGGCGTCTTCGCTTGGAAACGCGCCCTTTTTGGTCACTTTTCGGAAGCTGGAGTTTACCGATTCGATCGGGTTGGTGGTGTACATGACCTTCCTGACAGCGCTGCCATAGTCAAACAGCTGCTCGACGTGGTTCCAATTCCTGACCCAGACATCAACGGCTCCCGGATAGCTGCCTCCCCAGGTCTCCTTAAATCGGGCAAATTCGGCCTGTGCCGCCTTTAAACTGGAGGCTCCGTAGATTTTCTTTAACTGTGCGGTAAAACGCTTGTATTCTTTCGACGGAATGTACTTCACGGAATTCCGGATCAGATGGACAATGCACCGCTGGACCACAACGCCAGGGAAGATCGCTTTTGCACCTTCTTCCAGGCCGGAGACACCGTCCATACTGATGAACAGCACATCTTCAACGCCGCGCCCCTTCAGTTCATCGAAAATCTGCATCCAGCTGTGCTTGCCTTCGGTGTCCGTAATCCAGAGACCCAGGACATCTTTCATTCCATTCACATCATAGCCAAGGATGACATAAACAGCGCATTCTTTCGCCTCATACTCCCTGCGGATGGTCACATACATGCAGTCCACGAAAAGGAATGTATAGAACTTCTTGAGCGGTCTGTTCTGCCACTCGTCAACCTGATCCAGAACACGGTCCGTGATGTTGGAAACGGTTTCTGCTGAAATTTCAAAGCCATAGATGTCATCGATGGTAGCCTGGATATCTCGCTGGCTCATACCGCGGGCATACATAGCCAGAACCTTGTCCTCAATGCCGCTGACATCTCTGGTCCGCTTTGGAATTGTCTGTGGTTCAAAGGAGGCGTCACGATCACGTGGAACACTGACCGGTACTTCTCCAAACTTTGTTTTCACATTTTTCTGAATATATCCGTTTCGACGGTTGTCGGTAGACTTGCCTCCACGTTCATTGGATTTGTAACCGAGGTGGCTGTCCATCTCTCCCTGCAGCATGGCTTCGAACATAGGTCCGAAGATATCCTTCAGTGCATCCTGCATTTCATCAACATTTTTAGGCTGATATTC
Organism: Eubacterium sp.; assembly: GCA_051893535.1. GTDB lineage: Bacteria > Bacillota > Clostridia > Peptostreptococcales > Anaerovoracaceae > Aminicella. The sequence goes on along the minus strand of JBJFHK010000059.1, from coordinate 66,212 downwards.
ATCGATGATCTTCTGGGCGATCGTTCTTCCAGTATCGTTCTTATCGCGTTTTTTACGTGTCATAGGTGCTGTATTCATCCTTTCAATTATTCCTTTCTACCATACCGCACTCTATGAAAAAGATAAAGTGCGTAAGTTACGTGTTTGAAATTAGTTACCGGTAACTTACACACTTAATATTACACCCTCTGATATAATAATTTTATGAATAGAAGGAGATCAGCAATGAATATTCACGAAGTAGAAATTTTACTTAATATTTCAAAAAGCAGCATCCGCTATTATGACCGCATTGGCCTACTAGCACCTGCACGTAAAGAAAACGGCTATCGTGACTTTACCGAAGAAGATCTTCATCGTCTGCGTTCTATTATTGTTCTCCGAAATGCAATGTTCCCACTAAAAACAATAGCAGACATACTAAATGGAGACTTGGATCTGCAATCTGCGCTTCTCCTGCATGAATCTGAACTTGACAATGAAATGGACCAAATTCGAAACGCTAAAATGCTGTGCAGTTCCATCTCTGCCGACATTCAGAACGGATTGCAATTTAAAGCAGAGCATTATTTGAAACCAGGAAATTCTATCTCGAACATTGACAGCAGTTGGACATTTTGTGACTCCGTCAAAGAAATGTACGAACTCCATCCATTCGGTCTTCCGATGCCGCCATCCGGAAATCAAACGGCTTCTGTATTCAAACAGCTTACACTGCTGATATTGATCCGCGCTGTAATTTACACGGTCATATTAGGGACTGCTGCAGGAATTTTTCTGGGAGCAATAATTCCAGTCGTCTACTTTATTATTGCCGGCTGTCTGTTGACTCGGTCGAAGCATAAAGAATGCTTTCGACTGAACAACTTTATCTCCCGATATCTGTCCGAAATCGGTCTGCTGTTCTGTGTGATCTTGTGATTCATAAAATTATTCTTCAGACCGGAATTAATCAATTCAACAACGAATAAAGAAAACAAAAAAAGACAGAGACAGGCGTGCGCACACCTGTCTCTTTCTGATCATGATCTAAAACTCTTAATTTATCCTATGCCTCTGCGTTGGATGTATTCAGTACGTCCTTACCGTCATAGTAGTTGCAGTTAGGGCAAACTCTGTGCGGAAGCTTTGGCTGATGACACTGTGGACAAATGCTGAGACCCGGAGCCGTCTTCTTCATGTTCGGAGAACGTCTCTTATCTCTTCTGGCTTTAGATGTTCTTCTCTTTGGAACTGCCATTGTCTTACCTCCTTACATTAAAGAATAATGTAAATAAGAATTTTCGTCAACGTTAAGAGTATAGCATTGAAATCCCGCCCTGTCAAAGGATTTCTGCAACTTTTTCTATTTTCCTGTGATCAGCCGCGGATGGCGGACCCAGTCAGCGTTCTCATAAAGATCCTTTCCTGCGATCAGGTTATACAGATCCGCCGCATAGGCGTCCACCGCAAGGCTTCTCGCAAGCTCAGGATATACATGGGCTTCCTTATTCACATTGGTCAGAATCGGAATCGTCCGCTTTCCGCATTTCCGGCATTTTTTCAGCAGTTTCGCGCCCCGTTCTGAAAAGGCCAGCACCCTGGCGTAAAACAGCTCATTTTCCATGTCTTCTGCGGTCACATCCAGCAGGCACTGGGTCAGCATCCTCTGAATTCTGGTCCTCGTGTAAGCCTTGCTCTTGCAGCGCGTGAGAAGATCCTCAAGGCTCCTGCAGTACCTTGCCTCTTTTTTCACCTTCTGCCCCAGTCCATCCGATGAAGAGGCGATTTTATCCAGTTCTTCCCCAGTCATCTGAAGAATCTTTGCTTCTGTAAGGCGGAAATAGCGGTCTTCCCTGAGCGCGTAATGCTCAGGATCCCTTTCCTTCGCTTCTTTTCTCAGCACCGATGCCGAAGCCAGATAATCTCCTGTTTCCCGCTTTACCGTTGCAATCTCCGGCCGGCTATCCTCTTGCAGCTTCAGGATTTGTCGGACATACTCCACCGCCAGCAGGTTGTTTGGCTGCGACAAAAGAGACCCGCCGCCTGCGACGCCAAGGTCAGAAGCCGCCTGCTCCTGGGCCCTCGGATACGAATATCCCTTCTTCCGGTATGCAGCAATCCTCTCATGAAGCTCATGCTCCCTCTGGTTCATGAATTCTGCCATTTGAACGAGCTCATCCACAGACCCCGATTCACTGCCAAAACCGATCACGTCCGTGCAGCCGAGTCCGCTGAGGATCTTCACCCCGGCCCGGCAGAACCACTGGGACGATGCGCTGGCGTAGATGGCCGGCATCTCCAGCACCAGATCCAGGCCGCCGCGGACTGCGTTTTCCGCCCGTGTCCACTTGTCCTGGAAGGCGGGCTCTCCTCTCTGAGTGAAATTTCCGCTCATAACAGAAAGGACCGTGTCTGCGCCGGTCCTTTTCTTCAGCTCTTCCACGGCAAAGCGGTGGCCGCTGTGGAAGGGATTGTATTCTGCTGTAATTCCGAGTGTACGCAAGCTACTTGTTTCCTCCGGAAGAATTATTCTGCGGCTTCTTCTCATACAGCCAGTCTTCACCGTGCTGGGTACGGGAGGCAAGCTCTTTCAGTTCATCCCGGTTATTCGCCAGCTGACTGTCGATACCCTCAAAGGTCTTCGCCAGATTGTCGTACATGGAACCGAAATAGGTATTATTCAGATCGTCCATGCGCTTCTGCATCTTAAACAGCATCTGATCCAGATAATCATAGGTGCGCAGTTTCAGCATCGCTGCATACTCTTCTGCTTCTTTCTCGATCTGGTCCGCATGCTTGCGTGCTTTTAAGGTAATATCGTTATTGTCCACCAGAAAATCAGCCTGCTTCTTTGCCTCGACAACGAGCTTCTGGTATTCCTTCTTTGCATCCTCAAGAATCCGGTTCTGCTCGCCCTTCAGCCAGTGTGCCTGCTTGACATCTTCCGGCAGTGTATTTCTGATATCATTGACAATTTCAAGAATTTCATTGCCATCAACCATGATTTTCCCAGTCAGCGGAACTGAGGAAGCCGTATCCACGATATCTTCCAGTTCCTCCAGCAATTCCAGTACCGTCATGCCCTGCTCCTCCTTTATCCTTTCTGTGCATATTTTTCTCTCATCTTCTGAAGGATTTCATCCGGCACCATTCCATCCGGCGGAGTCCCGCCCACAGATACGATTTCTCTGACATTGGACGAGCTGACGATCGTATATTCCGGCCTTGCCATTAAGAAGACCGACTCAATTCCTTCATGAAACAATTTCTGATTTACCTGAGCCATTTCCAGCTCATAAGCAAAGTCTTTATTGGTGCGCAGGCCGCGGACGACCGCGCAGAAATCTCTCTGATTGACATAGTCTGCAAGAAGGCCCTGAAAATGGTCCACCGTGATCTCCGGATGAGAGGAAAAGATCTTCTCAATCATTTCCGTCCGCTCTTCAATCGTAAAAAGCCCCTCTTTTCTCGGGTTCTTTATGATTCCGATGACGAGTTCATCGAACATCGATGCCGCTCTTTTTATAATATCAATATGTCCGTAGGTAATTGGATCAAAAGAACCGGTGATCAACGCGCGCCTGACCATGTTCTGCCTTCCCTTCTTTTGTCTATGGTCTGCCTATTCCTCACTGCCGGAAACGTCTTCCTGTCTCCGGTAAATCGATACGGTGGTTTTCCCGTATTTTCTGTCCTGCGTCTTCACGAAGCCTCCGCAGCTTTCCGGAAGCGGATTTCGTGAATCATGCTCTGCTAATATTATACCGTCAGGAGCCAATAAATCAAGATCGCCGATACGCTCCATGCAGTCCTCATACAGGCCCTCACGGTATGGCGGATCCAGGAAGAAAATGTCAATTTTCTCGTTGATTCTGTTCAGACTTCTTCTGTAGTCTCCCATCAGAACCACCGCGTCTTCCTGAGCGCCGCATTTTTCAAGGTTGGTTCGGATCAGGCGGATAGCATCGCGCGAGCGGTCAGCCAGATAAGCACGCTCTGCACCTCTGGAAAGTGCCTCAATTCCAAGGTTTCCGGTCCCTGCGAACAGGTCGCAGCAGACAGAACCGTAAATATCATTCATGAGGATGTTGAAGACGGCCTCCTTGACTTTATCTGAAGTCGGACGGATATCGTAATTTTCCGGCGTCTCCAGCTTCCTTCCCCTGTATTTTCCCGTAATGATTCTCATTCGTTTCCTTCCTATATCTCCAGCCGCGCGTCTCCGTGGAACATATTCTCCACCTTCTCGCGGACCGACTGATTTTCTTCTTTTTCAAGTTCCGGATCATCCCTCAGGATTTCTTCCGCTGTTTCTTCCGCCGCTTTCAGGACTTTCTGATGACGTCCCAGGTCGGCGATTTTCAGTTCCGGAAGACCATGCTGCCGGGTCCCGAAAAGTTCCCCCGGCCCTCTTAAGATCAGATCGTCTTCGGCAATCTGAAATCCGTCGCTGCAGCGGGCCATGATCTCCGCGCGGCGCTTCGCGATTTCCGTCTCCTGATCCACGATAAGAAAGCAGTAGGCCTGCTCGCTCCCTCTTCCCACGCGGCCCCTGAGCTGGTGCATCTGCGCCAGGCCGAACCGTTCGGCGTTCTCAATCACCATGACCGTCGCGTTCGGCACGTCGATGCCGACCTCGATCACAACCGTAGAGACCAGCAGATCAATCTTCTTTTCCGCAAAATCAGTCATGATCTGCTCTTTCTGCTCTGCATCCATGCCGCCGTGCAGGAGTCCGACCCGAAAGTCAGGAAAGCGCTTCTGCATCTCCTCATAAAGCCTCTGGGCAGACATTCCTTCCATCTGGTCAGAGTCTTCAATGAACGGGGCCACTGCATAGGCCTGCCGCCCTGCCGCAAGCTCTTCCTTCAGTTTATCATAAACCTGATCTCTCTGTGAAGAGGATACCGCAAAGGTCTTCACCGGCTTTCTTCCGGACGGAAGCGTATCGATGATAGAAATATCCTGATCCCCATACAGAATCACCGCCAGAGTACGTGGAATCGGCGTTGCGGTCATGACGAGAATATTCGGGGCGGTCCCCTTGCTGCTCAGCATTTTCCGCTGTCCTACCCCGAAGCGGTGCTGCTCGTCCGTGACCACCAGACCCAGATGGAAGAACTTCACATCCGGCTGGATCACGGCATGAGTTCCGATCAGCATATCAATTTCTCCGTCCGCAAGCTGCTGCAGAAGCTCTCTTCTCGCCGCCGCGCTCATGCCGCCGTGGAGCAGGGCCGTCCTGATTCCCAGAGGTTCAAAATCCCGTTTAAAAGTCTGCGCATGCTGCCGGGCAAGAATTCCCGTCGGCGCCATCATCACGGCCTGATAACCGGATTTTACCGCCGCATACATGGCCGCTTCAGCAACTACAGTTTTTCCCGATCCAACATCGCCCTGCACCAGCCGGTTCATCGGTAATTCCGACTGCAGGTCCCTTCCGATTTCCTTCCAGGTCCGCATCTGTCCTTCCGTCAGAGAGAACGGAAGCGACGCGATGAACGCATCCCCTGCTTCCGGCCGGATCACCGCGCCGTGCTTCTCCTGGCCGCTTTTGCTTTTTGCCATCTTCAGGCCCAGCTCCAGGGTCAGAAATTCATCAAACACCAGGCGGTAGCGGCCTTCCAGGAGCTTTCTTTCCGATCCCGGCCAGTGAATATTCTTCAGCGCAAAAGGCAGGTCCGCCAGCCGGTGCTTTTCTCTCACAGCCTCCGGCAGCCAGTCCGCTTCCTCCATCAGCGGCTTCGCGGTCTCCAGGAGTTTTCCCATGTCCTTCTGCGTCAGCCCCTTAGACAAAGGGTAGACGGGCAGGATCCCACGTACATCTCCCGGCTCATGCAGGCGGTGAAACTCCGGGTGCACCATCTGCAGCTGGCCCCTGTTCTCGCTCACTCTTCCGAAAAAACTGAACATCTCGCCGACCTTGAAGAGGTTGGTAATGTAACTTCCGGAGAAAAACACAATCTCAATCAGCCCGCTGTTATCCTGGATCAGAACGACCAGAGGCGACTTTCCTCCCCTCCGGAATCCGCTGAAGCGGCGGGAAACGACGGACCCTTCAATCAGCTGGTCTTTTCCCGGCTTCAGTTCCGCAATCGGAAGCGGCTGGCGCCTGTCCTCATATCGTCTCGGAAGAATATACAGGAGATCTCCTGCCGTCTCCGCTCCCAGTTCCTTCAGCGCAGCCGCCTTTTTCGGTCCGATGCCCTTCAGCTGTGAAAGCGGTGTCATCATGGTCAGTTCATTTTTATTCTCTTTTTTATGAATATGATTTGTGCTGCCACTCATCTTCGGCATAGCGGAACACCACCTTTGTGCTGCGGCGCGCGGTCTTATTGCTGCGCGTCCTCACGCCGTCGATATTGATCGTAATTTCAGCAGGAATCATGCCGGTCTGCTCATAGATTCTGGCGCAGATCTCATCTGCCGCGAAACGGGTCACCCGGCGGATGGAAACACCGAATTTTACGATTACGCCAAAAGTCAGGCAGATTCTGCCGTCTTCATTCAGGCGTACAGAAAGATCCCGGACATAGTCCGGATCGCGGAATACACGCACCATGCGGATCAGTCTTCCCTGATGCATGGACAGCCACATATTCGAAGCACACCGTTCTGACTGCATGACCAAATTAATTATCTCTGCAAAAACGGAATTGGAGACGGTAATCAGCCCCAGATCCGTCGCCTTCATCATCGTCATAACTCTGACTCCTCCTGATCAGACAATCGTGAAGATAAATAAATATAACAAAAAGCTGCCATACTGACGAAGTTTCCGTGGAACCTCATCAATATGACAGCCTAAACTTCCAGCCCATTAAACGGCACGGTTAACTTTACCGGACCGCAGGCACTCTGTGCAGACATTGGCTTTTCTGATTGTACCATTGTCGTTGATCCTTACTGTCTGGATGTTTGCATTCCACTTTCTTCTGGAATGCTTGTTGGAATGAGAAACCTTGTTTCCAGAAACCTGGCCCTTTCCGCATACTTCACATTTCCTTGACATAGCCGCACCTCCTATCGTATATCTTAAGCCCATGCTTTTCTATGTAAACACAAACTTAGTGCTCGCTTTCATCGCACGCGCATTATTATAGCACAGGAGGCAAAGAGATTACAAGGTTTTTCTTTATCTTCATGAAAATTTTTCCTTGCAGCTTCACTTTTTGTCCTGTGGAGAAAGGATTAGCGGTCATCGTGGTTTTTATCATAGTACTCTGCACGCAGAAGTGACATCCGGTACAGATCAATGTACTTTCCATCTTTCTTTTCAGAATGTCGCATAATGCCTTCTTCAACGGCACCAAGTTTGCGGCAGAGCATCTCTGTGATTTCATCGCCTTTCAGATGATCCATGCTCACCCGCTCCATATGCATATTAATGAAGGAATATTCCAGAATCGTCCGTACGGCCTGCTCGCCGTAGCCCTTGCCGCGGAGGTTCGGGTCTGCAATATAGATTCTCTTTAAATGAAGAGAATCTGATCTGCGTGTAATCCTGCTGAGAAGAATTCTGCCAATCGGCTTGTCAGATGGCTTCAGTGTAATGGTAAACATCTGCCGCTGTTCATCTCTCAGGCTGAGGATAAATTCTGTCACAACCTGTTTATAGGTTACGTCCTCATCAACGGCCAGATACTTCGTAACATCGTCCATATTCTCCCAGCGCGCAAAATCACTGCAATCCTCAAAAATAGTAGGACGTATGATCAGGTCTGAGGATTCCATTACCATGTCTTCATCAAAATAATCATCCATATTCTTTACGCTCCGAAAATTCAATATTTTCATTTCTGTATACAATATCGGCTCAGACAGAATGTAAAATTATGTCTAAACATCTCTGTCCGGAATGATTATATTATAACAAATCAGAAAATTTATTGCAACAAGCACGCAGTGTACGCAATCTTGAACATTCCCATGATACGGTGAAACTTTGATGAAATCCCCTGCCCGGATTGAAATCTTCCTCCTATCTATGATATGATTAAACAGATACTGCATGAACTGCAGAAGATGTATGAAACACGGTGACCATTCCGTGTTCTGGAGGCATAATTTATGAAGTTAAAATCCATTCTGAGCGGTGCTGCGGCGCTTTCGCTCTGCTGCGCGCTCATATTTACAACATCCGCATGCGAGCCGAGAACTCAGGCTGCCGCACAGCAGTCCTCAGGTTCCAGCAGCAAATCAACGCAATCCACAAGTCAGTCCACCGCTGCTTCAACGACAACACTGGCACAGAAGCTTTCCGCTTATGAAATCGAGCTTCAGGATTCAACCAAGGCATTCGGCTCCAATTCCGGAATCAAGAATTACCTGAAAAACTGGGCATCATCCCGCGACATTACATGCGCGGAAGATTCCGGCGGGAACGTCATCATGACAAAGGAAAGCTCAAAAGATTATCAGAAGGCTGCACCGACCATCATTATCTGCCCATACGATGCAGATCAGGAATCTGAGGGGATCTCTCCGATCGCTTCAGCGCTCTACATCATAAACAATAATGAGTCGACCGGACGGCTGACCGTCATTTTTACACAGGAAAAAGGCCATCAGTTCGTTGGAATCAAGAAGCTGGATAAATCACTGATCACCAATAAGTCCCGCATTTTCTACCTGAACGGAACGGACAAGGGACAGTTTTCACTGAAGGCTGCATCCAGCATGCTGATGCAGTTCTCAAACAAACTGAAATACACCAAACCGGAATATTCACTGACCTATCAGGTGACAATTCAGGGCCTGGACAGAGGTCAGGCGAACTCCGGCATCAGTGATAACACCAATGCCATTCTCCGCATCAAGGAACTGCTGGAATACATGAAGGGCGCGAACATTGGTTACAATATCGCTTCTATTCAGGGCGGTACCAACGACGGACTTTCCCCTGGCTCCTGCACAGTCACTTTTACTGTTGATCCGAACCGCCAGGATAAGTTCATCACTCACATGGACAATGTCACGGAGCGGTTTAACGCGGACCGTGCCCATGAACATCCGGGAGCTACATATCTGTATAAGAAGGTAACGACGCCGTCCAAGGTCATCGACACAGAAAGCACGCAGACACTCCTCGCTTTCATGTACACCCTCATGAACGGCATGTATACGGACAACAAGATCCGCAACAACGATCTGTCCGACGATCCGTACTCTCTGAACTGTGTCACCTATATCAAGACCGATTCAGAGAAATTTACGATCAACTCCGTTTCCAACAGCCTTCTGGACAGCGATCAGACGGAGATCCGTAAAGCGCAGAAGAAACTGGCAGGACTGACCGGAACATCCGCAAAGGTGGTCAGCAAGTCCCCGATGTGGACCGGTAATGAAGACGCCGCATTCGTTTCCGATGTTTCCACCGCTTACCGGGCGTATAACAATTCCGCGCTGAAATACAATGATTCCTACGCCTCCACCGGTGCCGGATACATCCAGAAGCTGAATCCAAAGGCGCAGATGGTTGTCCTGAATGTCAACGACAACGTTCTCGAAGCCTGCACCGGAACCATCATCGACTATCTGGTCGGAACCGTTTCCGGACACAGCGATAATATGCTGAACAAATAATCCATTAAAAAGCAGAAATAAAATTACCTGCACGAAAAAAAGGTCCGCTTTTACAGCAGACCTTTTTCTTTTGCCTGATCCGTCAGGATTTCTCTGAATTTCGGATGAGCAAGTCTGATCATCGCCCGAACCCTGTCTTTCATTCCCAGCTGTTTCAGATTGACGCAGCCGTATTCCGTCACGACATATTCCACATCCGCCCGCGGCGTGGTGATCATCGTACCCGGAAGAAAATCCGCCTTGATGTGGCTGTGCAGCTTTCCATTCTTTTCAAAAGTTGAAGAAAGCGCAATAAACGACCTTCCTCCCTTCGACAGCTGCGATCCGATCACAAAGTCCAGCTGTCCCCCGACGGAACTGTACTGTTTTCCGCCAATATTATCCGCTACGACCTGCCCGGTCAGATCCACAGCCAGCGCCGTGTTAATGGAAACCATATTGTCGTTTTTCGCAATGACCAGGGGATTATTGACTACCGCCGAAGGAGCCATGTATACATCTTCATTTCCGTCAAGAAAATCGTACAGTTCCTGCGTCCCCATGACAAAACCTGCCGCCGATTTCCCCTTCCAGAAATTCTTCCTCTGATTATTGACATTTCCGTTTTTCATCAGTTCCATCATGGAATTTCCCAGCATTTCTGAGTGAATCCCCAGGTCATTCCTGCACTTCAGTCCGTAGCCCACAGCACTGGCGATTCCGCCGATACCCAGCTGAATACAGTCACCGTCATGGATTTCATCCAGCAGAAATCCGGAGATCTTATTCAGAACATCCGATGGCGGAAGATCCGGCACCTGCAGCAGCGGATCATGCACCTCAACAATCGCATCCGCCTGCTCTGCCCTCACCTTGTTTTCCATGCCGTTCAGCCGCGGCACACAGTCATTTACCTGAAAAACGACGCGGTCCGCATATTCCAGCACATAGGGGTCAGCAACCAGACCTGACGCACCATAGCGCATGTCTCCGAATTCATCGGGAGCCGAGACCTCCAGAAATGCCACATCCGGTTTTCCGACAAATTTTACCCAGTCAGAGGTCTGACTGAGATGAAAGCTGGTATAATCCGCGCGGTCTGAAGATGCCGCGCGGCGCTCCTGCGGCCCCATATAGTAGGTCTCTACATGGAACACGCTGCTGCATGGATCCATAACATCGAGAGGCCGGGAAGCATTGGAACTCAGAATGGTAATGTCATGAAGTTCATCTTTTCTCTTTCCCAGCGCCTCCGCCAGCCGGTAGGCAACCGAAGTACAGGTTCCGATATAGACCCGGTCCCCGTCCCGGACCATCTTCACAGCCTCCTCCGGTGTCATCAGCTTCTTTTCATATTCCGCCTTCCAAGGTCTGTTTTCAACTTTATTTCCAGTACTTTCCACCGCTGTGTCTTCCTTTCTCAAACTTCTACAGAATATTTCCCTGCTTGTCGGTGATAATATAGCCTTCCCTGCCCGGGTCTTCTTCAGCATCCTTCAAAATATCATAGAGTTCATCTTCATCTTCAGCAAGATCCTGCCACAGTGCCCCGATATTATTAAACCCGCAGATGTTATATTTACAGGACTGCGTGTACCTCCTCGTAACGCTCTGGAGGCGCTCCTGCAGTTCGTTTTTCTGCTCTTTGTTTAATGGAAAATAGCTCTGATTCTGCTGATACAGCCATAATGACCGGTTATCCATGATTACTCCGCTCCTTTTCTTGATTTTGTCATTACCTTCGCTCTTGATAACATTTTAACATAAACACCAATATTTGTCAGACCATTACAGCAGAAGGATGGTGCCTGGAACTGATGAGAATTTTTGTCGACAGACCACCAGATTTTTTCGTGAGCCGTATGCAGCCCGATGCCTGGAACGCCTCACGGCTCTCAAAAACATAAAAAACGCGGAAGAACCAGGTCTTCCGCGCTTCGCTTAATGATCGGAGTTCAGGAGTTCATCAGGATATATCTCACATCAGATTCCTGTCTCTGTAAATATTTTTTGTCTAAGAAACAGATGCCTTATTCCGCAACTTTTTCTTTGGTTTTGACGTTCTGAATGCCGCCTTCTTCCTGTGCCCAGCTCTGCAGATTCTCTGTTGTGAGCTTCGGTTTTCCGGAGAAGAAATCTTTCATCAGACGGATAACTTCCGGAGACAGTGCCAGTACGGCGATCAGGTTCGGGATGGCCATCATAGCGTTCAGTGTATCTGCTACAGTCCAGGCAACAGACAGCTTCATGGTTGCACCGACAACGATGAAGATGATGAAGATGACCTGATAAGGCTTAATGACCTTCGTGGACTTGAACAGGAATTCTGCACAGCGTGTTCCATACAGTGCCCAGCTCAGGACTGTGGAGAACGCGAACATCGCGATACATGTTGCGATAATAACCGCTGCGATCTTTCCGCCAAATGTAGTGGAGAACGCGGAAATTGTCAGGTCAGTTCCTGCAGACTTTCCATAGAAGCCGACTGCCTTTCCGGATACCAGAACTGCCAGTGCGGTCATGGTGCAGATAACGATAGTATCTGCGAATACTTCGAATGCTCCGAAGAATCCCTGACGGATCGGGTGATCGGTATCAGCTGCAGCATGTGCGATCGGGGCAGAACCAAGTCCGGCTTCGTTGGAGAATACTCCACGGCCGATTCCGGCTCTCATAACGGTCATAATAACAGTTCCTGCCATTCCTCCGCCGATTGCCTCAGGATTGAATGCTCCTACGAAAATATCGTGGAATACGGATCCGAGCATCGGAACATGTGTAAAGATAACAACCAGGGCTGCCACGATGTAGACAATCGCCATTATCGGGACCAGCTTCTCTGTTGTTGCTCCGATTCTGTTCAGTCCTCCGAACAGTACCAGTGCAGCCAGAATCGCGATGATGATTCCGATAATCAGGTAGATGGTATGCAGATGCTGCTGCATCGCCGGATTAAACTCGGTAAAAATAGTTCCGATGGATGTCGCAATGGTGTTGACCTGCGTCATATTTCCAATTCCGAATGCCGCGATCATCGCAAACAGTGCGAACAGTGTGCCGAGCCATGTCCAGCGTTTTCCCATACCATTTTTAATGTAGTACATCGGTCCGCCGACCCAGTCTCCCTTATCGTTCTTTTCACGATAACGGACAGAAAGTGTAACCTCAGTAAACTTGGTGCACATTCCGAACAATGCAGAAATCCACATCCAGAAAACGGCTCCCGGACCGCCGAGAGCGATCGCTCCGGTAACACCGGCGATGTTTCCTGTACCTACAGTTCCCGCAAGAGCTGTAGTCATTGCCTGTACCGGGGAAAGTGAACCCTCCTTGACTTCTGTCTTGGTGAACATCTTTCCGACGGTTTCTTTCATGATGAGTCCGAATTTACGGAACTGAAGCCCTTTGGTCCTGCAGGTCATAAAAATTCCTGTTCCTACCAGCAGGATCAGCATTACCGGTCCCCACATAAACCCGTTCAGGGCATTTATGAAATTTTCAAAACCACTCATAATTTCACTCCTCTCCTATAAGGATCATTGACTTACACATATCCTTCATAATGCCAGATGAAGACTGTATTCAATATATTGAACGTTCTGCGATAAATTTCACCCCTGATTCAGATTATTTTGATACATCTGAGCGTACTGCCTTCTTTTTTCCATTTATCTGAAGTCCTTCCGCCTTCCCATATCAAATTGATAATCCCTATTTATCGCTCAATCATTTTGTTGACCTTATTATAGCACAGATGCATATATTTTCACAATACCTGCAATTCATTATACAACATTTTTCATACAGAAATTATTTTCATCTGATTTTAAAATATTAATTCTTTCAATATCACTTCAAATTCCAACGTTTGTAATATTGATTGTTATTTATCAATAGATTTATTAGCGATATTTGTGTAAATATTCAACTTGACTAAAAAATATTTTTAAAATTTTCCCCAGATAAACAGGAAATTCAGTGAAATAATCTTCATTTTTACCTATTTTTCACATTAACGTGTTAAAGTACTTTTTCTATATGCACGTGCACAAACTCGTCCCTTTTCTACTGTGCAATATGCATTCTGGTCCGGCTTTTCCATATAACAGGATTTCTCCTGCCCTCTTTATTTTGCCGCCTCTGTCAGATCAGGCAAAATTATGATAAACTGATTATCAGAGACTTCCTGTAATTGTTGTATAAAATACAGCTGTACGCCGAAAATCTGGACATATGCAGACTAAGCCTCAGGAAAACATAAGGAGTATTCAGAATTATGCTGATAGTATTTATTAAAGTATTCACAATATTTGCGATGACGGGTGTGGGATATGCAGCAAACAAGCTGAAGGTTCTGCCAGACGAAAGTGCTGTCCCGCTGACCAGCCTTCTGATCAATATCTCCACCCCCTGTCTGATCATCAATTCCATGGGCGGAACACAGCTGACCGCGCAGACACTGCGGGACACGATCAGTGTTCTGGTGGTCTCCGCCTGCGTCATGTTCATCACCGGACTGCTTTCAATCCTGATCGTAAAGATTCTCCGCTGGAAACCCGTTGAAGATCAGGGCTGCGTCATGGCCATTCTGACTTCAATCAACACCGGATTCCTGGGTTTTCCGGTAGCGAAGGCAGTATTCGGGAATAAAATCTTCTATTTATTTGTGATCCAGAACATCGTTCTGAATTTCTACATGTACAGCGGGCTGATCATCCAGCTGAATTTCGGACAGAAATCCAAACTCAGCGGAAAACAGATGCTGCGCGCCATGTGCACCATGCCGATGTTTGCGACCATCGCAGGATGCATCATTCTTTTTGCGCGGATCAGGCTCCCGCAGCCGGTCATGACCTTCTTCAGCACCATGGGAGACATGACCATTCCATTATCTATGGTTCTGGTCGGCGTCCTTCTTGGCAAAAGCCACCTGGCAAGTCTCATCACGAATAAAAAGCTGGTCATCATCTGTCTCCTGGCCGACCTGCTGATGCCGGCCATTTCCTATCCGCTGGTCAACTGGCTCCCGATTTCCGCCGCCGCGAAACTGACCTGCATCTACGCAGAGGCTTTCCCGTGCGCTGTGATCACTGCAGCCATCGCCGAACAGCAGCATAAAAACGGCCAGCTGCTTTCCGAAGGAATTGCCCTTTCAACCTTCTTCTCCCTGGGAACTCTGCCGTTGGTGACAGTCGTTCTGATGCATATTTACGGAGGACTTATTTAAAAATAAGAAGAGAGAAAAGCTCTGCCGCTCCCCTGCTTCAAGGGCCGCGGCAGAGTTTCTCTCTTTTTTATCTCGATGACATGCGTAACCATAAAATAATTCTGTAAACCAGAAGCCTTTCCGGTCTGCTGCATGCGGTGGAAATACTGCCCTTTACAGATTGTAAAATTACACAAGTTCGCCCCGCTCAATTCTCTCCGCCAGCTCATTCAGATATTCCCAGCGCTCCATCTTCTCATCCAGTTTCCTGTCGACTTCTTCCTTTTCTTTAGCAAGGTCAGCCAGCTTTAAAGCTTCGGAAGCGTGCGCTTCCATCTCTTTTTCAAGATCCGAGGATTTCTGCTCCAGGGCGGCGATATCGTCGTCAATGGTCTCGTATTCCTGCTTTTCCCGGTAGGAAAATTTCAGACGCTGTTTTTCATGGCGGCGCGAGCCGGAAGATTTCTCATTGCTACCTTGCCGGGTGGATTTTGTCCCTGAAGAAGACTGCGCGGCCTGCTCCTCACGGGCCTCTTTCTCATTCATATACTTACTGTAGCCGCCGGTGTACTGACGGATGTGACCATTCTCCTCAAAAGCAAAGGTCTTCACCACAAGACGGTCCAGAAAATAACGGTCATGGGAAACGATGATCACCGCGCCCGGGAAATCATCCAGATAATCTTCCAGAACGGTCAGCGTATCGATATCCAGATCATTGGTCGGCTCGTCCAGGATCAGTACGTTCGGCGCCTGCATGAGCACCGACAAAAGGTAGAGCCGGCGTTTCTCGCCGCCGGAGAGCTTCCCGATCTTCACGGAATGCATGTAGGACGGAAACAGAAAGCGTTCCAGCATCTGCGACGCAGAGAGATATCCATCCTTCGTGTGTACATTGCGCGCGATATCTTCAATATACTTGATGATCCGCATGTCCGGATCCATATGCTCCGATTCCTGTGAAAAATAACCGATCTTTACAGTCTCGCCGATGTCAATTGAACCCTCGTCCGGCTGAATCAGACCCATAATGATTTTCAGCAGCGTGGTCTTTCCGCAGCCGTTGTTTCCGACGATGCCGATGCGGTCATTCCGGAGTATGTTGTAGCTGAAATCATTGATGTACTGCACGCCGTCAAAGGCCTTGCTGATGTGGCTGATTTCAATGACCTTCTTCCCCAGGCGAGACGATAATGTCCCGATCTCAAGATGCGGATCTTCAAAGGTCTGTTTCGCGTCCTTAATCTGCTGAAAACGCTGCACACGGCTCCTGGACTTGGTCGTGCGGGCCGGTGCCGTCCAGCGGATCCAGCGGAGTTCCTTCCGGTAGAGATTCGCGCGCTTGCGTTCATTCGCCTTGGCCAGCTCCAGCCGCTCCTGCTTCGCAACAAGATAGGCTTCATAATTTCCCTCATAAGAAACCAGCCGGCCCTTCTCGATCTCACAGATGTGGTCCGTTACACGTTCCAGGAAATACCGGTCATGCGTGATCATGAACACCGCACCCTTATATTCCGCCAGCTGCTCCTCCAGCCACTCAATAATCTGATTATCCATGTGGTTCGTCGGCTCGTCCAGGATCAGAAGATTTGTGTCACTGCAGAGAACCGCCGCCAGCGCGACCCGCTTTCTCTGCCCTCCCGACAGTTCTTTCATTTTCTTCTCATAATCGCCCATGCCGACTCTCGTCAAAAGGGACTTCACCACATACTCCTCCGCATTTCCCCGGACATCTGCCAGTGCCTGCTGAAGCACCGTCTTTTCCGAATCATAGGGCGGGTTCTGCGGAAGATATCCCGTCCGCAGCTCATTATTCCGGATAATCTCCCCGCCGTCCTCATCCATCACACCGGCGATAATCTGTAGCAGCGTCGACTTTCCGCTCCCGTTCACTCCGACCAGGCCGATCTTATCCCCTTCATTAATACTCAGATCCACATCCTCCAGCAGCTGCTTCTCTGAGAAACTCTTCTTTATATGTTTAGCCGTCAGTAATACCATTTATTATGCCCCATCCTTCCCGTTCGACAAAACGAAGTCCAGCAAGATGGTACCATCTGGACGAAAGAATTGCAAATGGCAGATGATATCCGTGTATTCACAGATACCACCTGCCATCTAAAAAATATTCGTGAAAAATTTTCTCCCCTGGTCCGCTCTAAGCTGTAAAGCAAAAGCGGAAACGTGCAGGCGCCCGCTTATACAGACTCCATGATCAGCCGGATGAAGAGAATGGCCAGGACGATCAGAAGCAGCGGCCTTACGACTTTCCCGCCTTTCTTCATCACGAGGCCCGAACCGACGTAATTGCCCGCCATATTGCAGGCGGCTCCGGCAAGTCCCAGTGGGACCAGTACTTTTCCACTCAACAGGAAGAGGATGAGCGCGGTAACGTTTGTCGTCAGATTGATTGCCTTCGCCTGTGCATTTGCCGTCTCCACGGAAAGATGCGCAAAGACCGTAAAGGCGATGATAAGAAAGCTGCCTGTTCCAGGCCCGTAAAGCCCGTCGTAGATGCCGATGAGAAAGGCAGCGGTCATCGAAACAGTCACCGTTCTCCTGGTTACCGCCGCTGTTTTTCCTCCCTCTCTGCTGAACATCTTTTTATTCAGAACAAAAAAGGCCGCTACCGGAAGCACGCAGATAATGATATTCCGGAGAATCTTTTCATCGATGGCCATCGAAATGTGTGCCCCCAGTGAGGAACCCGCAACAGCTGCGAGAACGGACGGAACAGCAAGTTTCAGGTTAATGAGTTCATTTTTTACGAACCGCGCTGTTGTGAGTGCCGTCCCGCAGGTCGACGACAGCTTGTTGGTCGCAACCGCCGTGTGCGGCGGAAGGCCCGCGAGGAGATAGACCGGCATGGAGATCAGGCCGCCGCCTCCCGCGATGGAATCCACGAAGCCCGCCAGAAACAGAAACGGGCAGACGAGGAGAAACATAAAAGGAGTCAGTGTCACTACTTCTCTCCCTTCGCCGCATCATCCTCAGACGATCCATGGCCCTTCAGATCTGCAGCCGAAGCTTCCACTGCATCTCCAAGTGCCTCTTCCATAGTGGATGCCTTTTCATCTGTCTCCGCTTCTATTTTCTCTCCTGTCTCTTCGACCGCAGTCTCCTTTGGCTTGCTCCATGAAGCAATCTTATTGCGCAGAAGGTGAGAAACGATGACAGTGCAGGACGCGTCGCCCGTGATATTAACCGTCGTTCTGCCCATGTCAAAGATACGGTCAATGCCCGCAACAAGAGCGATGCCCTGTACCGGCAGACCGACAGACTGAAGAACCATAGCCAGCATGACCATTCCGGACCCCGGGACACCCGCTGTTCCAATCGATGCCAGCGTTGCCGTGACGACGATGGTGATCATCTGCGCAAATGTCAGGTGAATGCCATAGCAGGCGGCAATAAAGATGGAGCAGACACCCTGATAGATGGCGGTTCCATCCATGTTGATTGTGGCGCCGAGCGGCAGAACGAAGGATGAAACCTCCTTCGGAACACCGAGCTTCTCCGTACACTCCATGTTGAGCGGCAGCGTGCCGACTGATGATGCAGATGAGAACGCGAACAGAATTGCCGGAAGCATGCCCTTGAAGAACTTCACCGGATTCATGCCGCCAAGCGTTCTCACAGCAAGGGAATAGACAATCAGCGCGTGCGCGATGTAACCAAGATATGCCACGAGAAGAACCATGGCGAGTGATCCGAGAATCTTCGCGCCGTTTTCTGCGATAACCGGACAGAGCAGGCAGAAAACGCCGATCGGTGAGAGGCGGAGGATCATCTCCATCGCCTTCATGAAAATATCGTTGCAGACATCAACTGCATGCACCGCCGGTTCCGCCTTCTTTCCGACCAGAATGATCGCAAAGCCCAGAATCAGCGCCATCACGATGACCTGAAGCATATTTGATTCATAGATTGGTGCGAGGAAGTTACTCGGGAATACATTAACCAGAGTATCCATCGGAGACACACTTGCGCCGGCCTTGTATTTCAGGTTCGAGACGGACAATACCGGGAAATGGCTCTGAAAGCTGTTCGCCAGGAACAAGCCGATCGCCGTTGCAAATGCAGTCGTGCACAGATAGTAAACCAGCGTGGTTCCTCCGATCGCGCCGACCTTCCGGATATCCTTCATCGATACGACACCTGCCATGATCGAGAACAAGACGATCGGCCCGACAATGAATTTAATCAGATTCAGGAAAATAGTTCCGAACGGCATGATGTAAGTGTTTGCAAATTTCGCGTGTGACTGTATCAGAAGTCCGACAATAATCGCGATGACGAGCGCGATAAAAATCTGGCCCGCAAGCGGCATCGGCTTCCTATTCTTAGCCTGTTTCATAAATTACTCCTTTCATTTAGCATTGCCCCACAAACAAAGCATCATTGCTTTGTCAAATAGTAACAGTATACAAGTTGAAAGAGATTGCGTCAACACCGGATAGTGACAGACGGTGTCAAGAGCTAGTGGGAGTATCATTGACAGATCTCCAGGTTTATTGGTGAACTGTACGCAGCCTCTGCCCGAAACGCCTCCCGGCTCCCTTCGCGCATGCTCACGCTTCCGACTTCCCCGGCCCTTTCCGGGCTGCCTGCCACTCTCATCATCCATTGCGAATGTTTCACTGTCAACAACACTTCACTATTACAGACTTGCGGATTAATAAATAGCTTTGTCAGTGTATACTGCACACTGCATATTTTAGATTCTTGCTGAACCCCCCTTTCCCCTCCGGGTTCCGGGATTCCACCCCTTCGGGAAACGTGTTTCCAGCGGAAGGGTTTCCGAAGCCCTGTGCCGGGATCGGAAACCCTATAATTGTCTATCCATCAGACGGCAACAAGGTTCCCGGGCAGCCGCCCTTCCAAGACGATTAATCGTCTTGGAAGGGCGGGTTTCTCCTTAACTTTAGATGTGGATTCCCGGTTCTGCTTACCTGCAATCGGGAATCTTTCATTATCTTAAATGAGGCTTCCCGATGTTCAGGAAATGCAGGATCGGGAAGCTTCCTTTTCTATTATAGGACGGATTTCCGAATTCTGATTCTGTTATCGGAAATCCTGTGAGTTTTTAAATAGTGGGCTCTCGAGATTCAGGCGACGGAGTTCGAGAGCCTTCAATTTATCTGTAAGGATGGATTTTCGAATTCTGACTCTGTGATCGAAAATCCTGTGAGTGATTTTAATTGTGGGCTCTCTCGAGATTCAAGTTTCCGGAGCTCGAGAGCCTCTGATAGAGTTTAAATGCTGGGTTTCCGGCTGGCTGTCATACATGCCGGAAACCCTTTTTACATGTTCCCGAAGCAGAATAATAAGTTTGCAGTGCTTACTGAGTGGCCGGCCTGGTATACTGTGCGCTGCATACGAATGTTGTTTCGTCAACCGTGCTTTGCTTTTCGGATGGCTCTTGTTTTTCGTGCTCATCCGAACTCTATTTTTCTCTTTCGGATGGGCGCAGGTTTGTGCTTCCATCCGAAGATTCTCAGTGTCCGGTTTTCTGATGGCTCTTATTTTTCGCGCTCATCCGAACTCTATTTTTCTCTTTCGGATGGGCGCGGGTTTATGCTTCCATCCGAAAGATTCTCAGTGTCCAGTTTTCTGATGGCTCTTGTTTTTCGCGCTCATCCGAACTCTATTTTTCTCTTTCGGATGGGCGCAGGTTTGTGCTTCCATCCGAAGATTCTCAGTGTCCGGTTTTCTGATGGCTCTTATTTTTCGCGCTCATCCGAACTCTATTTTTCTCTTTCGGATGGGCGCGGGTTTATGCTTCCATCCGAAAGATTCATATCGCCTGGCTTTCCGATGATTCATGTTTTCGTTTAATAATACGATAATTAACTTTCTTTTCTCTTATGCGCAATATTTGCGCAATTCGCTTGATTTAATCTGCCACTCGGGATAAGATATTATACATGTTAAATGTTATATCTAATCGTATATAAATTTTAGTACCCAGTTGATAAAGGAGTGTGACCGTGCAATTTGTTACAATCGTCCGTCAGGAACTGAAGAAGAAAAATTTGTTAATGGAGCGTTTTCAAAAGGAATATAAAAAGCTGTCAGCGTATCATGGTTTTTATCTTGATGTTAAAGAATCAGGTATGAACCGTTACTATACTATTATCATTCCGGATCAGGACAGTCCTGACAAACACCGCAGACAGTACGTCGGCCGCCATGAACCTGAACTCGTACGCCAGATCCAGACCCACTACTTTCTGTCGCAATCCATTAAGAAAACGGAATCCAATATCAAACTCCTCCATAAGGTCGCAGCAAGCTATAAGGATCTGGACATCAATTCACCTGAAAAATGGCCAAAGGCATATCGCGATCTTCCTTCCGAGTGCTTTGAACTTTCCGGCGTACCAGATTTTAGTGTCTGGGAAGAAAAATACCGGAAACTGCATCATATAGGAGAGTACAGTCACCCGGAACATTTAAAGCAGAAAACAGAGGATGGCGGACTGGTACGTTCAAAATCGGAAGCCTTCATCTATAACAGTCTCTGCAGAGCGAATCTTCCCTTCGTCTATGAACTGCCATGGACCTTTGATGGAACCCCAGTGGCGCCGGATTTCACTATACTTTCCAGAAAATCCGGGCAGCTGATCATCTGGGAACATCTGGGGCTGCTGACTTCGCAGGAATATGTCAGGCAGACACAGTGGAAACTCCGTATGTACCTGAAATCCGGCTTTATGCTCGGAGATAACCTGATTATGACGGCTGACTCCCCGGAAAACGGTATCGACACCAGTGAAATACAGAAGATAATACATAAGTTTTTCCTGTAGTCCAGGCCGTTCTGCAAGGAACACTGCTTGAGAAACGCAGACATCCGCCTGCTCCGCGGCCAGAATCAAAGCCCCGTATCACAGATCCGGTCCGCAGACCGGCTTATTCTGCAGACTGCATGTCATTCCGTGACGAACCGGCACTTTGAGAATTCATCTTCTGTTCATGATTTCACAACAATACTGTGATATGATTTCATTCAATAGAAGGGGGATCATACATATGCGCTCAAACAGATATTCAGTACGGAAACGGCATCCGGTCAGGAAACTCATCATCACGCTTCTGATCATTGTTGTTGCTGCGGGATGCGTCAAGGTATTCCTGTGGGATAATATTATGGATAAGATTTCAGCCAAGACCTACTCACAGGCGGTTCAGAGCTCGTCTTCAGGATCTGGAAGCTCCAGCCAGAGTACGACAGGCTCTTCCGGAAATTCAGGAAGTTCTTCTGTCAGCACTTCAAACGCTGCTCAGGCGGCCGAAAATGTTTATAATAACATGTCCAGCGCCGATAAAGCCAAAGTCAGAAGCATTATCATCAAACACGCTTCACCATCGAATATCGCGAAAGTGTACGGCTACGTAAAGAATAATGACACTTCAGGCCTTATGCAGTTCGCGGAGCAGAACTTATCAAGCAGTGAAAAGCAGGAACTCTATCAGCTTTATGAGAAATACAGCAAATAGCACCTTGCAAGGGGCAGCATGCCGTGTGCAGCTGCCCTCTTTTTTGTCTGGCCGCAGAATGTTACCAGGCATCCAGTCTCTGCAATCCCCGAATTTGCACCGCAGAGAAAACCGCCGAGGCCGCCGCAAATCGTGTATTCAGTATACACTAATATCCTGCCCGTTTCCCCGACCATTTCTCTGCTCATTTCTCTTTCCGTTTCCCTGACCTTCCCCATTTCTTCTGTCATTTTTCCTTCTTAATGAACCGGTAATCCGGCTGCATCCATTTTCTTATCTTCCTGATACCCTTGCTGCTCTCGTCATTCTCGCTTTACTGATACCATCAGCTGTTTCTGAAAATTCCCTTAAAATCTATTCTGCCGTCTTTCTTCTCTTTCGAATCACAGGTATAATGGATAATAAGCTGAGAATGTAAAGAAATGAACTCAGCCTTATGACGGACCGTTCAAACGGATACAATACGGAAAACACGAGAAATATATATGAAGAGAGGTATTTATTATGGAAAACTCACCACAGGACAAGCAGCCGGTACCGACGCTGACTCTGGACCCGGATACAGAAGAATCCCAGACACAGGATTACACGGCATACACGACTCCGCAGGCCTCCCCTGCCGCACCGGACGGAGCAGGCAGCGCGGGCTCTCAGATTGGTGCCGGGATGAACAGCAGCATGCAGCAGCCGCAGAATTTCACAGCAGCGCAGATGCAGGCAAACCCATTCGGGTCCTTCGGCGTTCAGGCCCAGCAGAGACCGGCAGCACCGCAGTTTACTCCGGAAGAGCAGAAGCAGATTGACGCCTTTGCGGCGCAGATTGATCTGAGCAACTCTTCGCAGATTCTGAATTACGGCTCTGCGGCCCAGAAGAAATCCGTCACCTTTTCCGACGCTGCTCTGAAAAGTGTAAGAACCAAAGATTTTGGCGAAATCGGTGACCTTCTCACTACGATGACCGTAGAAATCAAGAACCTGGACCAGGAGGAGAAAGGCGGAATCCGCGGATTTTTCCAGAAGAAGAAAAACAAGGTGGAAATTATCCGTTCCCGCTACGCCAATACGGAAGAGAATATGAACAAGGTGGTCGACGCACTAGAAAATCATCAGTATACTCTGCTGAAGGACATCGCGATGCTGGATAAGCTCTATGAGCAGAATCAGGTCTATTTCAAGGAACTTTCCATGTATATCGCCGCAGGAAAGCAGAAACTGCAGCAGGTCCGCACCGTGGACCTTCCTCAGCTTCAGCAGAAAGCCGCCGCCTCCAATCTTCAGGAAGACGTACAGGCTGTCAATGACCTTGCCGCCATGTGCAGCAGATTCGAGAAGAAGATCCACGATCTCGAGCTGACCCGCACCATATCTCTTCAGACCGCTCCTCAGATCCGTCTTGTGCAGAATGATGATTCCATGATGGCGGAGAAAATCCAGTCTGCGATTCTGAACACCATTCCTCTCTGGAAGAATCAGATGGTTCTGGCCCTGGGCGTTGAGCACGCGAATCAGGCCGCAAAAGCAGAGAAGATGGTCAGTGACGCAACAAACGACATGCTGAAGAAGAACGCAGACATCCTGAAACAGACAACCATCATGACCGCGCAGGCCAATGAGCGCAGCATCGTCGACATCGATACGCTGAAGCACAGCAACGAGGCACTGCTTTCAACGATTGACGAGGTTCTCCGTATCCAGGAGGAAGGCCAGCAGCGCAGAAAATCTGCGGAGGCCGAGCTTGTCCAGATTGAGCAGGAGCTGAAGGACAAACTCCTTGAGACCGGCAGCCGCATCAGCATAAGAAGGGACACGACCCATGAGTAACAAGAAGAATAATAAGAACGGCAGAAAGATCCACTTCGGCGACATCATTCTGATTCTTATCCTGTACGGAATCGGTGAAGAGGCATTCCACAGCAAGGCTGTCGGCGCGCTTTTCGCCCTTGCAGCGGCATGTTTTGTCATCTTTACTACCGGGAACCGCCGTCAGGGACAAAAATCACCTGCCAAGACCAAATCTGGCCGCCAGACGATAAACAACAACAGCAAAGAAGAGAAAAAAACCGACATCCTCTACTCTATGTACAGTTCAGTAATCGATCAATATCACAGCACTCCGCTCCCGTTGTTCACAAGCCATCTCGGGAAGAACCGGAAAGAAGTTCTGCAGGATCTGAACACACTGATCAGCAAGGGCCGCTTTCAGCGGGCACACATTGAATATGATGAAAACGCTTTTGTGGTCGATGAGTATACGAAAGAACGCGGCTCACAGGAAGAGCGCAGCAGCTTCGCTGCGGGACTTGCACAGAAAAAATCCGACCTGATGAAGCTCGCCGCTTCTGTCGCAGAAAACGCGCAGACTGAAGAAATCCGTGAAACTGTTGAAAAAATCAACACTTCAGCTTCTGCAATTCTGGATAAAACAGCAGAATCGCCGGAACTTGCAGAAACGGACACCCGCAGATTCTTGAATTTCTATCTGCCGAAAACAAAACAGTGCCTGATGAATTATCAGCGGCTCCTGCAGATCAGCAATCCTGACGAGCAGGAACTTTCCGCAAAACAAGAAACAGAATCAGCACTGAAAACCATCGCCGAGTCATTCGAACGGCTTTTGAAATCACTTTCTTCTGAGGATATTTTCGAAATGAGCGCGCAGGCACAGGCGCTGAAGCAGATGCTTGAAAATGATGCCTTCTAGCCCCCGCTCTGTCGTGACCGTCGGAAATCATGAAAAGGAGAATCCATAATGGGAAAAATACTGGCAATCAAATATGGCAAAGCTTCCATCGGCATGGATAACGGTGAGATTATTACCATTCCGATCGCTGCCATCAATTACATCGGGCCTGAAGTCGGTGACCGGGTACGTATCTATTATTCGGGATCAGAAAATCAGCTGATCGCTGCCCGCGCCGATGAAAACACTGGGAAAACAGATGCAGCCGGTGCTTCTTCTTCAGGGGCCTCGGAAGGATCCGCCTCTTCTTACGGAGACAGCTCAAGTTCCTCTTCATCCGCATCTTACTATGAATACGGAGATGAGAGCTATTCCGACTATACCGGAGATTCAGATCCAGGCAGTGAATACCGCACGTCTGCCTATTCCAACGCGGACATCAAAACCTACAACAAGCACCTCTTCGTCTGGGTATTCACTTTCCTGCTTGGGACCTGGGGCATCGACCGCTTCCTCAGAGGCCAGATCGGACTGGGTATTCTGAAACTGCTCACCTGCGGTGGTTTGGGAATCTGGCTGCTTGTTGATTTTATCATCGGCCTTGTAAAAGCCTACGGTGGAGCATTTGAGAATACACAGGACTTCGTCTTTATCGATGGAGAATATGAACGGTAAATGAATAGAGGTCGTGAAAAAGGGATCCCGGAACTTTAGAATCAGTTCCGGGATCCCTTCTGTACTCTGCTCTGCACTCCTGTCTATTCTATGTTACAGACAGAAATCGCTGCTTCTTTTATTTTCCTACTCCACTACATGCACACGCTTCTCATCAAAACGACTGATGCGCGGGCGGTCTTCTGCCGGATAGCCTACTGGAAACAGCGCAAACGGTTCCAGATTGTCCGGAAGATCGAGGACTTCGCGGACGCCCTGCATTCTTTCTGGAACCGGTGCAATTGCAAGCCATACACCGCCAAGTCCCAGATGATCCGTTTCCAGCCACATATTCTCCTGTGCGATTGCGGAATCGATCTGAACCATGGACGGGAACATTGCGCCTTCCGTACGGTAAACGGAAACGATCACAACCGGCGCGTCTGCTGCGCATCCCGCATAAGGACTCGTCTTTGCCAGTTTCTTAATAACCTCTTTGTTTGTAACTACGTAATACTCCCATGGCTGCTGATTTCCCGCGCTCGGTGCCTGCATTGCAGCCTCCAGCAGCTTATGGATTTTCTCTTCCTCTACCGGCTTGTTTTCATATTTTCTGATGCTGATACGATGAAAAATACTTTCCATATTCTGTACCTCCGTAATCTATTCCTGACCAATGATTTTCGCATTCTGTGATTAACAAATCAACATACTATTTATACCTCTTTTATGAGGACGGTTAACATCTTCATCTATATTCATTTGAACTAAATCCCATATTCTGAGATTTCCTTCAAGGATATTCAATGAAATTAATGATCCCGTTGAAACCCTCTGTCTTCATTTACGACAATAAATAAAGGTGCCCCAGATACGGAACACCTTTATCCTTTTACTCACTTCTGCGTTCTGCGGTCTGTCACAGGACAGGGCGGAAACGCAATTATTAGAAAAACCTCTACTTGATTGTAAACTCAAGCTCGCCTCTTGTGAGCGGAACCTGGTAATCGCTTCCCTTAAAGGTAATCGTCTTATACTCCTTGCCGCTGTCCGGAACGATTTCAGCCTTTGCCAGATAAGTGCCGGCCTCGCTCGGTGCAGAAGAGAGTTTCGTAGTCTTTCCGTTCTCGACCTTGTAGTAGGTCATGGTGTAAGTCAGGCCGGAAACTTCCTCTCCTTCAATATAGGTATGGAAGTACTTCGACATGTCAACGGCCTTTCCATCTGCCTTCACTTCAGATCCTGCCGGATCAGCTGTGATGATCGGATAGCCTTCATAGTACAGTTCTTTCAGAAGCGCAGTTCTCTGTGCAGACTTCTCACTATCTGTCTTTGCTTC
Source organism: Eubacterium sp. (assembly GCA_051893535.1). Taxonomy (GTDB): domain Bacteria; phylum Bacillota; class Clostridia; order Peptostreptococcales; family Anaerovoracaceae; genus Aminicella. Next base: position 39,284 of record JBJFHK010000059.1, on the reverse strand, counting down.
GTAGCCTTCGGACTTGCCGGTCAGATAGTTCAGAAGCTCTTTTGCCGCGTACTTCTTTCCGTTCTCGCCGAGTCCGGTGTAGATCGTCTTTCCGGAAACTGCACCTTCCTTGACGTTTTTATCATTGACGATAACGATAGATGCCTTGTAGTATGCAGTGACTCCGTAGTAAGACAGGTAAACCGCAGAATCTGTGGAGTTGTCAGTCGGCACGATCTTTCCGTTGGAATCATAAGTCAGCTTATAGTAGCTGTCACCGGCTGTCGTTCCGATTCCGGACTTGTTGGACTCAGCCTCAATGGACGTGAAGTTGAAGAATACCTTCGTCTCTCTGAACGGATCCTGGCTGGTGATGTAGGATGCGTATTCCTTCGCAAGTTTCTCAAATTCACCCTGCTCGGAACGTGTGAATCCCTCCCCCTGGATGACGATCGTCTTGTTGTTGTAATACGGTGCTGCACCCCAGTAAACGTCAGAGTCATTGTTGTCTGCAATACTCGTTGTCTTAAAGGTGATCTTGAAAGAAGCCGTCTTTTCTGCAATCTTTTTCTTTGTCTTCTTATCATAGGCAGCGACCTTTACCGTGTAGCTTCCCGGAACAACCGGAGCTTTCGTGGATTTTACAGTCTGCGGGGTTCCGGACTTGGTGCGCTGAATCGTACCCGTGTAGGAAGTCTTCGTTGTATATGCCTTATTGTACTTTACCTTGATGCCGACTTTAGCCGCTTTTCCATCATAGACCTTGTCTTTTGTCGAAAGAGTAATCAGGTTTGGATATTCAATCTTGTACTTCGTCTTCATCGAGCAGGCTTTATAGGTCTTATTGCCCTTGAATACAGCCTTGATCGTGTATGTGCCATGCTTGTACGGAATTCCCTTTACTTTCTTTCCCTTGGAATTGTAGTAAGTCAAGGTCAGACTCTTTCCGAGCTTGTCGCCGGTTGTCTCATTCTTCCCTCTTCTGAGGATGAAGTATTTCTTCATATCCGTACCCTTGGAGGTCTGGTAGAAAGTCTTCGCATACGGCTGATAGAAGATCTTCGTTACATTGGAGTTCTTGCTGAAGGCCTTGCGCAGCTGCTCTTTGCAGACATCGCAGAAAGGATACTGAGCGCCGAGATACTGCATTTTGCAGTTCTGTGACGGATGATACCAGCCGTTTCCGCCATTGTCATACTCATAGACACCGATTCCATCCTTACCGATGAACTTCTTCCATTTTACCTTTTTCGGGTCAGAGGTGCTGGTCATATTCGGGTACTCACCTTCATACTGCGGTCCAGGCCAGTACTCGTCCGCCAGGCCGCCGATCGTATGGCCGAGCTCATGCAGCATCATCTCCAGAGAAGATGTATTCAGCGATGCTACACAGTAGTCGCCGTCTCCGCCGCTTCCGCCGTAAACATCAGAGTTGACCATCACCAGCTCAAAATCTGTGTTCCCGTTCAGATAGTTCTGCTTCAGCGCTTTCACCTTAGCCGCGCCGCTCTCCGGCAGAGTAACCAGACGCTGCATGCCCGTGCTCCAGTAGGTCGCACCGAAATAGGTGCTTCTTGTGTCCTTCTTCGCCTCGTCCACGGTCTGCGCATCTGCGCCCTGCGCGCCGGAGTCTTTTGAAATCGTATACAGTGCATAGAACTTGATCGAGTCCTTATACTCACTGTACGGAGAAACCTTCATGATATACTCCGCCGTTTCCTTTGCCTTCTCATAAAACTTCGCCTCGTCCGACTTCGTGAAACCGTCGCCCAGAATCATAAAGACCAGCGCATCCTTGTCCGCGAGCTTCTTTGCCGACTTATCACAGTAAACCAGCTTCGGCTGATTCGGTACCAGACTCTTGTCAATCTTGCTGCTGTCCGATGAAGCCGACGTTGAAGTTGTCTCCGTCGCTGCCGCTGTTGAACCCGTCGTGCTGTCCGCATAGCTCGTGTCTATCGTGGACAAAAAGCACATCGAAGACGCGGTCAGCAAGGAGATTCCCAGAACTGCCGCCCTCCCTTTCCATGATTTCACAACCATCTCTCTTTCCTTTCCTGCGCACGGCCGTACAGCTTCAGAAAATTCAGTTTGAATAAGGACGGAAGCTCTCTCTGCTTCTCTTCTGCCGAAACGGTGTCATCCATTACGAATTCTTCTGTAATTGATCCAATCAGATGAAATACTGCATCCGACACTTTCAGCATTCTTCCTCATTTCCTGTCTGCCGATAAATTTCAGAAAACTGTGAAGCCCGCGCATATACGGATAAAATAACTGCAGGCGCATACACAGAAGACATTGTATTTTCTCTCAGACGCTGTCACCTGAATATGCACACAAATAACAACACTTCTGCAGAAAATATTTTCAGCTTTCCCGGAATTTCTCCGTTTCACTGCCCCAGATTCCGCAGATCGTGCATTTCTATGAGCGCATTATAGCACAGCGGGGAATATACTTTCAATATTCCAGGGGAATATTTTCTGAAATTTATCTTTTTTTCCCAATCTATGCACAATTGACAATACATTATATCTGCATGTATTGGAGCATTCCCGTGAAAATATTTTATCAAATCGTGTCAATTCCCGTCTCCAGGTTTTTCCGCTGCTCCTTCCATCAGACCTTCATGCATCAGTTCCGCTTCTTCTGCAGAAGAAGTTCCGATCCCCCCGAAGAACTAAAAAGACCGCAGGACAGTGTGCCCTATCCACTGCCTGCGGCCGATCATCACCTTAACCTCTGATAAAAAGTTTCGATTTACCATAACCAGTTATTTCCTTACCTGTCATTTTTGTCCCTGCTCATCTGGTGCATTTTCCTCTTCATGACGTACATCTCATGGTCTGCACGGACAACGGCTTCTTCGACCCGCTCTCCCTTTTCCATCTGCACCAGACCATAGGCAAAATCCATTGGAAAATCCCCGAATTCTGCATCACAGCGCGGGGTTTTCTGAAGCTCGTCGAGAACAGGCTGTATTTTTTCCGTTTTCTGATCCGATACAAATACAAACTCATCGCCTCCCGTCCGATACAGACGGCCGTATCCCATCAAGGCTTTCCTCACCGTCTGCGCAAAGGCATACAGATAGGCGTCCCCGCATTTATGTCCCTTCGTATCGTTGTAGTGTTTTAACTGGTTCATATCAAATACGACAATGCTCTGCACCTTTTTCCCACCAAACTGCGGTCTTCTGAGATATTCCAGATAAGAGCTCCGGTTTGCGAGGCCGGTAACAATATCGGTTTTCTCATACAGATTCTTTACAGACAGATACATTAATAGGTAGGCAAGGGTTATGCTGTCCCAGGTTGTGGATAAATCAATCTCCATCAGCTCTGCCATCTGACCGAGTGACACGATTACGATTACAAAGGTGACAAGCACATGATCCTGCCGGTCCACCGGGAAGTTCACCCTGCAGAAATCCAGCAGCAGACAGGCAAAATAAATAACCTCTCCGATGGACATAATAATACTCAGCGGCTTAACCACCATATCCAGATTTTTATTATGATAAAACAGAATATGGTAACGGATATTCACTGCCGGTAGAATCACATAAACAAAGAAAAACAGCCCGGCCAGAACTCTTCTCCAGTTATCCCATCGCTTTCTTCCCATGGCAAGAAAATTAATATAGATGAAGGGAACCAGCATGTAACATACTGAGGTCAGGACCGTCAGAAGAAACCGCTGCGTGAGATTCGGAAAAGCAAACGACATGAAAATCATCTGCCAGCACTGATCCAGCACCAGAATAGCAATTAAAGGAATTCCCGCACGAAAATAAGCCGTCCGTGTGTTCTCATCGATTCCTCCGCGGATATACAGACAACACCAGACGTATATAATTAATACAATATCAATAATATCAGAAAATACCAGCATGGCAAAACATCCTTCCCCCTCTTTACCGCGAACTTATTTTACCATATTTGATGTGCCATTTGTCATCAATATGTATAATTTACATGATTTGCCATGTCAGATTAAACAGATTGTGAAGGCCTGGCAGCGTCAGAATTTCAAGTGCAGCGGTTTCAGGACGGATTCCCAGGCCCAGCCGGAAGTTAATCGTTTTTTCCGACAGCTTCAGCAATGCGGTCTTTCATCATCCCGCTGTCGGGAAAGCCCTGCGCCTTTAATTCCTCTGCGGCCCTGTTCAGCGCCGCCGGGAATTTTTTCTTCAGACGCGTGTATTCCCGTTTAACCAGGGCTTTTCCTATGCCCATGTCTTTTGCCGCGTCCAGGAAGGACTGCTTATTGATCTTGCTCCATTCTTTTTGTCCTCCGATGGAAAGTGCCATCTCGGAGGTGCTCTCCTTATACACCAGGGTGCAGATCACGTCGTAGGCGGGCGCCAGGCGGACCGTGTGCAGGTCCGGGCTGTAGAGCAGGGACAGGTTCTTAATGTGGTTGTCGGTATTTCCGATGAGTTCGTCAAAAATTAACAGGTCAAGGAGCCGAAGTTCGTCTTTCAGAGGGTTGGTTGAAACATCCCGCAGGAGACGGAAGATTTTCTGAAGATAGTTATCCCCATCCGGCTCATATTTCCTGGTCGACGGAATGCCGAGCGCCTGGGCCATATCTTCCTGATGAAGCCTCAGCGGGCAGGGCAGACCGTTCAGCTTCTCAGAAGAACGGATGATCATGCGGTCGTAGCGCTTCGAGGCCAGAAGCACACCGGAGTCCTGAAAGCCTCCCGCATTGATGATAAAACTGTCCACCACCGGAATTCCCAGATAATGTGCCGTTCTCAGTGACAGCTGTTCGTTCTCCACGATGTTCTGAAGCCGCACATGGCTCTGCTTGACAATGTGCGTGCTGGCCGCCGTTCCAATCGGCTGATACCAGGTCTTTTCCGGCTCATGATAATACAGGCCGACCTTCCCCGACGCTCCGGTCAGAGAAAGATGCGACGCCACAACCAGACTCGCAGACCGGGTTGAACCTTCTTCCGCAAGCCGACGGACCTGCTCCATCGAAAGCGGCCGATACTGCGCCGCGCCGTCATCCGGCTTATCCGCATCCAGAATCTGCAGCGCGCCCAGGCACTCCTTTCCAAGCCCCGCCAGGATCGACAGATAATCCTCTTCATCCACATGCATCCACTGAGCCACACTCCGGCGCGTAAATCCTTCCGGCAGCAGCCCCTCAAAAAAGGTCCTCGTGGCTTCCGGTGAAAAGGGCTCGCTCTGCAGGGGCAGACTCACCGAGACCGGCACATTCCGCCCATCCATGCAGTATTCCGGCGCATAAGAAAAGGAGGCGTCCGCCTGATCTTTTCCTTCGATCCTTCCGACAAACTGCCTCTTTCCTTTAATTTCCAAAAATACATTCAGTGTCATTGTTCGTATTCACCCCTCGGCTCCACCGTAAGATTCATGCCGAGGATCATCGCGACTGAAATCGCCTTCTCCAGTTCAATCGTCTTCTTTCCGTTCTCCAGATCCGACAGGAAACTCACACTCAGCCCCGTAAAATCCGAGATGAACGACTGCGTATAGCCCAGTTCCTTGCGTCTTCTCCGGATCGCCATTCCGAAGGTCTCCGCATCTGTGATATTATTCTTCATAAATACCTTTCACCTCTAGAGCCGCAGCATACTGCGCCTTCCCGTCAGGTCTTCCCTTTCCATCAGCATTTCCGTATGCCTGCCTGCACATCTTCCTGTACACCTGATTTTTCCCGGCAGACCTTCAAACCGATTTGATCTGACCTTTACAAAAGACGCATGCTCTGCCCATCCGCTTCGCCGTACGGCTAAATTTCATCTTATTTTATTATAATTTCGCCGTACGGCTAAGTCAAGGGGAATGTACGGGGCAAAAGACGAATGCTGCAAGGCGTGATGAATGTGCATCCCCCGGCTTCCTGTGCTCTAGCGGATGTGCGATTTAATCATCTCATTCATGCGGTCATAGGAATTCCACTGCTTTCCGCTGTCCCAGCCTTCGTATGTGGAAAGAAATCCCGTAATATCCAGATAGATGACGTTTACACAAAACTTAATCTTATTTATTCATGTGCTGCGATTGTTGTCAGGATAATCGACAGGGAATTGGTCTATGCCTGAGTGGCCACAAAATATTATTACTGTATGTGCATAACTATTCGTTCTATTTCTCGGAAATCTGATGAAAAAATGCGATTCCCCGAACTTTGCAGAACAGACCTCGGGAAATCGCATCTAATCAAGGAAATCCCGAGGCCCGAAATATTTTTATCGTCGACCCTTTAAGTTACTGTTTTTATTATCTGAATTATGCGATATTGTAACCCGTGAAACCGTATCACTTTATTATCTTCCCGGAAACAGGCCGGAGAATTGTACGCGTTCATGAACATGCGCTGAAATTCCTGTGATACTGGGCATCAAGACAACTACATTTTTATGCATTACGCTCGATTATCGATTTCATCCTCGGGAATGTCCTGTTATTTGACGAAAACCCGAGGATGATTTTTTTACACTCGGGAAAGCAGCCTCCTGAGGACAGATTCCCGAGCTTTCACTATTTTTCTATGGCAAAACTTATCTGTGCTGTCGCAGACGAAAATCTGCTATTTCATTTACTAGTCCGGAAACAGCACAGAGTAACAAGATCTCCGGCACACGATCTGGCCTGGAAAACCCTGTCGCTGCATCCTGTTTACTTCACAAACTGCACTCTCTTCGTAATATCTTCCTTTTCCTTCGGATCCGGCTCTGCCGCGATTCCGCCGAACGGCATCTGAGCGATGAGTTTCCAGCTGTCCGGAACGTTGAAGAGTTTCTTTACAGTGTCATCGATGACCGGATTATAGTGCTGGATATTGGCGCCGATGTTCAGCTCGCGAAGGGCTGTCCAGAGATTGATCTGGAGCATGCCGTTTGCCTGGTTGGCCCAGATCGGGAAGTTCTGCTCGTATGGCTGAAAGTTTTCCTGCATTGCCTTTACGACATCTTCATCGTAGAAATACAGGATGGTGCCGGCTGCGGCCTTAAAGCCGTCGATTTTTTCGCGGGCAACTTTTCCGCCGAAGGCGTCGTAGATGGCATCCCAAAGCTCATCCTGCTTCTCGCCCAGGGCGACGATGATGCGGGCGCTGTGCATGTTGAATGCATCCGGGACAAGCTCGGTTACGCGGGTGATCAGCTCTTTCACCTGCTCCTCAGAAACCGGCAGGTCTTTATTCAGCTGGTAATAGGATCTTCTCTTTTCTAATGCATCTGCAATTGCCATGTTTATCCTCCATCTTGTTAATTCCATATCAGTGTAATAGGTTTATCGATATTAGATTAATACCCGTAATCGGAGTATTCACGCATATATAAACTGTGTTAGAATAGATTAGATTGATTGTTTACAGGAAGGAGTTTGATATGAAAGCAAGTGAACGCTTTTACAAGCTGGCCATGCCAGTCTGGAAGACATATTTTGACCATCCCTTCGTACAGGGAATCGGCCACGGCACACTGCCGCACGACAAGTTCCAGTACTATATGGTGCAGGATCATAAATATCTGATGCAGTACGCGAGAGTTTTCGCCATGGGCCTGATCAAGTGCACGGATGAGCGCGACATGCGCATGTACGGCGACCTGATCAAGGCAACGCTGGACACAGAGAACGCGGTTCATCAGGCCTACCTCGCAGAACTTGGCGTAACCCGCGAGATGATTGACAATACACCTATGGCGCTGAATAACAAGTCCTACACCGATTACATGATCGCGGAAGCGCATAAGGGCGGCCTGCCGGAGATTTCTGTCGCAGTCCTCGCCTGCTCCTGGAGCTATAAGGTCATTGGCGACTATCTGGAGACAATCCCGGGTTACCTCGGCCATCCTTTCTACTCCCGCTGGATCAGCATGTATACAAGCGATGGCTACCGCGGCGCCAACGATGACATGATCGAGCTCGTAGACCGTTACTGCAGCGGCCTTTCCGAGGAGCACCTGAAACGCCTGGATCAGATCCTGCTGGACTGCAGCTATTACGAGTACCAGTTCTGGGATATGGCCTGGTCCAAGGGTGAGAGCTACACCCCGGTTGTAAAGTAAGCCCAGGTCTGCCATTCCCCCGGACAAAACACAAACAGGCAAGGAGTTTCCTTGCGCGCCTGCTTTTGCCCCCTGAACCGGCGCCGCCTCCGGCCGCCGGCCCACTAAAAGGAGAAAATATATATGAAGGAACTGAAATCCACCTGCAAAATCGCGGTCGTCCAGGCCGCACCGGTATTATTCGATAAAGACGCCAGCCTCAGCAAGGCGCTGAAACTGCTGGAAAAGGCCGCCGGACATGGCGCCGAGCTGGTCGTGTTCCCGGAACTCTTCATCCCGGGCTATCCTTTCGGCATGACCTTTGGATTCCGTGTCGGCTGCCGTCAGGAGGACGGCCGCGAGGACTGGAAGCGCTATTACGACAATTCGCTTCTGAAGGACGGCCCGGAAGTGCAGCAGCTGAAAGACGCTGCCGGCAGGCTCGGCGTTTACCTCAGCATCGGCTATTCCGAGCGTGATGGGGTCACGGGAACCCTGTACAATTCCAATCTCATGATCAGCCCGGACGGTGAAGTCCTCAACCACCGGAAGCTCAAACCGACGGGGAGCGAGCGCGTGGTCTGGGGAGATGCAGACCGTGACTATTTCCCGATCATGGAGACACCCTGGGGTCCAATGGGAAATCTGATCTGCTGGGAAAGCTATATGCCGCTCGTCCGTACCGCCCTCTACCAGAAAGGCGTGGCGCTGTACATCTCGCCGAACACCAATGATAATCCGGAGTGGCAGGACACCATCCGTCATATCGCAATTGAAGGAAAATGCTTTTTCATCAATTCCGACATGGTCATCCGGAAAAGCGACTACCCTGCCGACCTGAACGGTCACGACGAAATCGAAAAGCTGCCGGAGATTCCCTGCCGCGGCGGAAGCTGCGTCATTGATCCTTACGGCCACGCCGTCACCGACGTCGTCTGGGATAAGGAAGAAATCATTTACGCGGACCTTGACATGCAGAAAGTTCCGGCAAGCCGCATGGAGTTTGACCCCTGCGGGCATTACAGCCGGCCGGATGCGGTGGAACTGATTGTGCGGGAGAAATAAAGGAGAAAACTATAATAATGTTTGATTTTTTCAAGAAAAAGAAAACTGAGGAAGAGATCGATCCGAACGATCCGAGGGTGAAATACCCTGCCCCTCCGGGGGATCCGCTGAAGCTTCCGGTTATCCCGGAAGAGATGCTGACGCTACAGAATATCAGCGAACATCTGAAGAATAACGAAGCCATCTGGGTCTGGAAACCGGAGCAGCCAGAAAGGAAGGGTTTCCTGGCTGCCTTCTCCAACAGCTTCAAAGGTTTCTATGTCTATGAACGGAAACAGAAATACCTTTATAAATATGAAGTCTATTTCCGCGTCATGCAGGGATATGAGAAGATTTCTCCCTTCCTGAAAGAACTCGCCGTCTGGAAACTTTCTGATGACGTGATCGAGGAATGGATCCAGAACGACTTCCAGAACGCAAAAGTCGTTCACTATGATGACGCGAACGCCATCGACAAAGCCCAGCATTTCAAGCTGAAGCTCACTGACGACGACATCAAACGCTACCTGCACACCCACGACCGTATGGACATCACCGATGATGATTTCTGGAAGCGGGGAGAGAAAGAAAATTAAGGAGATGAAACTGCATCCGAAGACTTTGGTTTTATGATCTTCGGATGCGTTTTCATTTTTCTGCCCATCCGAACTTTCTTTTTCTCTTTCGGATGGGCTTCCCTTTTCTCCTGCATCCGAAGTCTCTCGCCTTGCGTTCTTCGGATGCTCTGCTGTTATTCTGCCGCGGCCGCTGCTTTTCTGTATTCTTCTGGCGGCAGCGGACCGGCGTCTTCTGTCGGCTTTTCTGGTGACAGGATCATGCCGATGTGGCTGAACCAGGCGTCCGGAGCCGCGCCGTGCCAGTGCTTTACACCCGGCGCGATAACGATCGTATCCCCCTTGCGGATGATTTTTGCCGGATGGCCGGCTTCCTGATACAGCCCCACACCGTCCGTAACCATCAGAATCTGGTATCCGTGGTGGATATGCCAGTCGTTGTGCGCACCCGGGGCAAAGGTCACCGTGCCAAGGCTGCAGCCGCTCGGATGGTCGAAGCCCAGGATCAGATTCATCCAGGCCGGTCCGTAGAAGCGGTTTCCTTCGATTTTATCACCGAGAGGAAAGAGCGTCGACGGCGGGACGGCGGCGGAACTCTGCAGATCGGCAGAATTGCTGCTTTTCCAGTCGTCCTGCGGCTGCGCAGCTCTTACCCTTGAAAGAAAATCTTTTGTCTGGGTCCGGAGGGTGTCCAGAGTCCAGCGGCCGTCATCTTTCTGGATCTCCTGAACGATCTTCGGCTCGGAGTAATACTCGATCTTCCCGGCGGCGGAAAGGCCGAACACGTTTCCGGTGATGTCAGAGCAGTCGTCCGTGCAGAGGTAAGCCAGGAAAGGCGCCAGATAATAGGGATCCTTGTGCTCGCGCTGGGAGGCTTCTACCTTCTTTTCATCAAAACTTCCGATGATCTGTTTCAGCGCGGCGACAGTTTTGGTAAATTCTGCCATGTGTCCCGGAGAATCGGCGCGCGGGCAGTAGACATTGACGGTGATTCCAGTCCCCATCAGCTCCTTGGCCGCGGACTTGGAAAGACCGACTATTCCCGAGTTTCCGGCGCTGTAGGCGAGAAGGTTCGACATGCCGACCCAGGCATTGGAAGCGCAGTTGAGAATCCGGCCAAAGCCCTGCTTTTTCATATAGGGAACGGCAAAATGCATGGTATTGAAGGCACCTTCGATCTTGGTTTTTGTCTCGGCTTCAAAACCCTCTTTCGTAGTACTTTCTATGGTTCCACTGCCAAGCCCGGCTGCGTTGTTGACCAGAATGTCAATCCGGCCGTATGTGTCAACCGCTGTCTGAATCAGCTTTTCTGCATCCTCCATCCGGCTGACATCGGCGTAGCAGGCAGCGGCTTTTCCGCCGCGGTCCAGGATTTCTGCCGCAGCACTCTCTGCGTCTCCGCGCATTTTCATATACTTTTCCCGGTCTTTTTCAGGCAGCTCCGCAGCCTGTTTCTTAAGTAATTCCCTGTCCAGAGGCTTCCGGTTGTTCGTCACCACAGAACAGCCAAGATCCGCCAGATACTCTGCAATGCCCTTTCCGATCCCCTGGCCGGAACCTGTAACAACGGCCACTTTTCCTTCAAGTTCATGCTCCATTTCCATCATTCTCCTTTATTCACCAAGATTTCTTTCCATCTGATCAAGTGTTTTCTGAAACTGCTGAAGATCTTCTTCGGAGATGCCCTTCTTCAGATTTTTCTCGAAGCGCTCCATTTCAGCAGTGATGTTCTGCGATGCTTCCAGTCCCAAAGGCGTGATCAGCAGAATATTCGCCCTGCCGTCCCTCAGATCCTTTCTGCGTTCGATAAATCCGTTTTTTTCCATGGTTCTCAACATCGTGTTTGCCGTCGACCGGCGGATGGAAAACATATTCTCGATGTCCTTCTGCCGCACGGCCTCACCGCAATGCTTCTCCAGATACTGCAGCACCCAGCACTGATGAATGGTCAGTGTGGAGCTCTTCCCATTTCCCGCCCGCACAATCATACGGTTATATAGATTCGCGATGATTCCAATATTCAGGCCCAGATATTCTGTGCGCATAAACATCATTCCTTTCGTAATATCATTCCTGCACATGGACAATCCTGTCCGGCGCCGGTAATTTGTAAGCATGCTTACAATATAGGTATACACATTTTTTAAACTGTTGTCAAACGGTGAAAATGTTTCGATGGTGTCAAGAGGTCGTGGGAGTTTTGTTGACCGATCTCCAAGCTTTTTCTGTGAGCTGTACGCAGCCTGTGCCTGGAACGCCTCCCGGCTCCCTTCGCGCATGCTCACGCTTCCGACTCCGCCGGCCTTCCAGAGTCAGGCCGGCGATCGTCTGGCAGCGAGGCGCTCAGAAGTCCAGTCATCAGCCTGCGTTACAGACTCACTTTCAATCAGCTTAGCAGTTCTCTTGCTGCTCCACAGCTCTTGATCAGCATCTGAGTTCCGGAAGCTCCGTCCATGACAATAGGCTCTCCATCAAAGATACTCCAGTCGTGGAGTTCCTCTTTCGCACGCTGGATGACACGGTCCGCATATTCAGCGTACTTCTCCCGTTGAGTGTTTTCAGGCCTTTCCTTAGCTTCAATCTTCTGACCAAACTGACCGCCATGGAAAACGTCCATCTTTCTCTGGAAATCGCCCAGATCAATCAGCATCAGAAGCCAGACTCAAAAGCCCTGCTTGCCCGGACCTACCGCTGTTCTAATATCCCAGATCCTCCTCTATCAGAATGACGTGATACTTCGCCCCTGTCGGCGGATAGAGAAGAATGGAAAGACTTCTGCAGATACGTTCCGGAGATCTGCAGTCATAACAGTGATCAGCGTGAATTGCACATGGTGTTTTTCTGTTCAGGCGCTGGGCATTAAGAGGCGCAGCAATATTCCGGATACGCGCAATTGCAGAGTCCAGATCGGGGCAGACTTTATTCTTCCCAATCAGAAGATAGACATCAGACGGCCCAAATGAAATTGCCGCAACGCGGTTTCCCGTATTATCGATATTCACGATTTCTCCGCTCTCGGAAATGGCATTGACTGAGGACAGGTAAACTTCAGAAGATGATGCGCGGCGCCTCGTCTCCATTATGGAAAGATCTTCCGGTTTTTCATCATGCCAGTAAACAGTATTATGCTCCGCCAGCATGGGAAACAGATTCATCTGACGGACAGTTACAGACCCGCCGATTCCGATCGTTTTCCCGTCGATTAGTTCATTGATAAACTCCGTTGCTTCTTCGACGTTTTGAAATACATTTACTTCGTAACCCTTACGCAGCAGATTCTGACGAAGTCTTTCTATTGTTTTTTTCATTTCCGGCCATTTTCCCTTTCTTGTGAATACATAAAACTTCATAAAGTACAGAATTTTCCAGCAAAGCTGCGCCAATAAGCTATAACCCGAATTCCATTCGCGATCTACATCCCCATTACAATATTCAGATAATCCTGGCGCTAATCGATAACCGCGTAAATAATAACGATTTGTTTTTCCTCTCGAATTATCCTATATGGCATTATTAATCCTCTTGAAGAAGTTCCCGTAAATTGTCGAAAGTGTCCTTCATTTGTGCAATTATGCCGTTCTTCACATCTTCTTCAGCCTCTGCCAAGGTCTCCAGCAGATCGATTCTGGATTTCATTCTTTGATATTCCTCCTTACCTGTACATCTCCGGCCGTCGCATGTCCAGGAAGGGATAACGCTTTTCCATTCCCCTGATTCTGCCAGATCAATGTCAGCAGACAGAATTCCCTCCTGCGCGTCTGCTTTAATGATGACATCACCGCCTGGATGGGTAATTAACGACTCTCCTGCGAATTCGATGGCATCTTCGCATCCGACGCGGTTGCACATGGCGATGAAGACGCGGTTCTGCATGGAGAGAACGCGGATTTCCTGCTCGAACAGCTCCATCGGTTCTTCGGTCAGGTTGACGGTCGGGATGATCACCAGATCGGCACCCATGGCCGCGCAGCTGCGCACACTTTCCGGAAAATGCCGGTCGAAGCAGCAGGATTCCACTATTTCTTCAGCTGATTCATGCACCAGGCGAAGGCTTTGGCGGTCCGCAGGTCCGAATTGCGGAAATGGTTTCCCGGATTCCACTCCAGGGTGCTGAGCACTTCCGGATCCTCCGCAAACCGGTCCGCCAGCTTCTCAATGCAGTCCCCCACCGTGGCCATCCGGGGATTCCTTGCGCGTGATTCTTTGTCCCCGAGGCTGAGATAGATGCAGTGGGCCTGCGGCTTGTGAGATGCGGCAAAATCCACCAGGCCAGGGAACCACGCGGATGGCGATGCGGCCGCGATGGCTGTGAAACTGCTGCTTTCAAATCCGCTCCATAAGGAAAACAGGCCGGCAAGCGAGTATCCGCCGAGAATCACCGGAATATTCTCCCGAATATCAAGCTTCTCTGCCAGTTCCGTTAAAAGCTCATTTTCAATAAAGGACAGTGTATCTGCCGCACCGTGCCCAAAATTCTCTTTGCCAAATACTGCAGGGGCGTCCCAGGGTGAAAGCTCCTGATTCCAGTCTTCTACCCGGAAAGCAGCCAGCGTAAAGGGCGCATCTGCCGCTTCCTGAATCGCCGCTGCCTCCTGGTCCATCAGGCCCAGCTCATGATCGTCTGTCGGCTGAACGAGTAGAAATGCGGGATCCGGTGAAGCGTAGACCCTGCAGGATTTATCAGAAATTGTGATTGTTGTTCTATCCATACTTACTCCAAATCGACTCAATTCCACATGCCGTATACAAGTATGCGGCATCCTTATTCATGACGGTTTTCAGACCTGCCCGCAGGTCCCCGCATCCATTTCCATGATAGACAAAAACCGGGCCTGATGACAAGCCCGGCTGAAAGGATTTCTCTGCTGGTATTCTCTTTACTTTGACACCGCCAGCATGCCGTCCAGCACGGCATTCCGGAAACCGTCTTCTTCGAGTTTCTTTACCATTTCCAGAGTCAGGCCTCCCGGCGTGCAGACCTGATTCTGCAGCTGAGCCGGGTGTTTTCCGGACTGGAGAGCCATTTCCGCACAGCCCTTCACGGTTTCTGCGCTGAGGCGGACCGAATCTTCCCAGTTAAAGCCCTGCATCGCCGCCGCATTGGCCATGGCGTCGATCAGCATAAAAATCATTGCCGGTGAACTTCCCGTAACGGGAACGATGCGGTCCATCATTTCTTCCCGGATTTCCACCGATGAACCGAATTCCCTGATCAGTTTCAGAAGAAGTTCCCGGTGTCCTTCCGTCACATGTTCATTAAAGCTGACACCCGTCATCGAAGAACCGACCGTTGCGCAGATATTCGGCATGGTGCGCACGATTTCCGTACCGTCTCCAAGCAGTTCTTCCGTCTGCGCAAGAGTAATTCCCGCCGCGATCGTCCAGATTACTGTGTGATTTGTACGGACAGCCGGCGCGATTTCCCGGCAGACTGATGCGTGCTTTTGCGGAGGAACGGCAATTAAAAGGATATCACACGCCGCAGCCTTACCGTTATCCGGGGCCAGCGAAAACCCGTCATTTTCTATGCGCAGTCTTGTTTTGTCCGAGCGCCCTGAAACCAGAATATCTTCTGCCTTAACCGTTCCACTGTTTACCAGTCCTTTCAGGATCGCGCTTCCCATCAGGCCGTAGCCGACCGCTCCGATTTTCATATCAGCACCCCTTCCAGATGATCACATTCATGCTGAATAATTTCCGCCGGCATTCCTGCAAACTCGCGCGTCTGCCATTTCAGGTCCGTATCCTGAAAATGTACGGTAATCTTCTGATAGCGTGTAGTTTTCCGCGTCCCCGGAAGCGACAGACAGCCCTCCTCCGTCTCATACGGCCCGCTTTTCGCCGTAATCTGGGGATTCAGCATCACCAGGTCCATCACACCCAGCGACACGATAATCATCCGCTTCCGGCTTCCGATCATGTTCGCCGCCATGCCCACGCATTCATCACGGTGTGCGCGCAGTGTATCCTCCAGATCGTATGCAAGCGGCAGATCTGCTTTCCCTGCAGGCTCCGATTTCTGCCGCAGGAACATCGCGTCCTTCACAATTGCTTTAATCATAACGTATACTTTCTCCTCTTCGTTATTTTTCATAGTCAGCCAGAATCTCACCTTCGCTGTACAGAACCGCCTCTCCTGCGGCCCTGATTCTGTCGCAGCTTCTGCGAGTAAACAGTATGCCCGAACGCTCTGATGCCTGGAAACAGGTCAGGCTGTCCTTTCCAAGCCGGTCACACCAGTATGGCGTGATCATGCAGTGGGAACTTCCCGTGACCGGATCCTCGTCGATTTCAAGCTTCGGGCCGAATACGCGGCTTACACTGTCAAAAGCCGGGTCATCGGATGGAGCAGTAACCACCGTCAGAAGTCCGTCCAGCTGTAAAATTTTCTCCCGATCCGGCTGCAGATTCCGGACGGTTTCTGCGTCCTTCACGACAAGCAGAAGATCCCTGTCCATATACGCCTCCAGCGGCTCCGCGCCGATCGCATCTGCCATCTGCTCCGTCACTTCTACTGGTCTGCAGCTGTAGGCCGGAAAATCCATGACGATCCGGCTGCCTTCGCGCTCCACCGTCAGTTCACCAACCTGAGTAATAAATCGGATTACTTTTGCATCCGGCTCATAAAAGCGGAAGAGCACATAGGAGGTGCCCAGTGTTGCGTGACCGCAGAAATCGATCTCTCCACCTGGAGTGAACCAGCGAAGATGATAGGCATTTCCTCCTTTTACCGTAAATGCTGTTTCCGAGAACTTATTCTCAATGGTGATTTTCTGCATCAGCGATTCATCCGGCCATTGATTCATTATGCAGACTGCCGCCTGATTGCCGCCAAATACATGATCTGTAAATGCATCGACAATGAATTGATTCATAATTGCGATCCTTTCTCTCTCTTTATTCCCTTTGCTTTTACTCCCTTCTCCTTCTCTGATCAGTCTCTATACCCCTGTAATTTCAATGCACATCCGCCCGCTGCCGGTCTGAGTTCACCATAATATATTATAGTCCCCTAATGCTTTTGCACTGGTTTACCAGACTCCTATGGAAAATATTTTCTCAAATGAGAAGAATTTTCTTCAATGCATTTCTACTCTGCTCTCCAGGTCTGGCGGACACCATATCCTTCACCCTTAAAAGATGAATTCAGGAATGTCATTTCCTCTGGTGTGACTTCTAGAAGCCACATTGGCTCCGGCAGTTTCTTTAATGCATCAATCGGAATGTTTTTCACCTCTGCGATCTCCTCAAACTCCGGCGACGACATACCCAGAATTTCGACTGCTCCCTGTATCTGCACGCTTTTCAGTTTCCCGAAAACACAGACCGGGTCGAATACAGCTGCAGACACTTTTGAATTTTCGCGCATAGCTCTGAATTTCAATCCGCCTTCTGTAAAAATCCATATCTTATTATTATGCCACAGATACTCCAGTGGTGTACAGCGGATAAAATTTTCTCCCCCACAGGCCAGCGCACAGACTTTGTGCGATTTCAGAAACTCATCGATCTTATTAGACAGCACTTCTCTGTCCATATGCTTCTCCGCTGCATCTTTCCGATTCCAGAACGATTCGGCCTGCTCCAGTTCTTCATCTGTCATGTTCATCTGACATCATCCCTTTCCATTTCAGTGCTTTTTATCCTTGCCTTTCTGTTTTTGTCAAAATCCAGTCTGACAAGGCCGCGGCTGGTTTCTGCATTACAGAGCATCCATAATGTGCACGGATACGCCGGATTCTTCCAGGAGTGTGACCAGATCTCGGGTTTTCATCCACACCGTAGCCGTGTTATCGTTCGGATGCACGCCGATGATGCCGCTTCCTTCCAGAAACTCCGCGTCCAGGTAAAGCTCCGCGCGGTGCTCCCGGTCATTTAACAGCCCAAGCGGCGTCACTGCACCAGGGTAAAGCCCGAGAATCGCCTGCAGGTCTTTCTCCGAGGCAAAAGACAGGCGTCTGGTCCCGTATCGCTGCTGAAATTCCTTCAGAGGAACGCTTCTGCTGCCTGGTATTGTAATCAGGTAATAGTTTCTCTTCTTATCATCACGGACGAACAGATTTTTCGCATCTGCCTCCGGATACGGCAGCTCCACCGCCGCCAGATCCTCCATGTTCCAGACCGCACCGTGCTCTGTAATCTCATGCCAGAGCCCGCGGCTGTCCAGGAGCTCATAAATTTCCTGCTTATTCATAATTCTCCCTTCGTAGTTACTATGATTATATCAGAATCAGCTGCACTTTCCTACATATCCTTCAAGTACACAACAATTACTATTCTTCTGTAAATTCCAACACAATCGAGGCTGAAAACGTGCAGATTTCTCTCGTTTCCGCAGCACCCTGTTCATAACTTCACACACCCTCGCCCGTCGCCCTCTTCACCCCGAATTGTTCCCACACAATTTCATCCAGCTGCGCGGCGATTTTGGAAAATTCCTGATTCAGGTCCAGTGTTTTTACAGAAATCGTATTTCCACTCATGCGATACACATTATCCGGTACCACATCTTCATCTGTCTTCGCATAGAGCAGCATCCCTGAAACTTCGCGGCCCGCCTCTTTCTGTACCTTTTCTTTCCGTTTCTCCAGTGCTTCCACGTTCTTCACATATGTAAAAATCTGGTAGAGATTTCCGGAGTGCAGAGTCTGCGTATCATAATTCGTCTGCATCGTCCTGCTGTAATACTTTGCATCAATAATAAGGATCTGTTTTTTATACGTCAGCGTAATATCCGTCTGCATCAGCGGCAGCCATGTATCATTCCCGTCATCCAGAGCCCAGGGTATCTGCAGCGCCCTGGACGAAAATCCCGTCACACCGCTGAACTCCTGTGCATAATACTCCAGGATGAATTTCTCGTATAATCTGTACATATGCTGGTCGTCAATAAAGCTGGCCAGATGGTATTCGCCTTTCTCCGCGGTCATCAGCGATCCCTCTGCGAGCAGCCGGCAAATCCCAAGAAGCAGGGAATAAGTCCGGTTGTTTCGATGAAACTGCAGATCTTTCCACCGGACCTGACGGAGATCAACCTCATCTACCTCAGAAAAGAAGAGCATTTCCTTTTTCAATTCCGCCTTATACTTTTCCTTTACATCATTTTGTCGGAGAAGAAGATATGCTGTGGATTTCAATATCTGGTTCATGATATTGTTTATGGATAACTCATCGAAATCGCAGGTTACCGCCATCCTCTGATTCATCCTGTTTCTGATCGTCCCCGGCATACTGATTTTTCCATACACAACCGACAGATCTTCTACTCGATTCACATATTCTTTATACAGTCCCTGCTTCAGCTGTATACCAATACCTTTCGCCAGGATCGCCGCAAACAGGTCATTGATCTTGTCAAACTTCTCTTTGCCGATGTCCTCATATGAAGATTCCCGCAAAGTCGTGAAGGCGTAAGAAAGCATGTAGTAGATATTCTTAATTCTGATACTTGTGTTCTTAGACATTAGAATACCTCATGAAGAACATGGTCCCAGTGCTGGAATTTACTTTCATCATCAAACCAGTATTCCGACAGCATTGGCAGAATATCAAAATCAACGACTTCCTGCATCCATGCTTTTGTGCAGCTTTCCTTCTTTTGACCGCAGAAATAGCTGTGTCCGATGCAGAAACCTTTCCCAAGCGATTTATCGCTGCTGATTTCCTTATTCAACTCTTCAATTTTCCTGATCAGATCATCGAACATCTCATTATCTAGTGATTTCTGATAATCTTTAAAGCCATCAGAATCAAAAGCCGGCCCCATCTCGATAAAGCTGAAACGGCGGCGCAGCGCATAGTCAATCATAGCCAGGCTTCTATCTGCGGTGTTCATCATACCGATTATATACAGATTATCTGGAACGGAGAATTTCTCGCCGTTATAGGCCAGCGTAATTTCCACATTACGATAATCCTTCTCGATCAGCATGAGCAGCTCACCGAAAATCTTACTCAGGTTTCCACGGTTGATTTCATCGATAATTAAGAAATATTTCTGGTCAGGATCCTCCTCTGCTTTCTTGCAGAAATCATAAAATACACCATGCCGCAGGACAAAGCCCTCCTCGCAAGGCCGATATCCCATCATAAAATCCTCATACGAATAATTCTGATGAAACTGCACGAACGCAATCCGATCATCGTTCTTTTCCCCCATCAGAGAATACGCCAGCCGCCTGGCTGCAAACGTCTTCCCGACACCCGGCGCACCCTGCAGAATGACATTTTTCTTATGCCGCAGGACTGCGGCCATCCTGTCGTACAGTTCTTCAGAGATGTAAACTGTGTTGAGAAAATCGGATTTCGAGTAAGCAGGACAGTGAATGTTCTGAGCCGGCATCTTCACCCCATTCCCATCAGCTTTCTCTTCTGTATTCAGCAGCTCTGTTAAAGACATTCCAAAATATGGTTTCAGTATCAACTCCTCAAACTCCGCCTGCTCATCTTCCCTGATCTCGATGCATGTCGAATTATCATTCGGCGTCCACCATTTTTGTGTTCCTTTGTATGGCAGTTCATCAACCGAATCTGCAAGCAGATCATAATGGCGCTCATACCAGCCGCGCGGCATTGCAGGATTCATTACAGCATCGTTTTCCGTAAACTTCCCGAGCAGCCGGATGCTGCTCCCGCAGCACAGATAGAAATAGTCGCCCTTTCGAATCCCGTCAACGAAATTCTGACCCTGTGACACAGCAGAACCGGCTTTAGCTTTTGTGTATTTATCTACTGTAACAACCTTACGCTGTTCGAGTTCTTTGCGATATTCTTCCGGAACCCCGGTCAATTCTGTGCCTTCGCTGATTTTCCAGATTTTCGCATTGCGTTCTGCATATAAAGGTACCGCGGAAAGGTCAGTGTTCTCCAGTGCAGCTTTAAGGTTATCCCGCAGCCGCCAGATAAATGCCCCTGCCTCATCCTTCTCAGCATCTTTCCCCAGATACAGCACCGGCCACCATTTGGAATACTCGTTTTTCGGATCGGGTGCAGGGATTCCAGTCTTTTTTATAATCCTTTTAGCCAGACTGGTAGACCCCATGTTATAGAAGTGCGGACTTTCTCCATATTTTAGGGAGAGTTCCTTACACGTGGCCTGCCCGCCGTAATTCAGCATTCTCTCCATAACTGCAAGAGCCGTTTCGTTGAAAACGCTATTATCTTTCAGAAGATCCGCCCATTCTTCAGTACTCAATCCTGGGTCATAGCCTTCAGAAGACCATTCAATCTCACTTCCTGGCAATTTCTTCTTCTTAACGATCTTCTCTTCTACATAAAAACCAAAGTCCATTGTCAGAGTTCTGTACTCCGGATCCGGATAACAAGAATCCGACAGCAGATTCTTTAGCATCTCGCCAAGCTCGTTGTCCTTTGAAAGTGCTTCCCTGATTTCATCGAATAATGAAACACAATTATTCAAGTTTTCTTTATATGCACCCGCTTTAAATGTATAGTTACTTTTTAATGCCTGGGATACTGCTTTTCCAACGCTATACTTATACATATAGTATTTATCCGGATAACGAAGCCATAAATAGGTAGTAATTGCATGTTCATCCTGAGGCTGACTCTTTTTCCCATCGCCATATTTTCTCAGCATCTCATCTGAACGCTTCTTAAAATTTTCAATTCTAATAAAAACATCATCGCTTTCATTAAAAAGTGATCGAAACATCTCTCTGACTTCACCAGGAACCGCTTGAGCGAGTTTTACAATAGTATCTGCCGGATACGGCGCCGTACCCAACAATGTATCTGTCCTATCCTGCACGCATATCTTCAGCATGCCTGCAAAATCCGGATCTGGTGTATCAATCTTCCAATTATCCTTAAACCGCTTCACACATTCCCATTTAAAGCGTTCACCTTCCCACCATTTCCCGGGAAGGTCCTTCTTATACTGCGTAAGTATTTTATTAAAAGAAATCTGATCTATCATTTATCTGTCCCTCATCGATGTGATCTATTCAATGGCTGAGCAATAAAATGTATTCGTTGGATAACATCACCTGACTCCACCCAGCAGCCTCTCTGCGTTTTCTGAATAGATGCGTTCACGTATGCCATCTTTGTCTTCCCTCTTTCCTGCCTGCTTGAAAAATTTAACCTGCTAATATCAAATAGTACTTCATCAATATATCTATAATACCAGATTCTCTGCAGTTCGTCTTAAGAAAAATCTGAATTTATACCGCCATGGTCGAAGCCTCAGCAAAATAACCGCATTTCATGTACCGCTCATCAGCCCATTCCTTTCCGCCCGCCCTCGTTTACTCGCAGCTTTCGATAATATATGCATGTTATGCTATGTTTATTCATTGTACTTCCGATTGTATTTTTCTGGTTCGTTTAAATCCTGATTATTTTACTTTCTGCAGAACCGTGGTTTCATTTCATTTAAAATGTCAGATAATAAATTTCACATTTTGTTGAATACAGGCACGATTTCCAACTATCATCGATTATGTTTTCACAGGTATGGATACGGTCTTCGACAACAATCATCATCATCTCAGAAATCTTCCTCTTCTAATTCAGACACATTCAATATCATCAATAGATTGTTCTCACGGCAGTACACTGCAGCAACAGCTTCGCCTGAGTGGGCCCCGGATTTACCATTTCCAAACCATGCATATCTATCCGGTTCTGCGCTTTCTTTAAAATAATGGATTTCGACGAACCAGCTCAATTTTCTTCACACAGTCATCACAAACCAATCCAAAGTAAACATCACGTTACTTAAGACTGAAAACTACTTAAGCAAATAATTATTCGACCCAGGGAATCACGGGTGTTTTTTGCCTGCACGGAAAGACTGATGGCACGAGAGAGAAAACAGGCTGACAGGAAGCAGCCGCCAGCCTGTTCTGCCAGCCTACAGGTCCATCCCCATCAGCGTCAGCCCATTCTCTTTTTGGAAACCGTGCTTTTCGTAATACACAGGAAGCTTCCCTTCGCTGGCGGTGATCAGATGTACGCCGGCGATTCCGCGCGCCTTCATATCAGCAAGGCAACGGTCCAGCAGCTGGGACGCAATTCCGCGCCCCTGATACTCCGGGTCCACAGCCAGATCATTGATTTCAAAGGTCCGGCCAAAATACAATAGCATGGATGTACCAAGGAGCAGACCGACAACTTTACCGTCCAGAATGTATTCCAGTCCGTAGGAATGGCCAGACTCCATAATTTCCTTCACATGAATCTGCGCCTTTTCTGGTTTCCACGGGTCATTCCACGGCTCACCGGAAAATGCCGCGGCATAGATTTCGCCATAACGTACGATGTGCTCCATTGTGCACGGGCGGATTGAGTTACTCATTCTTTCTCCTTATTTTTCACCTGTCTGTGATTCTGCGTATCGGACTTTTCCGGCTTACTTCTCTTAAACCGTTGAAGTTCGATGATTTCATCCAGAATATGCGTTTCAGCTCCGGACCCATCACGTAAAGATATAACCCTTTCTGGCCACGGGTAAACAGTACTTTATTAGTATTTCTGATCAGGCGGTCGATGAGCGCGCGTCCCTATTTTGCCCTTGTTCTCTATATTGTCTCTTCTTCTCATCTGCCATATAATCATTAGTGACATTTGCAATGATTTAACAGAGCAGGAGGAGTTTACCATGAGAATCGACAAAGACCGCCTGGTCAAGGCATTAAAAAGGAATCGCTACGACGAGGTCCTCTGGTTTGATACGAAAGAAAATGCCGCCCACTATCTGGACGAAAAAATCCAGGGTAAAATCGTCGGTTTTGGTGATTCGGCAACGATGGAAACGATGAAACTGAACCAGATTCTTTCTGAGAATAATACAGTGATCGATCCCAAGCCGACGCGGAATAATGATGAATTTCTGCAGGCAGCCAGAATCTGTCTGACAACGGAAGTTTTCCTGACTTCCGTCAATGCAATGAATATGGACGGAATCATGGTAAATATTGACGGCACCGGAAACCGTGTTGCCGGGTCACTATTCGGTCATGACGCGGTCTACTTTATCGTCGGAACGAATAAGGTCGCAGAAACACTGGATGATGCCATCTGGCGGGCCCGCAACATCGCTGCCCCAAAGAACACTTCCCGCTACGGATGTAAAACACCCTGTGTAAAAACGGGGAAATGCTATGACTGCGCCAGCCCGGACCGACTCTGCAACGCCATGTGTCTCTATTTTAAAAAAAATGGACGACCTGCCGCATGCGGAGGTCATCCTGATTGATGAGAAACTGGGATACTAAACGCCCGTCTTACTCAAAGCGCAGCGCGTCGATCGGATTGAGCTTTGCCGCCCGGCTCGCCGGATACAGACCGAAGAAAATACCGATCGCAAAAGATACCCCGACTGCGATGAGAATACTGCTCATGCTGGTGACGGCCTTCACGCCGAGCACCGCGCTGGCCGCATGTCCCAGCACTGCACCCAGAACAATGCCGAAGAATCCTCCGATCAGGCAGATGATGATGCTTTCCACGGCAAACTGCAGGCGGATTTCTCCGTTTGTTGCGCCGATGGCCTTGCGGATTCCGATCTCCCTCGTCCTTTCGGTGACGGAAACCAGCATGATGTTCATAACGCCGATTCCGCCGACCAAGAGTGAAATTCCCGCAATCAGAGCAAGGGCAAGCTCAATTTTCGCCATCATATCTTTCATGGCATCCAGCATGGCGTCCATACTGAAGGAAGCGATATGAAAATCGCTGTTTCCCTTATAGTACTGCTGGTTCAGGAAGTTCTCCGCGTTTTTTGCAAACTTCTCGCTGTCTGTGGAGGTCCTGGTCTTCACGGTAAAGCTGGAATACCCGCTGTCTGCACCGGAAATCTTTTTCGCGGTGTTCATCGGGATAAACATCTGTGTAGTCAGATCCTGATCAGATCTGCCGCCCTCCTGAGCACCAGACATCTGCATCTGTGATTCCTCGTATTTATACACGCCGACAAGTGTAAACGTATATATTTTACGGTTAACCGATACCCGTATTTTCTTGCCAACCGCCTCTTTTGCCTTTCCATGATACAGACTCTTCACGAGTTTGCTGGAAACGACCGCAGAATAGGAAGAGTCCGCTGCGGAAATCGTGCGTCCCTGCTGGATTTTCAGACCTTCCACGGATGTATAACCGTGGTTGACGCCGGTCAGGGAGACGTATGAATATTTTCCGGAATCCGATGTCCGGACAGCTTTTCCGCTGCCCGCAGTCTCAGAAATTCCGAATGTGCGGATCTGGGATCCGTATTTCTGCTTCAGTGCAGCCAGCATCTGATCGGTAACCAGGTCTTTTTTCTTCATGGTTGTTCCGGATTTTCCAAGCATTGAGCTGACATCCATGGAGCCGGATCCTCCGCTGTGCCTTGCGCGGACCATAAAGGAAACGTTTTTCGCTCCAAGTGAACTCATGCTGTTCATGACGGAGTTTTCCAGGCCATTTCCGACCGTGGTAATTCCAATGACGGCGGCGATTCCGATGATGATGCCGAGCATGGTCAGAATGGAGCGCAGCTTATTTGACCAGATTCCGCTCCAGGCAGAGCGGATGTTTTCTCCGAGATTTCTCATCATCGCGCCTCCTTTCCCTGCTCCAGCGGATGCAAAGAATTTTCAGGGCTGCCGCATACAGCTTCTGCCGATTGATCTCCGGTGCTCTCTGTCCTGACTGCTGTATCCGTTTTCATCCCTTTTCTCACGCCTTCACGAATGGAAACAAAGCGCCCGTCTGACATATCATAAATCCGGTCGGTTTCTTCCGCCAGATCATTGTTATGCGTAATCAGGACAATGGTTTTCCCCTGCTCCTGATTCAGCTGATGAAAAATATCCATGACCATGACGCCGGTTTTACTGTCCAGGGCTCCAGTAGGCTCGTCAGCAAGGATAATGTCCGGGTCATTTGCCATGGCGCGGGCGATTGCGACACGCTGCATCTGACCCCCGGACAGTTCCGTCGGTTTATGCTTCATCCGGTCTTTCATGCCCACAAGATCCAGAAGCTTCTCCGCCCTGTCCATTCTTTTCTTTCGTGGAAGGCCAGCATACATCATAGGCAGCGCGACATTTTCCAGCGCGCTGATTTTCTGAATCAGGTTAAAGTTCTGGAACACAAAACCGATTTTCCGGCTGCGGATCGCAGACAGGTCCTTATCCCTGCAGGATTCGATTTTGGTTCCGCCAAGGGTGTATGTGCCTGAGGTCGCACGGTCCAGCACGCCGATAATATTCATCAGCGTTGATTTTCCTGCACCGGACGCCCCGACAATGGACACAAACTCACCCTCGCGCACGTCCATATCAATGCCATGCAGGATTTCCAGCTCGTTCGGCTTTCCGATGTGATATTTCTTGACGATACCCCGCATCGTGATAATTGCTTCACTCATATGCGTAATTTTCCTCCTCATTCCCCCACTCTCTTCTCCATCCCATTATGACAAAATTCACATGCAGAGGAAAGGCCCATTCATGCCAGAAACATATCTTTACGCGCCAATTTCCCTGTTCAGCTCAAGATTGCACGACTAATCCAGAAAGATGTATTCTCTGACTTCCGCGTTGCGGATGCCGAATCCCGCAAACTCCGAATTTGTCATATCCCGGAAATAGGACTCAATGAACCGGGAAATTCCGTTATGGGCAGTCAGAAGATACGTCTTCTCCGGTCGTTTTTTCAGATCGTCCAGCAGATTGTAAATCCGCTGTGCCACCCGGAGCATAGATTCGCCGCCGTCGTAACTGTCGATAAAGTTTTCTTTTGCCCGGCGGAAGGCTCTGCCGTTTCTCGGTGTAGACTCCCATTTTCCGAAGTTCTGCTCCATCAGACGCGGCTCGATTCTGAATGGAATCCGGGTGATATCTGAAATTTCTCTTGCCGTGTCACAGGCCCGGCTCAGCGGGGAAGTCAGAATCTCATCGATGTGAATTTCTCCGGCATCCATTTTTTCTTTCAGTATCCTTCCCGTTTCCCGCGCCTGCTGATGACCACGCTCCGTCAGCGGGCTGTCCGTCGCCCCGCAGATCTTATTTTCCACATTCCACACGGTCTCTCCGTGTCTGACAAAATACAGTTTTCCCAAGATAGTCCCCTTTTCTGCCGGAAAACACGCACAGGCTTTCAGCCAGACGCGTGCTTCTAACATGTTAATTATTTGCAATTATTATATATACAGACATATACAGATAATGATTTATCATCAGCCCGTTTTCATGTCGTGTGAGAATATTATCCACTCGAAGTTGAAGAAATTCCATCCTGTCCGAAAAACTTTACAAAAAACTCGTCAACCCGTCATGTTCTCGGTTAATATCAACCGAGAATCACCCGCGCGCGAAGCTTTTCTTCTTCCTCTACCGGCACATCGGCGACAGCGATGAACTCGTCGATAGACAGGAATCCGCCGTTTTCGTGCCGGTAAGCGAGCGCGCGTTCGGCTTTCTCCGCTGTCATGCCCGGAAGAACTGCCAGCTGGCCGGCAGTGCAGCTGCTCAAGCTGACGATTCCGGCATTCTGAGACTGAGATGCTGCAGCAGCCGGGCCTGCAGCTTGTGCTGTTTCTGAAGAAGCTTCTGCTGCTGCATCGCCGGCTGCCGGGCTGCCTGAATTTTCGTCAGGCAGAGTAACTCCCTGCACAGTGGATTTTGTCCCCTGCGCAGCACTGGCAAATTCATCGGAAGGCACATAGGCAGATGTCTCCGTATACATTGCTTCCGGCTCTCTGGCTGATTCTGTTTCAGGAAGCGGGACCTGCCGTGATGGGTCAGGCGTATTTAATGATACCGGCGATGAACCGGCAGCCGAAAATTCATTCTCAGCCTCTTCACAAAAGCGCAGATATGGCTTTATCGTGAGAATGGAATGAATGATTCCTACGAAATACATGGCCATCCAGAAATCTATCAGTTTGTTATACATTGGACTGCTTTCCTTCAACGCAATGATATCGATGACGAAAGGCCCGATCTGGAGAAACGCATACACAATTCCCGCGATTCTCCACTTCTTGTCTGCAGCTTTCCTTCCAATATGAAGGAATCCCACCCAGGCAAGGCCGACAAGCGAAGGCAGCGCCCACAGTGATTTTTTCAGTTTCCACGAAAACGAATGCTTACTCATAATTCCTGCTCTCTTTCATTCTTTCTTATTCCGCGAACCAGCAAACATACACGGATTCGATAATCATTGCATTTAAAATGGCACGATGGTCTTGAAACTCTTGTCGTGCAGAACATTGCAGACGTTTTCATTCTTAAAGAACAGTTCGTCCACATCCTTATCAAGATCCAGATTCAGCATCTCCTTCCTGCGGAATCTGACGGAATAAATGTAGTCATCCTGCAGGCGGCCGGTATTGTCGCGGCGCTGCGTGTAGGCGGACATCACGATCAGCTGCACAGCCGGCGCAAGACTGAAAAAGTGTGTCGCGATGCAGAGCCCGAGCCCCAGAACACACTGATAATAGTCCGACTTGATCTTTGCCTGTGACTTATCCTTTATTTTTACGACACCGCTGGTCAGCTTCTGTGCGTAGGTCTGCGGCATATCCTCGATCTCCGGAAGATCCAGATCAATGTGCAGAACATCGCCCTTCAGATCATAATCAATATGAAACTCAAAGGGCATTTCCGCGCCTTCTACCCAGCTGTTCAGGTTCTCGTCGATGCTTTCCGGATCATTAGCCAGCAATTTCTGAAGGTGCTCCTTCTGACTCTGGTACTGCGCCTGAAAATGCTGATTTTCCGCATCCACACGAGCCTGTTCTTTCTGGTCAAATGCATCTTTATCCTTCTTCCATTCGATCAGCGAATCTGCCAGCTGCTGACGCAGACGTTCCTGAACGTATTCCTCCACCATTTCGTCCTTTTTCCAGAATTTCAGCGTCTTGATGGACGTTACAGCCTCCGCGCGCAGCTTCGCCGCCAGTTCATCCTTTGTCGGCTGAGGAACAGGATACTGCTCACGTCCGGACGCTTTCTGCGGTCTCATTTCCGCAAGCTGCTTCTCATAAGCTTCCGTCGGATACACCTCGCAGGATTTCTTATAAATATTCAGGATTTCCTCCGTTGGCTCGTTCTCCTCCCGCAGAAGTTTTCCTGCCAGTTTCGCAACCCCTTCGTTGTATTCCGGTGTTCTCCTGATCTTCCGGATCACCGACGGATCCAGAATCAGTTCACCAGTTTCGGGGTTATAGATATCTACCGTTCCATCCGCCTTATACTCCAGGCGGAAGTCCCCCACCGGCTCCGGGTACATGGTCGTTCCCGTTCCGCTCTTCTGCCTGCTCTGCGCCGGCGCCTTTTTCTTTTTTCCACCGCCGATCTTCTGCCGGTCATAGAGCCCAGTGCCCGGAATCCCGGTATTTAAATAGGTGCCATTCTTCCCGAAATTCACCGATGCGCCCCGGGGCCCGACCGTCAGACTGGTTCCCGACTTCGAGAAATTCACCCGCACGCCCTTGCATATCGTTACTGATTTTCGAAATCTCATCTGTTCTTCACATCTTCTTTCCTGAATCTGCGCAATTTTTCTGCCATTTCTACCCATGAGGACAACCTGGCTTCATCACGTGAACGCATTTCCCCGCAGACAAAAGCCAAAGTAGCAAGGAAGCCGCCCGGCTGACGTGAAAATCAGTCGTCTGGCGGCTTCGTACATGTAAGGGGAAAATCCACGACTTCGTAAACTTTCCCTGTCTGGTTATATTATACCGGTTTCCGGGAGTGGAATCAAGAGCGGAAAACTCACGCCACCGCCCTCTGCGGAAGTCGCAGGTTCATGACCACAATGGATCCGACTACGAACAGAATTCCGACCGCCTTTCCAGGGGAAAAGGCATCGTGAAAGGCCATGACGCCGATAACGGCAGCAGTAACAGTTTCTATTGAAGTCAGGATCGGTACGATTGAAGTTTCCTTAACCTTTCCGAGGCCGGAGAAGTATACGATATATCCGAATGCCGTCGGAATCAGCCCATACCCGACAATCAGAATAATCATCGGCAGCGTAAAGCTGAGGCTCAGGCCTGCTCCGTTCCATGGCCGGTTCATAAAGAACAGCGCCAGTGCACCGAAGCCAAGTCCGTAGAAGGCGGAGGTAAGCGGATTTTCCTGGTCTGCGCCGATCCGGCTGAACACAGGCATCAGCGCGTAAGTAAATCCGGCTCCAATACCCATCAGAATTCCAAATCCGGCAATTTTCAGCTGGGTGAAATCCCCGCCGGTAACGGTCATTATGCATCCGAGTATATTCAGTGCAATCGCCGCAAGCTTTCTTTTTGTCAGAGGTTCACGGAAGAAAATCAGCGACATGATGGCTACGAACACTGGCGATGTGTAAAGCAGAACCGCGGCCGTTGACATCCCGGCAAGCTGAATTGCGTACATATAGCACATATTATACAGGCCCTGCGACAGTACGCCGACCAGAATGCAGGAAAGCAGTCCCCTGCGGCTGATTTTAAACAGGGACCAGCCTTTTCCGATAATCAGCATCATCGGAACCAGAAGCACCGTTCCGGACAGCAGTCTGAAAAATGCCAGCGGAAGCGGCGCGACTCCCATATCTTCAAGAAAATTTGCGAAGACACCGATTGTTCCCCACAGGAAACCGGCCAGGATAATTAAAAGATAACCTTTCTTACCACGATCATTCATTGCAAGTCCTCCATATCCGGAACAGGCCCGCCGGGCCATATACTGGCTCGCCGGGCCCTTCCACCGTGCTTTGTACGGACATCAGATCTTTCAGAAAATCTCTGCATTCTCTACATTGCACCACTTATTTCGACACTTGCAGTATAATATGAGATCATATATAAGACAAATTAATCTTCATAATCTATTCATTAGCTATTCTCATCTTTCTCACAGACCAGCTTTTTCAGTTCCCGGATAAACACCTTTTCCACCGGTCCAAGCTCATCTTCTGACAAAAATCCCACGCCCAGGGTCCTGACCGGATTGAAACTGAGCTTTCTGTATTCCAGCCCGGTCATATCAATGCCGTGAAGAACGAGTTCCGGCAGAATACTGATTCCAAGACCGTGCCGGACCATGGAGGTAATCGCCGTATCATTTCTCAGTGTAAAGAGGACATTATCTTCCATGCCCCGTTCCAGGAGAATACGTCCCGCATCACTGTCGAAATTCAGATCAGAAATGATGAATCTGCGGCTGCCGAGTTCATCCCCAGGCACTATATCGTACTTTGCAAATTCATCATCTGACGGAAAAATAACAACCATCGGATCTTCTATCAATGGGATAAACTGGATATCTGCTTCTTCATACGGGCAGCTGATCAGGCCGACATCCGCCCGGCGTGCCCGCAGATCGGAAAGAATATCCTGCTGACCGTTTTCAAGAATCGCCAGACGAATACCCGGGTATTTTTCCTGAAATTTTCTCATAATTTCAGGAAGCCAGTTCACCGAGCAGCTGATGTGTGTGCCAATCCGGAGGGAACCTTCCTGAAGTCCGTGAAGGCTGTCGATCTCCGCCTCAAGCTTATGCATATCGCTGAGCACTCTGCGCATGCGCGGAAGAAGGAGCCTGCCGGATTTTGTCAGGCTGACTCCCTGATGAGACTTTACAAACAACGAAAACCCGACTTCGTCTTCCAAGGCTTTCATGATCTGGGTCACTCTTGACTGTGTGTAGCCCTCACGCTCTCCCGCACGGGTATAGCTGCCCTCTTCAACAACTGCCTCAAACAGCATAATCTGCTGTAAATTCATGATTCCTCCTTTCCTTTATACCAGACAAGGGTTATTTCACCCTTGTCCAGCCTGATTTGATTGTACGCGGATGGCCGTACTTTTTCATCAGCTTCTTATACGCGCTCTTGGAAATTCTTCTGCCGTTTTTGCTGAACTTTTTGCCATTCATATTCGCCACGCATACTTTCGTCAGCTTTCCATTGGAAAGGCGGTAGAAGCTTGTGGTCATCTTATCAAAACCGCCGCTCTGTTCCTTCATGAGATAGCCCTTCTTGCTGAGGACTTCGAAGGAATTGCGGTATGCGGAATGAATAACCGGGACTGCTTTTCCGGACTTTACCGTCCACAGTGCATAGGTCCAGTCGACTTCATTCTGCGATGGCACTTCGGCAAACAGAATTTCATCCTGTCCGTCATGATCGACGTCTACATATGAATAAGCCAGATGCGGTTTATTGGAAGATGCAGGCTTCGGAATGATCAGTCTGTTTCCTTTCCAGTGGCAGAGGCCGCCGGTATCCAGTCCCGACTGTGCCGGTGTCATGACCGACCGGCTGATGGATTTCCCGGCCAGAGCCAGCTGATATTCATGAATCAGTTTCTTATACGGCGCATGCTGATTTCCTGTGCCGGCATGAGCACGGACAACAGTGAAACACATAACCAGCACCACAGCCAGCACCATCGTCAGTAAAGCAGTACGAACTCGCGAATTAAACAATTTTTTCTTTTCCATTGTTTTCCCCTCTAACATCATATTCATTTTTAAAAGCAGTTACATTATATATCTCACGGAAGCAGTGTGCAGATCTGTCTGAGCTTTCGAATCACATCCGCTCCCTTTGATATATTCATATTGTAGCTCCTGCCTTCGCGAAATTTTCGTACCTTTGCGCTTCCTATCTGTGCCCGTTGCAATTTCCCTGAAGGATCGGCTATACTGTTATCTGCAGAAGCCGGCTCGGCTGGCGTTTTTCTGACAAAACACAATGCACAAGAAAGAGAGTTCACTGATGACGGAATATCTGAAAACATTATTCGGCTCGCTGGTCCCGGCACTGATTTTCTGGGGCATTCTGGCCTTTTCCATGCACAAGGACCGCAGCCGCTACCGTAATACGGTATACCTGATGATTGCTCTGATCGCGACAATTCCATTTATCGCGGCCATTTTCGGGCCGAAGCAGGATGTGGCGATCGGCATTATTCTGGCCTGCATTCTACTGCTGATTCTTGCGGTTCCTGCTATTCTCACCGCCAACGGAATAATAATGATCCACCGCGAAGGGAAAAGTCTGGCAAACGTCCTGTCGTTGTTTGTCGGAATCGGTGTCGGTGTCGGGGAATGCTGCCTTATTGCATTTCTGTTTATTTCCAGCATGGGCGTTCAGTCCCTTGCCAGGAGTATTTTATTCCCGATTCTGATTATCATTGCTGTAACGGTAATTTATTCATCGATGGTCTTCGTCGCATTCATGTTCTACACCCTGCTGCTGCAAAGCATTCCGCACAAGCGGGATTTCGACTATGTAATCATCCACGGATGCGGACTGATCGGCGGACACAAGGTGTCCAAACTGCTGGCAGACCGGCTGGACCGCGCGATTGAAATCTACCGGAAAGACCCGACACCTCCGATTCTGATTCCTTCCGGAGGACGCGGTTCTGATGAATCTCTGTCCGAAGCAGATGCCATGGCCGCTTATCTTCTGGAGCACGGCATCCCTGAAGATCATATACTCAGAGAAAACCAGTCCGCAACGACAAAAGAAAACCTGCAGTTTTCCAAGAAGCTGATTGACGCGCAGCCGGGCAGAAAATACACGGTTCTGGTAACCAGCAATTACCATGTTTTCCGCGCACTTCGCTACAGCCGGCAGATCGGCCTGAAGTGTACAGGCGTCGGTGCACATACTGCAGCGTACTACTGGCCAAGCGCCCTGATCCGCGAATTCATCGCCGTACACGCTGAGAAGAAGCACATGATCCTTTTCTTTATCGGCTGGGTGATCATCATGATGCCGATACTGGCGATGCTGTTTATCCGATAATCTGTCTTTCTATCGTCCCGTCAACCAGGCTCTGGCGAAATACACCCCCGCCAGAGCCTGAAAACTATTTAAACTTTACCGCCGTTCCATAAGCCATCACTTCCGCCGCACCCTGCATTATCGCAGAAGTCGCATAGCGGACATTTACCACGGCATCTGCTCCAAGGGCTTCCGCCTCCTTTGTCATCCGCTGCGTCGCGATATCTCTGGCCTTGTTCATCATGTCCGTATAGGCGCCGAGCTCGCCTCCGACAATCTGCTTCAGGCTCTGCGTAATGTCGCGGCCGATATTTTTCGCCTGGATCGTGCTTCCACGCACCATTCCCAGCATTTCCAATTCTTTACCAGTGATATAGTCCGTATTAACGATAAGCATTTTTATTACCTCCCGTAATCAAAAGTCATATTATTCATTCATTTATTCATCTGAGTAAAGCCGTCAACGATTGCTGGCGGCCTTATTATCAAATCCAAAAGTTAACCATCTTCTGTATCCGGTCAACCTGATACCCGGGGCTGCTCTATCTGTCAGACGAAAAGCAGAAACCCGGGTCCCTTACAATTAATTACAGTTCTCTCGATCTTTCCGTTGCCTGAACAACAGCCTGCATGACGCTGTAACGGAAAGCACCGGCTTCCAGTGCCTCTGTACCTTCGATGGTCGTACCTGCAGGGGATGTGACCATGTCCTTCAGTGCACCCGGATGTATACCTTTTTCCATGATCAGTTTTGCTGATCCCAGGACAGTCTGCACCGCCAGCTTATACGCGACATCCCTGGTCAGGCCTTCCTTTACACCGCCGTCTGCCAGCGCCTCAATGAACATGGCAACATATGCCGGGCCGCCTCCGGAAAGTCCGCAGACTGCGTCAATGTCGTATTCTTTCACCCATTCTACAATACCGATGCTCGTGAACAGTTTCTGCGCAAACTCCTTTTCTTCATCCTTCAGGTCATTTTCGCTGCAGAGCGCAAATGCGCCTTCAAATACCAGCGCCGGTGTGTTCGGCATGATTCTGAGAATCCGCGGCACACCCTTGATCGCAAGCTGCAGTTTTTCAACGCTCGTTCCGGCTACAATGGAAAATACGGCCTTGCCGTCCATCGCCCCTTCTGCTTCTGTGCAGGTCTGTACATACTGCTGTGGTTTGACCGCCAGAAGAATAATGTCGCTCGCCTCTGCGAGCTCCTTTACTGAAGGCTTCAGCTGCAGTCCGAAATCCTCCGCCGCAGATAATGCAGCTTCCTTAGGATCGTAGACATACACATCCTGTGCATTTAATACTCCCTTGTCCACCGCGCCTTTTACAATGGCACTTCCCATGTTTCCAAATCCCAGTACTCCGAATTTCATTTTCTTGTATCCTCCTTATTTATTCCCTTGTCCCGGATAATTTTGTCCGGGATCGGTCCAATTCTACATTCTGCTGACCTTATACATGCAGGAAATCAGCCGGTGTGAAGCGAAGAAGCGGCTCGAACTCGTCTTCACCAAACAGACTGATATAGTCACGCTCCGCTGAAGCGATAATTTTCTCTGCCTGATCCGGAAGTTCTTCGCGAATAACATCACTCACCGTGTAATAGATATGCGCTGTGTGATAGGTAAAATCTTTCATACATGATGTACCCAGCTGTTTTTTCTTCTCAGCCAGTTTCGCGCTGTCCTCTTCAGACATCGGGGTTCCCCAGTCAAATTCACACTGCTTTCCGCCCCAGCTCATCGGGTCTCCCTGCGGGCTGCAGACAAATCCTGTTCCAAAGCCTTCATATACAGCAGCATCTACATTCACGCAGTATTCTCTTCCGTATTCCAGAAGGTCATATTTCTTCCAAGCTTCACACCAGGCACATTTGCTGATATAAGTCTGAAAAGTCGGTTCTTTTCTCAGCGTACCAAACTCCATCTGCCCGTCATAATCCGGCTTCCATTCTCCATAGGCCTGATTGGTCCAGAGCGTCACCGGGTCACCGTTTCTGCGTGCCCTGGCAGCCATACGCATACCGCGTTCCTTTCCGTAGCGGATCATTCCCTTCTGAATAATCTCGTGAGCCCGGTCTTTTTCTGACTCCCCCAGAGCCAGAAATGTATATTTACTAAGTAATGCGAAAATTATCGCTTGGTTTTCAATTCTCAACATAAAAGGCAATCCTCCTTGCAAACTATTGTACCCTGATTCTTGTTATGAGGCAATATGTTCCCCATACAAATACCAGCAGGTTCAACTCATTTTCCGGCTTTCTCACCCAAACTGCCCCTGTCTTATATGGAACGGGCAATTTCCTGCGATTACTTTTCCGTGCTCAATCTGCTTTGCCGCAACACAGTAGCGAAGCAGTGTATTGGAACTTGCCGGCTTTATTTTGCCGCCGGAAAACTGAATCGGGTGTATAATAAATGGGCTTCTGCAGGCAGAGACACAGGAAAACGACCTGCAATAAAAACTGATGGCCGGTAACTCATCTGATCTGCAGCATCTCTGCCCGGCCAGATCATTGATATAAAAAAGGAGATTATCACTCATCCATGAAGAAATCTAATACAAGGGACATGACCACCGGCACGATCTGGAAAGAACTTATCCAGTTTGCTCTGCCGCTGATGGTCGGAAATGTATTTCAAATGCTGTACAATGCAGTCGACTCCATCGTTGTAGGGAATTTCGTCGGCACCAGGGCTCTGGCGGCGATCGGAGCGACCACGATCATCGTTTACATGGCCATTTTCTTTTTCAACGGCTTCTCGGTTGGTGCCGGCGTCGTCATCGCCAATTTCTTCGGCGCGAAAAACCGGAAGTCCCTGCACACAGCCATCGAAACCACGCTTGCAGCAACTTTCCTTCTCTGCATCATTTTCACTGCGGCAGGAATTCTGCTGGTCAATCCTCTTCTTCATCTGATGGACACGCCATCCAATGTATTCAAACTGGCAGCAGCTTACCTGCGGATTTATTTCGGCGGCATTTCCGGCCTTCTGATCTATAACATGGGGAGCGGTATCCTGCGTGCCGTCGGCGACACCACCCGGCCGCTTTACTTCCTGATCCTGACCAGCCTGCTGAACATCGTGCTGGACCTGCTTTTCATCTGCGGATTCCATATGGGAATCGCAGGCGCTGCCTGGGCAACCATCCTGTCCCAGTTCATTTCCGCTGCTCTGACCCTGCTTCTTCTTCTCTTAACGAAAGACGTCTACCGGTTCAGCTTTAAAGACATACGGATTCATCCGGCAACACTCAGGAAGATTCTGGCTCTTGGACTGCCAACCGGACTTCAGGCAGTGATTACTTCATTTTCCAATATCTTCGTCCAGGGATACATCAACCATTTCGGTGCGACGGTCATGGCAGGATGGGCCTGCTATAACAAACTGGATCAGTTCGTCATGCTTCCGATCATGAGTATGGCCATGGCTTCCACCACTTTCGTGAGCCAGAACGTTGGTGCGAATGACATGAAGAGGGCAAACCGCGGCACGCGCACTGTGATTCTCCAGACTCTGACCATCACGGCGGCAATTACAACCGTTGTGTGGATTTTCGCCAGATACGCAGTTCGCCTGTTCTCATCCGACCCGGCTGTCATCCAGAGCGGGATATTATTTGTCCATCTGATCGTCTATTTCGTTCTGTTCAACTGCATCAACCATACGCTGGCCGGCGCGCTCAGAGGCCGGGGCGATTCCATCGGACCGATGGTCATCATGCTGCTTGGATTTGTTGCCGTCCGACAGACCTATCTCTTCTTCATCACCAGATTCGTGGCCAACACCCCTGCCATCGTCGGTTTCGGCTACCCGGTCGGATGGATGGCCACCTGCTTCATGGAAGTGTTCTATTTCCACTTCCGCTGGAACCGGGAAAAGCAGTAGGCCGCATAAATAACAGATGAACAGGATTGAGTAAAATAATTCTAATGTAATAATCCGTGTTGTCGCCGTAAATTAGAGGGGAACTATGAATCGGATATTTAACGCGCTTGGAATTCACGGCAGGCTGCAGAAGAATTTCGGAGCAGTCATCACCCTGGCAATTGCCGGCTCCTTCATCTACGGCCTGCCCTATTTTCGTTTTGACTACTATGATGTATATCTGAAAACCTACCATCTCACCAACACGCAGATGGGAACCTTCGGAACCATCATCGGCGTGTTCGGCATTATTTCTTACCTCGTCGGGGGCATCGTTGCAGACAAAGTTTCCCTCCGTCTGATCATCTCCGGCTCCTTGATCGGAACCGGCATCGGAGGTTTCATTCACCTCTTTCCTCTGAATTACTACGAACTGCTTTTACTGTATGCATTCTGGGGAATCTCAACAACATTCGCCTTCTGGCCGGCATGTGTCAAGGCCATTCGCGTTCTTTCAGATAAGGATGATCAGGGAAAAGCATACGGTTTCTTTGAAGGCGGGAGAAATATCGCCGAGGGAATTGTCGCTCTGATTGCGGTGCAGTTCTTTAATTACAGCATGGCAAATATGCACGACCAGGCGGTCGGAATGCGCCGGGTAATCATATTTTACGCGGCCATGAACGTCATTATGGGAATCGCCTCTTTCTTTGCCGTCAAAGACAGCTACATTCCCATGCATCAGAAGACAGGCTTCACCCTTGAAGGGATGAAGCATCTGATCACGCATCCAGCCGTCTGGCTGATCTGTATTGTCACCTTCTGCAACCATATATTCTGCCTGTCCACATACTATTATGTCCCTTACCTGACAGATGTATTCGGACTGGCCGTCGGCATCGGTGCCACCCTGGCTGCGATGAAGCGTTTTACCGGAGTAATCGGTAATATCGGCGGAGGGTATCTGACCGATAAATTCGGCACGCAGAACATGATGCTCGGCGCCTATATCGTCATGGTGATCGGGCAGGTCGCCGTACTGTTACTGCCAGTCAGCCATAAAGCCATGTATATCGTAATCATTCTGTACCTGATGCTGCTTATCTGCTTTCATTCAAACTACGCAATGGCATGGACGATGATGTCAGAGGGAGCCATCCCTGCTGAATATACCGGTACAGCAGCCGGTCTGATCTGTATGGCAGGCGCACTTCCGGAGACATTCACTACTCTGCTGGCCGGCAGGGTAATCGATACCCACCCGGGAGCCCGAGGTTTCCATTACTTCTTTGAATTTCTCCTTTTGATTATGGTGATTGGCACGATTACCGTAATCATCTGGCGGATTTATCTGAAAAAGACGAAAGGAAACCGGGAAAAATTGTCTGAAGACAGTCTTGACCAGCTGAAAGAATACGTGTAAACAGCCACTCTTCCCTCCCGTCGATGCAGACGGGAGGGAAGAGTTTATTAAGTGTTGAAATTACGGGAATACATTTGTTTCTCGCCAAATACATACTATTGCTATATGCAATCTGCCGGCAGCGTTAGACAATTATTTTTCTTCCGTTAGTAATATCTCATCGCAAAGTCATAAATCTATTCGCGCCTGTCCGTTGAAACACTTCCGTTTTCAGCCATTAGTAACACCTCCATTGATTTGTTTATCTGCTGTTTATTATTTTCTTTTGTCTATCAATACTCCATCACCGTGCAGGCGACGCCGCGGCAGACCTGTTCAAACAGCTCATACGGAATGCTGACGCCGAGGTCGGTCTCGTCCCATTTACACAAGAATCTGGTGCTCGGGCACATGACGGACACGTTCATCTCGCCGGTGATGTACGGGGATGCGGTCAGTTCGGAGCACATCGCCTGCATGGCACCAAGATCGATCTGCGGCTTCTTCCCGGAGAAATACTCATAACCCTGAACCATGCGCATGGCCTGCCAGGCATTGGAAATGGTGATGATGACGTCCGGCGTCCTCTCACATTTAGAAAGCGGAACAACGGCAGCTCCATATACCCCGAACTGCTCTCT
>JBJFHK010000058.1:0-3273 GCA_051893535.1 Eubacterium sp. | reverse complement strand
GCCAGAGCAGATGCGATATTTTATCATGAGAATTCAATCAAAACCTATGCCTGCGACCAGCCCGGAGAGCGCTCCGGAAGCCGATATCGTGAATGAATGTGATCATCAATTCTCTGGCAAGAATAACTGGACACGCACCTGCGCCCGGCCTGGAGAACTGCTCCAGAATACGGCTGCCAGACACGATATAGCACAAATATACAATGCTGATAGTTGCGAACATTCATCTTAAATTTTCTTAATATGTGTTGCAAATTCTACACAATCGCACTAGAATATCTCATGAAATAGTATAAATATATTTGGTTATGGGTAAAATGATGTATCTGACCTGACTTCTCTCTAAAACGCTGAAATTCAGCAGACTGGGGGAGGTAATAGAGTTTGTGTTATTAGAAATATCCTTTCAGCCGGCGTACTGAACAATTCAGAGCGGCCGGGCCTGACGCATCACAGTGTGAATGAAAGGAGACGAGTAATAATGTCTGATGTCAGAAGAAAGCCTGCCCGGGCAGTATTGTGCCTGGTGCTGGCTTTTGTTGTTGCGTTCACTTTCCTGCTGGCAACATCTGCAGTGTTTGCGGCTGCAAGTGCAGGATCTGATCAGAAAATCACAGGAACCTTTAAAACGAAAGGTATATTACTTGACAGAAGGTTAACTGGCGAAATGCATATTGATAAGTCTGCATTTACATATGATAAGAATCGGAATGAGGTTGTATTTAACGCAGACACAACAGATCTCTTTAATGAAGCCTGCGATGAATATGTAAAATATTACGAACATGACCTATTTGCTAATAAATATAAGCATTTGGTAATGTCCAGCAAAGGCCTTGATGGTAAGGAAGCATATCCTTACTTCACTTATACCGTGACATTTCCGGAGAATGTAAAAGTAAATCACCGGGCTGTAATTATGTCAGCAGATACATCTACAATCGGTGGAATGACATGTGACAACGTCAATGATCATACACTGAAGTTCACCTTTAAGCTTGGCGGCTGGTGGGATTATGGCGAGTTTTTCGATCATGTCCAGCAGGAAGCTGCTGATGGAAAAGCACATCCGATTCAGGTCACCATTCCAGTGTCCGGGACGATCAAAGGTCAGGTAACTGGTACGGGATTGTGCGAGTTGTATAAGTTTGGAAAACATCCTAAAGATGATCCTGTAGTAAAAATAACTGCACCAGAGCAGCAATTATTCTAAGAAAAAAGGGTGATAATGATGAATAAATATCTAAAGAAAATAGGTGTTTTAGGACTGTCTGCATTAATGGCTGTAGTCATGGCTGCCCCTGTTTTTGCAGATGACGGCAGCAGTAGTACACAACCAGTTCCGGCACAGAACGAAAGTGCTTATTGGACTGATTATGATATTCCGGAATCACAGGTTACAAAAGAATATCCAGTGAATGAGCAGCTAACTCAGAACGGTTTTATACAACAGCATGCTTGTGGATTTGGTACGGACAGGAATAAAAATATGGATTTTTTAGTTGGCCCTGCGGCCTATTGGTGCCAAGATCCAGATGAATTTCAGGGTTTTACAGATGAATGGGATTTCATTCAGGCAAATACTGATAAAGAATATATTAAAAACCATACTCTAAAAGAGAGGCAGGATCCGGCATTAATAAAATCCTGGTCTGACGGATATTCGACTGAGGATCCGGGATTCTACTCAATTCCTATTAAGCTTCTTGATAAGAGTGAGATGGAAAATAAAAACGGTCTCTCAGTAACAGGTGATATAAG
Organism: Eubacterium sp.; assembly: GCA_051893535.1. Lineage (GTDB taxonomy): Bacteria > Bacillota > Clostridia > Peptostreptococcales > Anaerovoracaceae > Aminicella. Next base: position 1,512 of record JBJFHK010000058.1, on the reverse strand, counting down.
TCGGATCGGGGATGATACTGACTGTGCACCTGGAGAAAGTTTTGGCCTGAACTTTTCTGTTAACGCGCCATGGCTTGCAAGGTATGTTAATACATGGATTACTGAGGTTATGACATTCAGTCCGACTTCGGGATCTCCAATTCATATGAATTCAAATACTACCTCTGACAATGAATTGATTTTCACATTGGATATTCCGAAGGGTGTAGACGCATCAGGTGTAAGTAAAGATAGTGTCAAGCTTCATGACGCTTCAAGGAAACTTATAGTGAAAAAGGCATATTATATACCGCTTGATAGTCAGGAACAGACAGAAAATAAACAAGGCAAACTGTATATCAAAGTTGGATTAAATGATACATCGCAAGAAAATGAAAGCCTCAGTGATTATCGTACTGCATTGAACAATGCAGTTAATGCAGTGAATGGAACAGTAAGCATCGACATCCAGAATCTCAAAGTGTCCAGCAATGCTGCAGAGGGGACAAAGCATATCAGAGGAACGGTATCTGGTATTAATGATGTTGCAGTTGAGGCGGATAAAGGCATGGAGACGGATTATGGCAGTGCCATCTATTTCCACAACGATTTATCTTTCGCAGGAATTCAGAGCAGTGAAGGAGCTGACAAACTTGCAGGAGACTTTGGAAAAGATAAGCCAAAGCAGATTTCCTACAGCTTCAAGGTCAGCAAGCCGTCGACTCCTGTAACACCGGTAACTCCTGTTGAAGACCACACGGTCACTTTCCACCCGGCCAACGGCCAGAGTAATTTCACCCAGACCGTTTTCGACGGAAGTAAGGTAAATAAGCCGGCAGATCCGACTCAGAACGGATATACTTTCAACGGCTGGTACACAGACAGTGCGCTGACAAAGGTCTACGATTTCGATACACCGGTCACAAGCGACTTTGACCTCTATGCAAAGTGGACAAAGAACACACCGGCACCAAACCCGGCAGCTAATAAGGTTACAGGCATTCTGCTTCCTAAGGTTATCGCCAATGGCAGCAGTGAGCAGACCCTGACCTGGACGCCGCTGACCCATGTTGACGGATACTTTGTATACGAAGCAGAATGCAACACACCGAACCCGCTGAAGGTCCACCATCTTAAAAAGGTCGCTGATGTATCTGCCTCTTCTCCGAGAGTCTACAAACGCACAGGATTGAAGAAGGGTGTTGCCTATAAGTACCGTGTTGCAGCCTACAAGATCAAAGATGGAAAGAAGCAGATCGTAAAGACAAGTGTAGATGTTCATTCTGCAGCCGGAAATCTGCTGAAAAAGAAGAGCGGCAGCAGATACACGAACGTGAAGAAAGTCAGTGTCAGGAAGAACGCGGTAACCCTGAAGATTGGAAAGACCTATAAGATTCAGCCGTCTGTAAAGGGCGTTTACTCCGGCTGCGCGATTCTGCAGAAAGACCACGCTCCGATGTATCGGTACCTCTACATTAAAGATGGAAAGAACATCAGTGTAAGCCAGAACGGAATGGTTAAGGCACTGAAGGC
>JBJFHK010000057.1:0-3279 GCA_051893535.1 Eubacterium sp. | reverse complement strand
CAGCGCCGAGGATACTTGGTGGGAGACCGCCTGGGAAAGTAGGACACCGCCGGTTTCTTCTTTCTAAAAAATATGATATACTATAATAAATTTATGGCTCCATGGTCAAGCGGTTAAGACACCGCCCTTTCACGGCGGTAACTCGAGTTCAATTCTCGATGGAGTCATTTTTTATTGCTTATACATCATGTATGTATCTGCAATCCTTGTCCTGAACTGTCATCTCACTTGAAAATGAAGATGGTGGTTCAGGAATTGTGTTATGCGCAATTGGCGGAATTGGCAGACGCGCTAGATTTAGGTTCTAGTGATTATTCGTGGGGGTTCAAGTCCCTCATTGCGCATTCTGTAAGCCTTGGAATCACTCGGTTCCAGGGCTTTATTTTTGCTGTGCCGACATTTTGCCGACATTTTCATAATAGTTTTCAAGTACCGTGCAGGCTCAGAATTCGGATACAATGATCCATTTTGAATGGGCTGAACAGAAATCGAAAATCAGATGCTGATCCAGAGCCGGGAGGCGTTCCAGACGCAGGCTGCGTACAGCTCACGAAAGCACTTGGAGATCCGTCAACAAAAACTCCCACGACCTCTTGACACCATCACTTCGTTTTATTCTGTATCCATGCTCCGGTATTGGGAGTATAATGTCTGTATACATCGTGTTTTATTGCTAAAGGACTTAATATAGAGTCAGGGAGTGAAAATGAGTTATCTGGATGTTCTTAAGGGCGATCAGGCTTATGTAATTAATAATTCGTATGTTCCGCGGCAGCCGATGAGGGATTGTCATGAGCTCTGCTGGAAGATTAATCATCTGCCGCCGGATAAGGATGAGGAAAAGCGTGAAGCCATGCAGAAGCTGTTTGGCGAGGTACATGACTCTGTGTTTATTATGCCGGAGTTTCACTGTGATTATGGTTTTAATATTTATTTTCACGGGATGGCATATGTGAACTATAACGCGGTTTTTCTGGACACGTCGCCAATTCATATTGGAAATAACGCTTTTATCGCACCGGGTGCGCTGCTGAGCTGTGCGGGCCATTCTATTGACAAAGTCCAGAGAGCAAGGGGTATCAGTACTTCTGCATCGATCACACTGGAAGATGATGTCTGGCTGGGTGCGCGGGTCACGGTTATCGGTGGGGTTACGATCGGAAAAGGGACGGTCATCGGCGCCGGAAGTGTGGTGACGAAGGATATTCCTGCAGGAGTTGTCGCAGCAGGCGTTCCCTGCCGCGTGATCAGAAAGATTACGGAAGAAGACCGCCTTGCTTTGACTTACGGAGAGGAGTAAGAGAATGTTTCATTTACATTTTGGAAAAAAACCGGAAAAGAATCCGGCCTATGAGCGTATGATGAAGCTTCGCACACTGCTTTTTAATGTGCCGGGAGCGACCAATGAATTTGGCGCTGCGCTGTGTCAGGAAATCCGAAGTGATGATCAGCAGAAAGTGATTGATTATCTGGAAGCGAATCCGGATGTGAATGCAGATGATATTCTTGATTTTGTGACGCAGGAGATATTTCAGCAGCAGGCGGAGCTTGAGCAGTAGTAAAATCGGCAGCTGCCGTAAATTTAAACAGAAGAGGAATAAACGACAGAAAAGCCACGGACTGATGAATCGGCCGTGGCTTTTCCTGCAATTGTTTCTTTCTGTGATGTCATGCAGACGGAGAGCTATGCGTCACGTTTCTTTTTTGTGATGACAACGCAGAGTGTAGCCAATGCTGCGGAAATGGCTGCGATGGTGCTGATGATCAGTGCAATTTTCTTCTTATCCATATCTCAATGGCAGGTACCGCTGTTGTAAATATTATGCTTCTGGCAGCGGTCTCTACTGCCTACACCTCCTTAATAAGGTCAGATTAGCATATTGAGCGGCGGAAGTAAACCATCATTTTATGGATTTTTCTGAGAGATTATTGTGATTTTTATTGGCTGGATTAAAAAAGTGAATTATCTTGCATTTATCTTTTGTCCGAACTCATTTATGACGTAAAATAAGTCATCTAATCACATAGTTAACATATATCGTGGGTACAATATAGGTCAGTTGTGAGGAAATCTACACGCAGGGCAGGTTTTACCGTCAGTTCTGCCGGAATGACAGAAAGGCATCTGGAATTTAAAAAACCGGCCGGGAAGGAAGTTTTTATCATATATGAGCAGTAATTCTAAGATAAAACAGGACAGGGAAGAACGTGAAGCGAGATTGAAACGGATCAGACAGGCAAGGAAGAAGCGTCACAGAAGGATGTTTATCCGGACCCTTGTCATCGTTCTGCTTCTGGCCGGTGCTGCAGGGGGACTGGCGCATAAGGCGTTGAACAGGTCCGCTTCCAGCAGTGCGAAGACCAGCACGACCTCTGCAAAGAAGACCTGTAATGACCCGGCTGCGAATGAATATAAATCCAAGGTGGATAAGAATAAGGACGGAATTGATGACCAGACAGAAATTCTGCAGGGGGCGCTGAAGTATGTGAAGACAAAGCCGCACTATCAAAGTGAGTACTATCAGGGCGGCTGGCCGACGGATGGAAACGGCGTCTGCACGGATGTGGTGAATTACGCGCTGCTGAATGCAGGCTATAACATGCATACGCTGGTGTCAAAGGATATTGAAAAGCATCCTGGCTGGTATACGACGGTTTCAGTTCCGGACCCGAATATTGATTTCCGCCGTGTGGAAAATCTGTATGCCTATCTGAAGCACCACGCGAAGTCGCTGACAACGAATATTCATGATACGGATCAGTGGCAGGGCGGTGATATTGTCGTGTTTAAGGAGCATATCGGTGTCGTTTCCGCAAAGCGTGACAAGAATGGAATCGCCTATATTATTCATAATGGAAAACCGACACAGAAGAGCTATATTCAGGACATTCTCCCGAAGAAGGAAAAGGAAATCATCGGACATTTCCGGATTTCATAGCTGCCATGCTATAGGAATCTTCTATAAAGCAGGATCATAGAAAGATCGCCGGGCAGAGCGGGCGGTTTTATGTTACACTGTTATGATGAATTGATATTCCACATAGCAGGTTTAAGCAGAAGATTTCGAGGAGCAGTCATGGTGAGCAGAGGCTCAGAGTCAAAGGAAAAGCAGACAAGTGAATCAGATATTCAGAAACTGCAGGATCATTCCGGGCAGGACTGGAGAAAAACACAGAGGAAAAGGCGGTCGCGTTATACGGCGGTCTTTCTTTTGCTGTTTCTTGGAGTCGCTGCCGTTACGGTGATCTCTGTGAACACGGGAAATATGCGGATTTCTC
>JBJFHK010000056.1:0-3287 GCA_051893535.1 Eubacterium sp. | reverse complement strand
TGTCAGACGGCACATTATGGGAGGTGTGAACCGCACTTTGATTTCGGCAGAAACACCTCTCCGATTGTGCCGCACCGGTATCTGACGCAGATTATCAGCAGGATAACCGCAGATTGTCGTAGCCTTGTTTGAAGGGTAGCCGGTGCTGCTTTTGAAATAAGGCCATGACAGAAATGTCACAGCCTTTAAACAGTGCTTTGAAAACTTCATCAATACAGTCCCTGGTTATCAACCGCAGCCCGGATAATATCCGCATCAATCACTTTTTTGTCCTGCTGGGAACCTATGGTCAGGGCATCTGTCATCAGATTATCAATCAGACGGGGATTTCCCTGGGTAAAACTGTGTACAGCTGCAAGTGCCGCTGTATCAATGATGGTGGAAGAGGCACCTGCCAGCTGAATCTTGTGCAGGATATACTTTGAAACTTCATCATCAGAAAGTCCGGCGTAGTTATAGTGGACAGTAATACGCTGCCTGAGTGCTTCATGTACCGGCTTGCGGAGTGTGTCGTTTAAATGGGACTCTCCGCACAGAATCAGCGTAAAGTAGTTTACAGAATCGTAGCCGTAATTCATAAGCATCTTGATGTCATTGAGTATTCCAGTATTCAGGTACTGTGCTTCATCAATTGCCAGAAGCAGCGGCTGTCTCTTTTCTTTGTAGAGGTAGGTGATCTGTTCCTGGATTGCCTGGAACATACGGGTTTTCCCTCCTTTATCAGACAGACCGAGAATATCACAGAGCTGTTTGTAAAAATCAGAAACACTGATGGTGGACAGACAAAGGTATTCCATGTGGTAGAGACTGGGATTCAGTCCGGATGCAAAGCACCGCAGGCAGTAGGATTTGCCCATTCCCGGACGGGCGGTAAATACACCGATCCCCCGGATATCTTTCAGGTAGTTCAGCCGGTTTGTCATCTCGGTAAAGTCTCTGGAAACAAAATGATCCTTTTCCTTCAGCTGCTGTTTGTCAAAAGGATTGAAGGAAAGTCCATAGTAGGAGTTATACATCAGTCTTCACCTCCCGCTTTAGCATAGTCAATGGCCGTAAGATTGTTTCGTTTTGTGTGGCAGTTGTCATTGCGGTTGGTCTGTCTGATTGGAAACTTCTCCCCTTCGTAAAGGATAAAAGCAGAATCCATGTCACCGGGAAGGTAACGGATGTCCACTTTCATGGAAATGAACTGCATGGGGACATCATAGCAGGTACTGTCAATGGAGATGGTGGAATCCTTACGTACTTTACGGGTGATACGGTTGTAAAAACAGTCATCCAGCCACTGTGCTGACTCTGGTTTTCTGGGATGGTCCTTGGAAGCCCGGTAACGATCCAGTGGAACACCGCCGATTCCCCGGTGGAAGGTGGTATTGTAGTCACGCATATAATCTTTCAGCATGCTGTTGAACTGTGACAGGGAAGTAATGGAGCTGATATCCAGTGTATAAAGCCATCTTTCTTTGAGGGTGCGGAAATGTCGTTCCACTTTGCCTTTGCTGGCACCGTCCCGGACTTTTGTGTGCAGAAGCAGGATTCCCAGGGAGACACAGATCATGGAAAGCTGTGCATTAGAATAGCTGCATCCGTTGTCTACATAAAGTTTATCGGGAATTCCATAGGTAGAGATGGCATCCTTTAAAACCTTCTGAAAGTTGCAGGCGTTGTCATTGTAGAACAGTTCACCGCCTACAAGGAGCCTGGAATGGTCATCGATGATCATAATGACATACACCCGCCGTGTCTTTCCATCTTCCTTGATGTGGGGAAGATAACAGGTGTCGGCCTGCCAGATCTTTCCGAATTCGTCCTCTTCAAAGGCTTTGCGGTCACGAAGATTCGGGTCTCTGGCAGATTTCAGATCGTTGTGTCTTATAAAACGCTGGACGGAATCAACACTGACGGTGGCCGGGATAAAGGATTCCCGTACCAGATGAGTGTAGATCTGGGTGGCATTCATTCGGGGGTGTTCTTCCTTGATACGGTAGATTTCGGCAATGGCGTCCTCATTTAGGGCGCGGGGAATGCCTTTGTCAGACCTTGTGCCCGGCATCAGGGCGTCCAGCCCGCCGATACTGTACTGGGACTTCCATTTTTCCAGTGTTTTGTAGCTGTAGGTGACGGTGGAGCCATCCGGAAGTGTCAGTGGAGATGCCGTAACACGTTTGTAGTAGGCAGTAGCCGAGGCATCAGGATAAAGCCCCTGGATGACAGGGGCGATGAGAGCGAAGCGGAACTGTGCCACTTCGGCATTATGTTTCATTGTTTCGGTATCTTTACTCATGGTAAAAGCCCTCCTTTTTATGTTTTCTATATCATAATCGGAGAAACTTCCGGTAACCATCCCCTGGTCGTGTGGTCAGAAGATGGAGATATCCGGAGCAAAGACAGTCTGATGATACCGTGCGTTTTTGGGAGATTTCAGTACGGGGTTCCTGTGGGACTGCAGGAAGGAACGGCACTGTTGCCGGATAAAGACCATGGAGAAGGAGGAATAGCTGTCCCTCATGGCAAGATCCTTCAGGAAAGCGAAGTCGGAGATATCGTTGTCATCCAGCAGACCAAGCCACTCCTGCTTATGGGATTTCCAGAGAACAAGCCATCGGTAAAACTGGTTCAGTGAGACATCATATCTTTCACACAGCTGCTCTATGGTAGAAAGCCCTGCAAAGTACTCCCCGAGAAGACGGAGAACGAAGAACAGGCTGTAGCTGGAGTAGGGAATGATGATGTCCGGAAGGACAGCATGAGCATGGTTGCAGCTGTCACAGAATACCCGGAGAATGCACAGATCCGATCTTTCCTGTCTGCCGGCCTTAAAATCAATGATGGATCTGCCGTAGTAGTCATGGATGTGACAGTTTCCGGTGCTTCCACATACGGGACAGGTTTCCCGTTCGGGCTGAAACTGATCCATGTAGGAGTCAAAAAGAGATTTTGATGAAGTTTTTATACGAATTATCTTGCAAAAAAGTAAGTTTTTTCTTATCATAGTAATTGTACATGTGATGACTGCTATCAGCGAAGTAGCCACTTATTAGGACACAGATCCTGCATCAGGCGCCGCTTGCGGCTCACATGGTTGGTATGAGAGAAAGAACAGACTGGTAAGGTGGGTTCTTTCTCTTTTTTTTGGTTACAAAAAAAACTATATGCGAAAGAAACGGAATGGTCAAGAGGACAGATAAAAACGTGCCGTAAAAAACAGCACGTTAAGATAGACGGTATGATAGGAGTGGCGAATTAAATCTGCGGTAAATCTGCCGTAGGTGGGAACTATAATTCGA
>JBJFHK010000055.1:0-3303 GCA_051893535.1 Eubacterium sp. | reverse complement strand
CTCAAACCGGATCCATGTAAAGACGCATATACACATCCACATGATCCATCTCACGCTCAACTTCGCACGCTCAGCAGAACCAGACCGGTCCCGCATTCACATATTCAGCTTCACAGAAAACTTCCCACATGGATGTGTATCACATCCGTACATTTCACCTGTTTTCAAACGCTGCAGCGCTTGTCGTTATCCTACGTATCGCAGAACACCGTCCCAATGAACGCCGCCGACATTGTTGTAATACCGGGCTACACTCACTTCGGTTCCCGTCTGGTCACCGGCCTGTGCATGGCCGCGGTTAGAATGTGCGCCAGCATTCATTCCTGATCCGATGTAAAGCTCTGTATGTGCACTTGTATCCAGGAGAACGTCTCCCTTCTTCAAGTTGCTGACACTTCCGATCTTACTCCACGGAATCCATTTAAATCCTTCTGCTGTATAAACCGTCTTCATCAGTCCGCAGTTCATCGTTGTGGAAGAAGAACCATACTTCAGGCTCAGTCCGGCAGCTCTGTAGGCAGAAGTAACGAATGTGGAGCAGTCATAATCTGTATTTCCCCAGCGTCTGGAAAGTACCTGGCTGTATCCGTGGCTGTCATCATTTGCAGTCTTGACCGCCCAGGAAATGGCCTTGCTGATTACTGTAGAAACATCATCGGAACTGCTGTCAGAACTGGAATCTGAGCTTGAGTCAGAATCAGAATCAGAATCGCTGATGGACTTGCTTCTGGAAACTTCTTCAGAAGATGTTGTCTTGACCAGTGCCTTTCCGACATATCCGGTCTTTCCATTATAGGAAACCTTATACCAGATTCCTGTCACACCCTTTACGGTCACCGATGCTTTATTAGGAATGGTGCAGATAACCTTGTATTTCATTCCTGCGCCGCTTCTCATGTTCAGGCCGCCCTTGGAATTTACGGTGCCCTTCTGCGTTGCCGCGTGTGCGGATATGGCACTGAATGCCATCACCATCGTGCAGATCAGCGCAGTAATAACGAACATCAGGAATGCATTGTGTTTCTTTTCTCTCTGTACCATTGACTTCCTCCTTTAAATGATGATTCCATTATAGGAGGCCTGTCCTTAAGATTCAAGAGAAATCATAAGATTTATTAAGAATTACTTTGGATTTCTTAATGCTGACACCGCTCATTCTTATTTCCATCACATTTCCTTCATATTTTCTACATATTAGCGGTAATTTTGTACATTTTTATGTACAAGAATACGAAATTTTCTAAGAACAATTCTTAACAGAAGTGAAATTTCTTAAGGCTGCAGAGTTCTGCACGATAAGTTGTTTACTCCGCCTTTTCTACATCTTATACAGTTCCCACCTCGCCTGTGCCAGAAAGTACTTCAGCACATAGATCCTGAGCATATCCCCGATCAGACTCTGGCAGGTGTAGTTATACGTGTCAATTCCGCCGATTTTCAGATTCTCGATACGCAGCACCTTATCCACATGCACCTCAATCCTGTCTCCCCTGCGGTCCGTATACCGGAACCTGTACGGCACCGGCCGGCATCCCTCACGTTTTCTGAACACCGCAATCATATCCACTGGCTCTGCAATAACTTTCATATCCGCTTCCTCACGCATCATCCCACATCAGCAGCAGCTTTCACATTCATCTTTTCACTTCCTTAATCATAACAGATTTTCCGCGTTTGTCAAACACACGTTCTCAATTTTACATGTATACATAAACTTACGTTCTCGATCCATTACGGCCGCCGGCCCGGTGGATTTTGTCCCGGGAAAATAGTGTGATATACTTAATCCGGCTATGTATTTAACGCTGCAGCGCAATGAATGAAAAGGGGGGCATTTCCTCATGTCTGAAAATCCGCATCTGCTGAAAAAAATCCATATGGATATTCCCTGGAATCGGATAAAAAGCGACGACCGGCCTGCTGTGGAGGCGACTCTGCGCGATAAGGCAACGATTGTCAACCGCATCGGTCTGATGATGCTGTCGGTCGGGACCGGAGCGTGGAGGGTCCGTGATTCCATGAACACGGCGGCATCAGCGCTTGGCATTACCTGTTCCGTGGATGTCGGTCTGCTGACCATCAACTGCACCTGCTTCGGAGACGGCGAGCACGTCACGACCTCACTTTCCCTGAAGTCATCTGGTGTGAACACGGACAAGCTGGCGGAACTGGAATCCTACTGCAGGGTATTCCATGAGGAGGTCAAAACCCACTCCGTCAAGGAGATTCATCAGCAGCTCGATGACATTAAGAATCTGAAAGGCAATTATTCTCCGCTTCAGGCCGGGCTTGCATCGGCAATCGCCTGCTGCGCATTTACATTTTTACTTGGCGGCGGACCGTTTGAAATGCTCTGCGCCTTCATCGGCGCGGGAATCGGCAATTTCATCCGCCGGAAGATGCTGGATCACAAGCTTGCACTGTTTGCGGCTATTCTGGTCAGTGTCGCTGCGGCCTGCGCGGCCTACGTCTGCTCCATCAAGGCTCTGGAAGCCCTGTTCAGCGTCTCCGCGACGCATCAGGCCGGATACATCTGCGCAATGCTCTTCATCATTCCGGGATTCCCGCTGATTACCGGCGGCATCGACCTGGCCAAGCAGGATATGCGCTCCGGTCTGGAACGTCTGGCCTACGCGCTTCTGATCATTCTGATCGCCACCTGTGCCGGCTGGGTCACCGCCTACGTTCTGCAGTTCCATCCGGCGGATTTCCAGCCGCTTCCGCTCGGCGATCTGTCCATGTGCCTGCTGCGGCTCGTCTGCAGCTTTTTCGGTGTATTCGGATTCTCGCTGATGTTCAACAGCCCGTATAAAACTGCGATGACGGCTGCCGGCGTTGGCATGATTGCCAACACACTGCGTCTGGAACTGGTCGATCTGGCCGGCCTTCCGATCGGTCTCGCCGCCTTCCTGGGTGCGCTGACTGCGGGTCTGATCGCATCGGTTATTAATAAAAAAATTGGAAAACCGCGTATTTCCATCACGGTTCCATCCATCGTCATCATGGTTCCGGGACTGTATATGTACCGCGGAATCTACTACATCGCGCTTTCCAACATCACAGACGGAGCTCTGTGGCTGACCAGGGCCGCGCTGATTGTCATTGCGCTGCCGATCGGCCTGGTTGTCGCGCGTCTGCTGACAGATCCGCACTTCCGTCACTGCAGCTAAAAAACCATCGTCCTCATATTTTCTTATATATAAAATAAGAACCCCACCCTTCCACGACGCTGAAGCGTCGGGTGGGTACCCGGGAACCTTGTTGTCGTTTAACGGGCAGACAATAAACTGGTGCAGTTTCCTG
>JBJFHK010000054.1:0-3318 GCA_051893535.1 Eubacterium sp. | reverse complement strand
CGACAACCCCTGTGCGGTAAATTTCATCATTGACAGCCATCTTAAAATCCGCACCCGAAAGCACCGCCAGACACCGCCTGAAGTTATCAATCTTTTTCATAAATCACCACTCCGTCTCTGCGGATTTCTTCCTGCAGCTCAGGGGCAACTTTCCCCTGCATATCAATCAGGTCAAACGATAACAGACTCCATGTTTTCTCCTGAACATTCCAGTAAAACCGGTCAAAATCGCCGCCGTAAACAGCCAGGTCCACATCACTGTACGGGTCGTTCGTTCCCCTGGCCCGCGAACCGAACAGCACCAGACGCTTCACACCCGCATCCCCGGCAAACCTCAGAACATCACGGAGCGCACGCCCGGGAATAGCAGGACACCTTCTGTTTCTGCCCATTTTCAGCCCTCCTTATCCGTTTATTCTAACATATCCGCAGACAGACTTCTATCACATCAGATCATGTGATGATATCAAAAGCTGATAGGAGTTTTTTGAACAGATGTTCAAACTATTCGTGAACTGGACGAGGGAGTATACTGCATGCAAATACAGATGGCATTCATCAAATATCCACTACATAATGTGCATATTTTCATACAAAAATCGGGAGACAGCAAATTATAGCGGTTTTCCCGAACAACGTCCCGTACTCGTGACCTGAATAAATCAGGGAATTAAAAAACTACATTCTGATTGATGGCCGCTTACGGAGCTATCCTGCAGCCTGGGCGCAGAAGTATGTACCTTTATTAATTATTTGCATAATAAAGACACGATTGGCCCAAGATACTCCAGAATGCGGCCATAATACTAAGAATGCAGTTTTACTAACAGCTATTCAGTTTTTCTTCTTTTCACTGCCAGTACCAGCGCCAGAAGTGCCGCCGCGCCGCCAAACAGAATCAGCTCTGTTCCGAGTCTGGTCTGGTCGGAAGTCTGCGGTGCAGACGATGGTGTCGACGGTGTGTTCTGCACGGTTGTGTGCTGAACAGATGGAGTATTCGGAGTGACCGTATTGTTTGAACCAGACGGAGTCTTCGGATTCACCGTCTTATTCGTTTTCGGTGTATCTGGCTTGTTTGGCTTATCCGAATTCGGATTATCCGGCGTATTCGGCTTTGTCGGGTTGTCATCGTTCGTGATGGTCACCCTGCTGCCGTTGGTTTCCGCTGCGGTCTGCTGCGTCTCCGTGAATCCGTTTGGAACAACGACTTCCTGCACGGTCCAGCTGCTGTTATCATCAGCAAGACCATCCCAGGTGTAAGTCCAGTTATTGGCATCGTTCAGCGTAACTGGCTGACTATAGGCCGTACCATTTTTCATCAGCTGCACCTGGACAGAATCCGGACGTGTCCCGCCGTCATCGAGTTTCCAGACTTTCTGGACAGTGACATGGTGGGAAACCGGTGTCGGGGTCGGCGTTGGCGGGGTCTGAGACGGCTTGTTGGTGATCGTAAAGTCTTTCGTCTTCTCATCCTGTGTGACCGTCGCGTCATAGCCGCTGATCTTCTTTTCACCGACTGTGTAGATATACGTGTTTCCATCCGCGTCTTTTTCTGCCAGATTCTTGAATTCGGCCGTATTGGTCCAGTTTCCGTCTTTATCCGGTGTCAGTGTAATGTATCCGATGTACTGCTTATCCGACAGATCACTTTTTGTGCTTCTGAACAGCTGTACATCTATACTGTCCGGTCTCCTGGCAGACTGACTGCCATCATCCCATGTCTTCCGGGCTGTGACCTTGGTCGTGTCTTCTTTGCCGATCGTCACCGTTCCATTGGAACCGATTCCTCCGCCGCGGGTAACAGACGTATTTCCGTATATCTGTACACGCGCCTGATTTCTGGCATTCTCACCTGGAGTCTCATCTGTATGCAGGTTCAGACTTTCACTGTAGATGGCCCGGAGCTGCCCCGACAGACGATTGAGCGGAACCTCCGTATTATTATCATATTTCCAGTGGTATGGATTTCCTCCAAACATTGATTCTGAAATAATGTATGTAGGATTTCCGGAATGAATGCCAAAGGCGGTGCTTGCCAGGATGTAAATTTCTTTTGCCTTCTCCGCCTGATTGCTGTAGAATGCCGCGCCATTTTTTACATATATATGGGTGTGGGAAACCGGGCAGGCCGCATATCCGCCTCCCGCAATCGCGGCAGAATTATCATAGATCAGCGCATTCGTTAAAATCAGCTGTCCACTCTCAAAGTCTGGATAATTGGATGAGTATCCATTTACATAGATACCGCCGCCGCCAAATGCATTATTTCCGATTCCCTCTCCAGTCATTTTATTTTTAAAGATGGTTCCGCCGGAAACAACAGCCTTACCGGCCGCTCCGCGGGTTCCTGCCTGAACGAAGATTCCGCCGCCGCCAGATCCCGCTGAATTACTGTCAATATTACCTCCGGTCATGATCAGTGTTTCCGGATCATTCGAGCCAACTCCGGTCCCGACAGAAATACCGCCGCCGATTTCTTCAGAGCGGTTATTTTCGATCGTGCCTCCTGAAAGATTCATGACCACACCATCAAAAATGTCGACTCCGCCACCAGCGGCCAGCCGCTCTTCTTTATTACTATAACTTGAACCGGAACCATTTACAGCTGTATTATTTTTGATTAACCCTCCTGACATATTAAATACTGCTTTACGGCCATTTACATAAACACCGCCGCCGAGAACAGCAGTATTGTCTTCGATGGTTCCGCCTTTCATATTCAGAGTACCGTCATTAACTTTTACTGCGCCTCCGCAGGCCCTGAAATATTCCAGGTCAGTCAGCCTGTTATTTTTCAATACGGCTCCATTCTCGATGTTCAGTGTGCCCCCATCGGAAACCTGAATCAGCGACTTCGTTGTCGTCTTTGCATTCTCCTGATTTCCATCGATGACGATGTCTTTCAGTGTCAGACTTCCTTTTGATGAAACCTGAACTAAATTGCCCGTTAACTCGCTGCCGCGTACAATCTGGATCGGTCCCGCAGCCTTCCCCTGATCCTGTTTTCCAGAATCAGAAGCCGCTGAATCAGAGGATTCGGAAGCAGATTCCGCCGCGCCTCTCTTCACTGCTGTTCCATTATCGCCAGAAGAATCTTTATCCGTCTGGCTGCTGTTTCCCTCAACGTCAGACTTGCTGTCTGCCTTGTTATCATCCGCAGAATTCCAGTTTTCCTCGTCTGAAACAAGAACTGTGCCATCGATTTCAATTCCATTAACCCTATATCCCTCTGAACGGGCCTCATAATAGACCCGTTTTGCCTCATCAAACGTCCGTACCGGTTTACTCGAAAGCAGTCCGCGGCCTAATCCCTGATGA
>JBJFHK010000053.1:0-18776 GCA_051893535.1 Eubacterium sp. | reverse complement strand
CCACTATGGCCTCAGACCAGAACGAGAGAGGTTGCATCTCGTTTTACAGTTGAGGTTTCTTGGCATTATTGAGCTCATATATTCTTATTACAGCAATGTTTATCCCGAAATAAATATTATCCCGAATGTCTGACAGGCCCTGTGTATTTATCACATTTCTGCCATAATCATTCGGGATAACTCATTACTGTTTTGAAACTGATACCCTCCCAAAACTTATAGCAAGTGCACAAGTTTCGGGATAATCATTAGTCCTTACAGACCAGTAAGGCTTCATTTGACTGATTCCAGATATTCAACTTTCTTGCCGGCTGCCATAGCATACTCGATTTCTGATCTCGTACTACTGCCAATGTAGCCGCCCACATTAATTACGAAAATGCCATCTGACAT
The DNA here is from genome assembly GCA_051893535.1 of Eubacterium sp. Taxonomy (GTDB): domain Bacteria; phylum Bacillota; class Clostridia; order Peptostreptococcales; family Anaerovoracaceae; genus Aminicella. The sequence goes on along the minus strand of JBJFHK010000053.1, from coordinate 18,383 downwards.
ATCGATCTTTCTCTTATGCATATCATCAAGCATTTCCTTGGTTTTAGTAATGGTTCCTTCATCCATGCTCTCCCACACTTCCTGATCGCCGGCATGTCCGAACAAGCCTACAGAAATCACAATATATCCATCTAGCGTAAGCCGTTTTTGTACTTCGAAAAATTCGTCCTTGAACCTTGTGCTCCCGCACAGAGTAATTACCGGAAACTCGTGATTTTCAAAGTACCAGGTGAGTTCATCCTCGTACCTGTATCTTCTGGAATGCTTTCCTTCCTGATCACAGATGCAGAGCACCTTTCTCCTGTAAATTTTCAAAAAATCTTCTGCTCTTTTCTTAGCTTCAAGGTTGATTGATTCCGTTCCCCACGCTACGATAATTACATCAGCTTTATCAAACCGCTCTCTGTGCTTTTCCCAATCTGTAAGGTCATCATCATTGAAATGATCAGGCAGCTTAGGATCGATATGTTCGTATAAATTCAGCATGTAAAAATCACCAACATCATACTGCGCCAGATATCTCCCGGTCTTCGTGAAGGTACGGTCACTGTGGTCTTCATTTGCCGTACTGGGGTTAATTCCTATAACAATCGCCGTTTTATGTGCGTCCGGATTAATCTCCGCATGAATTATCTGCCGTTTTTCCTCTGTCTTCTCACATTTGTCCGCTTTGATTTTGAATGTTAAATCAACCTTTCTTATCCTAGCAATCGGCAGTTGCTTCTGTTCGTCTCTCATAATGGCTTCCTTGCTCTGTTATGCGTCCTGTAGTTCCATAAGAACGGTCGGAAATGAAGATTTGTTTCCGCGTCCGTTCTTCCCCTGACACTAAGCGTTACAATAATGTACGCAAGCTCCGTTCCATTGATATCCGTCATGTAGCCGACAAAACCATTCCTGATTTCTCCGGTAAAACGCAGAATACCTGCCGCCTCTAGATACTCTACATACTGGAATGTCACAGTGATGTCATCTTCTTCCCCGTCTTCCACCATGCCGATCGCCAGGACACCGCAGTCTGATGATGGAATCGACGGGAGTTCCATGTCTTCTTGTTTTTTCCCAGCGGCTAAATCATTAAGAGTATTCTCTTTTCTATTTTCCTGAATCTCGGCAATATGTCCGGACAATGCGAAGTTCTGAACAGGGATCAGTACCGTCAGGCTTTGTCCGCCCTCTCTGTTGTTCCAGAGTTCTGCCTCGTAAGGTGTTCCGTCCGACAGCACGCCCTGAGAGTAACCGATATTTTCAGGGCCGACCCCTTCCGTATGATTACAAACCGGAAAGCTGCTTGTCATTTCAAGAAGCCCGCCAGAATCAGTCTGGTCTTCAATATTGATTTTAGACGCATGTACTCTGGGACATTTGACTGAGACTTCCTCAATGTATGCACGAATTTCTTCCTATGTCATATCATCCAGAAAGGAATAGTCGTCGCCATATGGAACTGGTGCATCGGCTGACGCATAGTTTTTCATGGATATTATTTTTTCAACCATAAGCACCTCTCTAAATTTGTTTCCCATCCCTGTCGCTGCAAAAATCACTCTCTTCTTCCGTTTTTCGACACGGTTTTGTTGTAATGATCTTTTATTCTTCCAGCAATATCCGCTATCCATTTTCTGTCGATCCAATCGTCTGACATATGGATATTGTCCATATCATCGATTTGCTTCAATCCATGGGCTACCATGACAGCTTGTAAAATTGCATTAAGTTCTATTTTATATGGAACCTTTTCCAGCGATTTTAATTCTGAGATATGTGCTATTATCTCCGTCAAAGTATCATAAAGATTACTGTAGCTGTTCATATGAATGATCTGATCCCTGTAGGAACCATCCGGATCAGGCTTTAATACTGTCTCAATTTCGCTTATTGTTTGGACGGTATGTGCCATGGCTTCCTGATATCTGTCTGGAAGTAAGAATCTTTCCTTTATGCAATTAATTGTGTCAAGCAAACCCTCTGCGTTTTTTTCTCTCACGTGGAAAAATCTCATGTCCATTTCATCCCAGTCGCCCAGGATCGCGATACAAGTGTCATAATCATGGCCGAAAGCTTCATTAAACTCAGCTTTCTGATCTGCGTTCATTACATCAGAGTTTACAACAACTGCCGCTGCTGGAACCGCAAGAAGGTCTGTAAAACAATCCGTAGCATCACTGACCTGCTTTGAGGGAAACTTCTCCGCAAGTAATGCATTCTGCTGTTCTGCCAGTCCATATGTCATAATCAGATTATTATTCATATCAGTCACTTCACCCTTCTCTTAAATCCACCATTGCCCCTCCAGTCTTTATGAATGAACAGCAAATTCCTGACAAAACACTTAATAGTTGCTTTTCCGGGCGTGCTTCGGTTCATAGTTTTCCCTCTCATCCCGTCAGTGGAATGCATCATTAATATCTGCAATCCCGGCATCGACCAGCATTCGTGCAAAATCTATTCCTGTAATCAGAGTGATATGATTCTGCCGTGCTATACGTACAGATTCTTCATCAAATTTATCACCAGAAGTAATTGCCCAGCTTTCCGTTGTCAAGTCTGCAGAATCTCCTGTTTCTTTATGCTGTTCCCTGTACTTGCCAATCTGTTCCAATGCCTGACTGTCAGTTGTTCCATGATAGAATTTAGCCTGAACATAGATCCGAAGATGAATGGGATCGAAATCAGCAATAACATCGGCATCGGCGCCGTCTTTCTTTTCACTCTCATTCTTTGCCGGAATCCAGGCTCTGGTTGCACCGATCTTCTCAAAATACCACCGTATCAGTTTTTCCCACTTTGTATCATTCAGCTGTTGCAGGATATCTTTAAGCAGAATCTCCGAAAGTTTGCCGGCTGTGATCCGATATAAATCGATTGGCTCATTCGCTTTAAGTGCAGCTTCAACATCATTCGCAATATCTTGAATATCTGCTGTTGTCTGCCGTATTTTCATTCTGGATGTCAGGGCACTGTCCGCATAATCGTAACGGTTCAGATTGTCCTTGAGAATTTTCATAGGAACAACAAAGCCAATATCAACTGGCTCGTCATCCCCCGCTTTTCCGTTCGCATCTATCACATTTTTCTGATGAGAATAACGGATCAGCTTGTTCTCACGATCCCGAACAATGCGGTCGGTATCATCCGCAGATTTAAAATCTGTAAATCCTTGCAACTTATGGATCGGCATTGGACTGCCGGTAATTTCGACAATTGCAAATTTCCGGTCGAATTTCGGCACAACGACAATGTCCCCTTTCTGGAATTCCCAGAAATGGTAAAGACTCCAGCGTCCCCTCTCAAGTGCGTAGCCTGCAGACATAAGTGCCTGATCGTAATCTTCTGCGGTGGAACCGTTCCGCTGAAACGCCTGTTGATTTTCGGCATATACCCAACCAATGGAGAGATAGCCGTCACGATTAGGATTCCCGTGATCGAACAGATAATATGCAACATCCCATTCATGAGAAATCCGATGCAGCCAATAATGTTTTCCCATTGTATTTGTCTCCTTTATCTTACAGAGTCTTTTATTTGTCGCTGTTGCTGTTTCTTGACTTCCGATCAAGAAAGTTATCAAAACACGCTGTCGCAGAGTTCGAGTAATTTTACGGAAGGGATCATTCTTTCCAGTACATGCGGTCCCGGTCATACTGAACAGGAACCGTGGTGCAGGATCCAAACGCATTTTTCAAAATCCTGATATTGGCCATATTCCTGGCCAGCTCATTTCTCGCGTCATAGTATGCCGGACGGAACAAGTCCAGCACGACGTCGGACTCCCGGATCAGTTCATACCATAGATAATCGCAGGGCTGCGGTTTATAATCCGGGCGATCGATAACAGACTTCTTCAGCCCACAGGAAATAACAACCGGCTCTCCCAGATTTCGAACACAACGTGATAATGCACCGGCAAATCCAGCCTGTCTCTGGCTGCTGCAGTACTGGTCCAGCCCATCGATCAAGATCAGATATGGGTGGATTTCATCCCTGATTTTGTAAAGCTTCGGTATGATATTCCACGGATCAGTCAGGTCCTCTGCATCCATCAGAGATATCCCGCTGTCATCCAGAAAAGAGATCCCTTCTCTCAGCCTTCTGAAATCCTCCGGGTCTGCTTCGCTTCCACCTTTCTGCACACATCGAAGGATGTCAGGTCCCTCCAGCATGATCAAAAGCCTCATGATCACAGCATCAATAGAATTTTGCATACTGATAAAAACGATTTGGTTTCTGGCAATAATTCCAGGTCCGTACATAAGGCTCAGCAAAAAAGCGGTTTTCCCCATTCCTTCTGGTCCGGTGACAGTATAGAGATAACCCGCATGCAGGCCATTTCCGATGCATTCCTCCAAGTTCACAAAATTTGTTGCGCTGAGATATGCAAGCGGATCATAGTCCCGCTCCAGAAATCTTTGAACTGCAGCATGGAGCGGGCTTCCATCATGGAGACTGAATAAATTGTTCGTCGGCATTCCCTACTCTTTTCGCTCCTTTCTCTCCGCTGTACTTTACAGCCATTTCGTTGACAGCATCTCTGATCTCATCCCGTAATTTCTCTGGAAACTTCACCTCCACAAATGGTCCATACTGCAGTGCCCAGTAGAACATGGCCTCTTCATTCACCGTAACACGGATCTCCATGCGGTCATCTGCCTTATTGATAATCCGGAAATCCTTCCCGAACCAGTCAATGAGCTCATCCATCATGGTGACCGGCGCTTCCATCACAACATGTACCGATGGTCCTGAGAACATATACAGATGCTCCGCCATATGCTTCGGGAGCGAGAGCCCGTTCTCCAGACCGGATACCATCTTCATCGGTTTCACAGATTCTTCCACTTCCTCCACCTGTGTCATCCGGTCAATCCGAAGATGACAGACATTATCGTATTTATCGTAATTGCCGATTAGATAAAAATGTCCGTTGTTGGCAACAACCTGATACGGATTCACTACATCAGGCTTCTCCCTCTTTGGATGCGGCTTGAAATCAGTTCCATAGGTCGTATAAAGAAAGCGGATCTTTCTCCGCCGGGTGATCGCTGTACTAATTACGTCGACATTCTGCATGACCTGCTCATTGTCCGCGTGCTGTAAATCCGGAAGGCTGCAGACATGCGCTACATTCTTATGGAAATGCTGACTCGCCATTCCTTCTAGCTTCCGGATCAGCGTTTTCGCCTGCTTCTGTGACATCGTTCTTGAGAAAAGAACACTTTCGATCAACAGATAAAGCTCGGCGTCATCCAGATCTCTTGTAAGAAGACAGGTTCCACCGAGCCGTCCGTTTGTTGAAATGTCGTACCCGGCCTCGCGCAGCGCCTGCAGGTTGTTGTAAAGCGTCTTCCTGCTGCACGCAACGTTATAATTTTTATCCAGCAGATCAATGATTTCGTTCTGCTGAAGCCGATGATTCTGATCCGTATACTGCTTGAGAATTTCCAGGATCATCATATTCAGAAGCTGCTTATCGCTTGACTTGATCATTACCCGTTTCTCCTCTCCTGATCTGTTTCTATTATAATAGCATCAACGGGTAATATATTACTCATCTCAATAATATTTGAAGGGGACATTGACAAATCATGGCCTTTTGAAAACTTTCGGGATAACACAAATTTCTGGATAATAATGGCAAGCAGTGTCCTTTTGTACAAACAAAGGACTTCGCTTGTTGGTGGGCATCCCCCAATCCCCCGGAACTGTCCTGCGGACAGGCTGCGCACCAGACAAGTCTGGCGCTTCCATCGAGGCTGTGAATAACAGCAATAAAAAAAGCGGGCAGACAGCAATTACTTGATTGCCATCTGCCCATGCATTACCGATTCTTCGATTTTGGATCTTTCTCTTGCTGCCGCCGCTGTTCTTCGTCAATCTTCAGGAAACGATCAATGTCCTGCTTTGCGATCTGGTAGTTCATCATATCCTGCTTTACGCTGCGATACTCCTCGTAGAGTTTTCGCTTTTCTGCAAGGATCACGCCATACTCCGCCGACAGATCCTTTACCTTCGGAAGTCTCTTGAGTCCCCGCTTATCGAAAGCTTCCTTTGCCGCTTTATGGAGAAGGATTTCCTCCCGATGTGCTTCCAGGAACTTCTTGCTGTATCCGGTCTCCCGGTATGCCTTATAGACCTCTCTGGTTTTCAAATAGTGTATGATCTGCGTCTTGAGATCTGCGATATCTTTAAGCCTTGCCTCTTTTTCCTTTATGGCATCGGACACTTCATGGAATCTCTCCGCGCTGGTTCTTGCCTTTTCTGCGAGATCGTCGTAACCCCGAATGTCATGTTCCTGCAGGAAGAGAAGTGCCTTCGATACCTGCTTGACGTTATAGATCTTCGCCCAGCGCTCATAGTACTTGCCCTTTCCTTCCTGCATCTTCCGGTTGATATCGATGAGAAGGTCAAACTCCCGGTCCGCTCTGCGGGTCTGTTTTCCCTTTCGCCCGTTTCTGCGCTCTTCCTCTGGATCAAATGCAAGCTCGCGGGCGATGCACTTTTTGATATCTTCTTCGGTGTAGCCTTTGCCGAGGGACCGGAACCGAATATACCGCATCTGCCCGTTCCCTCGGACGGCAGGATTTTTGCCTGCCTTGATCTCATACCCTTTTCCCTTAAGTTCCGCAAGGAATGTGTCAAAATCCTTCGGCTGGGTGACAAGGATCGCATCAATATTTTCCTTCAGCATGTGCCGGAAGGAGACGCGGTGATAGGGAGAGGTATTATCCCGCTCTCCCGGTTTTCGCGGCTTGATGACGGACAGGCAATGCTCCAGACAGATCTGATCACTCAGCTTCTGCAACGCCAGTGCGATGAACCATCTGTCCTTGAATTTCCGATCGCAGGAAAGACTGGTCGAATTGAAGATGATGTGGTTATGGATATGCGCCCGGTCCGTATGTGTTGCAACGATAAAGGCATGCTCTCCGTGTGTGAACCGCATCGCAGTTTCGTATCCGATCCTGTTTGCTTCCTCCGGCGAAACTTCCCCTGGCTTAAAAGACTGCCGGATCTGATACGCGATGATATCGCCTGGAATCTGACGTCCGGTAATCCGGAGGTATTCTTTCTTGGAGAGCAGAAATTCCTGATCTGCGGTTTCCGGATCACAGGCATAAGCGGAAACGTACTGACCATCCTGCGTCTTCTCCCCGTTCTTTGCGTAGTCGGTCCGGTCTTTCAGACACTGCCCGATGGATTTCCCCTTGTTCACATGCATCGCGATCAGCCTTGTCGCCGCCATTTGTCCGCACCTCCTCTTCGCCGGGATTCTCTCTGCTCGTGCAGTTTCTACTTCATTCTCATACCTAAGCACACATCGGCTGCCGTATTTTCGCTTCCGATTCACTCAAGGCACGAGAGTTTCTCCAGAATCTGCCGCATCATCTTCCAGAGCTCCTGCATGTTTTTCTGCAGGTCCTCGATATCCTTCCGGTAAATGTTGCCGTCCTCATTTGCCCGCCGGGCAAGCTGATTCAGGTTGTTGCCGTAGATGCGAAGGAGCCGCACCATTTCCTTCACATCGGAAAGCTCGACACAGATGTAATAACCATCAATCGCCATCTTCCGAAGGTAGGCACAGCGGTTCCGGACGCCGATCTCTTCCATTCTCTTCTGAATCTTCTCAGCTTCTTCCCTGGTTGCAAAGAAATGAAACTGGATGTTCCGGCGCATCTTTCCGTCTGCCATATCAGCAGAGCTCCCTGTCCGGACAGAGGGTGTCTTTCCGAAAACGGATCGGGTCAGAAGCGCTGTTCCGGAGGCGTTCTTCATGCTCCCGGATTTTCTCCATGACGGATACCTTCTCCGATGGATCGCCCTTATCTGTTTCCCGCAGGGGATCGGTATCTTTCCGGGCGCCGTTATTCATGATTCCATCGATGGAGTTGTAATCATCCTCCGTCTGCTCCTCAGCACTCTTCAGATAATTGTCCTGGCCATACGCCCGCATCGGGCCTTCCTTTGCCTCAGCCGGTGTCTGATCCGGCGGTGAAGTTTTCTCATCCAGTCCGCCGACTTCATCCCATTTGCGGATCTTTTCTCCTTCTGGCTTCATCATTTTCTCTTCGCTCCCTTCCTGTCCGGAAACTCCATCCGGAATGTCACGCTCCCATCATAGCCGGTCATCATGAGAAGTGTCGCGTCATAGGTGCTTCCGGATTTTCGGGAACGGCACTTCGTGAGATTGACCTTTCCGCTTGAAAGCAGGCTCTCCGCGATCTGCCGCTTCATCTTCTTCCCGATCGCGTCAAAATATCGGTTCTCCTTCCAGAGTGCGAACCGGCAATCCCGGCTGCTGCAGAAATACCCTTTCTTCCGCTCAACGACAGCGCTCCCGCAGGCAGGACAGGTTCCGATCCTTTCGGTCGCCTCCTTCTTCATCATTTCCGCATCCTGCACCGCCTCATAGGTATCGACGAGAGTGGAAATCATCGTCTCAATGTCCTTCATAAAAGTTTCCGGGGTGAGCTCCCCTCTCTCGACCTTCAGAAGTTTCTGCTCCCAGTCTGCCGTAAGAAGCGGCGAGCGGATCTCTTCCGGCATGACCGTGACAAGGGAAATACCCTTATGGGTCGGAACAAGGTACTTTGTCTTACGGCTGCCGCTTCGCTCCACAAATCCAATCCGGACGAGCTTTTCGATGATACCAGCCCTTGTCGCCGGTGTGCCAAGCCCCTTCCGCTCTGCTTCATCTGGTGTTTCCTTTGCTCCTGCACGTTCCATCGCCGAAAGAAGCGTGCTCTCCGTATAACGGGATTTTGGCTTTGTCATGCACTCATGAATCGCGGCATCCACGATCTTCATCTGCCGTCCTTCGGCAAAATAATCCGGATCAGCGGAAAGCGCTTCCAGGATCTTGTTGGATTCATCACCGGATGGTGCCCTGTCTTCGTCCGGATTCTCCAGCTCATCCTTTTCCTCTGCTCTCTTTCCCAGAATCCAGCTCTCTACATCCTTCCAGCCGGGATCTGTAACCGTCTTCGCCGATGCTTTGAACGTCTGGTCCGCCGCGGCAAATTCCAGATGATATTCCGTATACCGACAGGGATTTCCGAGCGCGGAAAGAAGTCTTGCTGCCAGGAGCGAGAGAATCTTCTGTTCTCCCTCCGGCAGCTCGCTGAAGGTGACATCGTACACATTCTCTGTCGGAAGGATAGCATGGTGATCGCTGACCTTCTTACTGTCAAGCACCCGATTTGTATTGAGCGGGACAAGCTTTGTGTATCCCCACTTTTCCTTCATGAGACAGGCAAGGCGTTTCGTGCTGTCGTCCATCTCATCCGTGAGATACCGGCTGTCCGTCCTTGGATAAGTTGCGAGCTTTTTCTCGTAGAGGCTCTGCGCAAGATCAAGTGTCTGCTGGGCTGTGAACCCGTACATCTGGTTGGCATCTCTCTGCAGCGTCGTGAGATCATAGAGAAGCGGCGGCTTATCCTCTTTCTGCACTTCTTCCATTTTGGAAACGGTCGCCGCCTCTGTCCTCTTCAGCATGGCAAGACGTTTCTCTGCTTCCTGCCTGTCTTTTATTTTCTCGCCGTCTGCCGTTACCGCCCCGGCTGTGATCTTAAGCGTGTAGACCGGCTCCGGCTTAAACTGCATGATTTCCTCTTCTCTTCCTGTAAGCATGGCAAGCGTCGGCGTCATGACGCGGCCGACATTCAGCGTCTGGCGATAGAGCGTTGAAAAAAGCCTTGTCGCATTGATCCCGACAAGCCAGTCCGCGCGTTCTCTGCAAAGTGCCGCTTCGTAGAGTGCATCATACGCAGAGGATGGTTTCAGATTCCGGAATCCCTCCCGGATCGCGTCATCCTCCATGGAAGAAATCCAGAGACGCTCAAAGGGCTTCCGGCAATGTGCTTCCTGATAGACAAGGCGGAAGATCAGCTCTCCCTCGCGTCCGGCATCGGTCGCCTCAATGAGTCCGTCCACATCGTCTCTTTCCATCAGTTCCTTCAGTTTCCGGAACTGCTTCTTCGTGTTCTCCGAAATCCGGTAGCGGAAGGGATCCGGAACAATCGGAAGATCCTCTTTTCTCCATTTCTCATATTTTTCGTCGTAGTCCTGCGGCTCACAAAGTTCCACCAGATGCCCGAAGCACCAGCTGACAAGATACCCGTTTCCCTCAAGGTATCCGTCCTTTTTCCGCTCTGCGCCGATCACCTTTGCGATGGACTGCGCAACCGACGGCTTCTCCGCAATCACAAGTCTGTATCCCATTGATTCCTTCCTTTCCAAAACAAAGAAGACGCCAGATGCTGCTCCGGCGTCCTCGTCTTCACATATTCAAAAACTACAGTTACCGCTCAGGGTTCTTCTCCCTGCTCTTTCGGTTCCGCTCCGGGTTCTTCTCCGCCCTCTCCTTTCCCGAAGAAAGTCTCTGGAGGACGGATGCTCTCTCCTGCTGACCCAATCCTGTCTTCTCCGTTTCTCTTTTTTTCTCCATTTTGCCGGTCTGGTTCTTTGTCAGCTGCTTTTCTATTTCCTCCGGAACAGGACTGGTTTTTCCATCGGCGGCGATTTCCTCTTTGCTTTCTTTCTGGAGTGCATCCAGCCTCACAAGAAGCGCTTCGGCAGTCTGCCGAAGTTCATCTTCTGATCCTTCCAATTCCGCGAGATCCTGGCGAATGCTCTCCTGAATTCCAGAGAGTTCTCCCTGCGCCAGCTGTTCCCGAATCTGGTGAATGCCTTCCTCCCGGTTGTCCGCTGCATCCTGATAACCATACGTATCCCGATCAAAGGCGTACTGATCAAGATCCGCTGCAAGCCGGTCGATCTGATCGGAGAGTGAAACCGGATCCCGCTCTCTTGAGAGTTCCTGCAGCTTCTCGTCAATGCTGCCGATCATCTCGGCAGATGCCGTCCGGATCGTGCTGAGGGATTCCTTGAGTTCCGGCATCTCCTTTCCGCCGGACCAGCCGGCGATGTAACCAAAGCTGTAATCCGAGGTATCAATGCCGTAATGCTGACAGACCGTGTAGGCAACCGACTCGGCTTCCACTTCCTTGCTGCCACGCGTCTGTTTCCCGTCCTGCCGTTCCTTCTGCGCGGTCATGTTGTGGAGCTTTGCGTGTGCCATCTCATGGATCAGGGTCTTCACGTTCTGGATTTCATCCATGCCCTTTTTGATCGCGATCCGATTCTCGGCCGTGTGGAAATATCCCTTGGCGCTGCCCTGGATGTCCTCAAAACCAACCGGTACAGGGGACGCTGCCTTCATCGCCTCAAAAAGCGATGCGTAGTGATCGACATTTCCCTTCAGCTCTTCTACGCCGAGTGACGGAACCGGTTCTCCCTCTGTCTGAGAGATGTCAAATGTGCTCACCGGCTTAAACCCCACCATGCTGATCTGCACGGTTTCCTTCATCGGCTCGCCGTCCTTGTCAAGAACAGGTCTTCCATCCTGGCCGGTCCGCTCCTGCTCTCTGTCCACCTTGAACGGCGTCGGCGCCAGGATCCGGATGCCCTTCTCCCCACGTTTCACAAACCGTCCCATCTTCTTCCAGCCGGTATAGGACTGCACAAGCGACGCATCCGGCTTCTGCATCATGATGAGGAGGCTGTTGTTCAGCGAGTACTGCGGAAACTTTGCCATCGTATCGAGGAACTTCTGATACTTCCCGCTGGAGAAGATCCCTGCGACGCCTTCCTCCAGCTTCTTTGTGATCTCCTTCATTTCGCTTTGCCGCGCCTTTGCGGCAGCCTTCGGATCATAGTGCTTCCCGGCGGCATACTGCCTTCTTCCGTCTTCTGCCCGCGATGCGCTGTACTCTGTCTGATATCCCTGATCGGCGCCTTCCTTTGCCGTCATCCGGTGAATGTAATCAAGATCGATCTCGCGCCCGGTAAACAGTTCTGAATCATGTTCCCGGAAGCTGTAGACTTCACCGTTCTGGCCGCCGACAATGAGATGATCAATAACGTTCATATCCATGAGTTTTGACGCCTCGACGAGCCGCTTCGTAAGCTGTCTGTCCTCCCTGCTTGGCTCAACATCACCGGACGGGTGGTTATGCATCAGCATGAGATTGTTGCAGTTCGAGAGGATGCCGCTCTTTAGGATGTTCTGGATCGGTGCCAGCGACTGGTTGATGCTGCCGATGGAGACGACATTGAAATTGACGGGCTTCAAGTGATTGTCCATATTGACGACGCAGACCCATTCCCGGTCCAGTTCCTTGAGAATATCCCGCATCACAAAAGCAGCGCCTTCCGGACTGGTGAGCGGTGTCTGGCTGTAATAGGACGGTCCTTCCATCAGCTTTAAGCGGACATCGACCTGCTTCAGCTGATAATCATTCATGGAATACTGGCCGGCCATCTCCTTCTTCCTTGCCATTCACCTCACCCCTTTCCTGCCCGATTTCCATCTCAATGTAAACCCGTACATCCCCGTCGCAGGAATTGAGGTATCGGACCAGCTCTTCCACCGAGCGAAAAACCAGTTCGCTGTTATTCATGTGCGCCTCCCGTTTCCGCCATCTGCTTCTCCGTTTTCTCCTGCATATCCTGTGTTCTCAGCTCCTTTAAGCGCCGCAGGACAGAACCGTGAGAATCGCTCCTCCTGGCAGCCTTTCCTGCCTCATCGCCCTGCTTCCGCACCATACTTACCGCCTCCACGTAGCGGAGATATCTTGATCGTCTTGCCATTTCGCACTCCTTCCTGATCCCTGAAAAAGGAAAGGCAGCCCCGAAGGACTGCCCACATGTCTTCCTGATTCAATTTCCTGTTCCGGTGTCCTTGCCCGTCTCATCCGGCAAGTCCGTATTTTCTGCGTGATCCTCATCTTCCTCATCCTGCGCAGAACTTTCTCCGTCATCCTTCACCGGCTCATCTTCCTCCAGTTCCGAGAGATAGTCCTCCTCTTCCCCTTCGTGGTAATCCGCGTCCGGATCCGGCTGGTCATTCTTCCGGTTCTTCTTTCCGACCTTCTTATAGACGTATGCACCGATCAGGCCAAAGCCGGTAAGAACCAGTAAAAGCAGTGTTCCAACAGGGATACTGGTTTGCTTCTTCGCCGGTTCCGTCTCTTCCGGCGCCGGATCCGGACTCAGGTTCTCGGTCGCCGCCGTGCTACTCTCCTCTTCTTTTTCTGTATGCTCCGCTTCCTGGCTTTCCGTATATTCCTTTACCTCATCCTCATCCATGAGCGAGAGAAGATCTGCCTCATCCACCTGGTTCAGGAAGTGCACCGTCTCATTGCCGGAATCATCACGGTCGATGATCAGATAGAAGTAGTTCCCGTTCTTTGTCGTAAACGTGATGAACTGCTTTCCGGAAGTCTCATGATCCCCATAATCATCGACGAGAGTCATGTTGCCATCCGGGGTAAGCGGTCCCTCCGACTCCGTTTCCGGCTCAGTTTCCGTCTCCGCTGTTTCGTCCGGCGTCTCTTCTTCCTTCACCGGTTCCGCTCCCTGGCAGAGCGTGATGTCCTCTTTGCAGACCGGGCACTCCTCATCCACGTCCTCTTCCGTACACTGCGTCTCGCAGATGCAGTCCGCCTCTTTTCCGGTGTTGGCAAATGCTGTCACCGGAAAAGCTCCGGCAAGTACTGCCGTAAGCATAGCCGCAGCGATTGCAGGCTGCGGTCTGAACCCACTCTTACACATAGCTGTCCTCTCCCTTCTCGTTCTCAAAATCGTTCTCATCCTCCACATCTGGAACCGTGCTGTCGCCCGGATTCTTGGGGCTTTCCTCCGAGTCTTCGTTCTGCTCTCCCGCCATAGAACTACCGGCGGCGCCGTTCGCCGAATGACCGACATCTTCCTTCGGATAACCGGCATCCTCCTCAACAATGGAGCCATCCGGATTCACTTTCGGAAGCTTTCCGGATGCTGCCATCTTCAGGAACTGGGCCACCTGTTCCGGCGTCATATTAAGCGCACCGACATCAGAGAGAATCTGCAGGTTCTCCGCCTCCCGGAGCTTCTCCTGCGCAGTCTTGAGTCTCTCGTCCGCGGCCTTCTTTCTCTTCTCTGCGCGTTTCACTTCATCGCGCAGCTTATCAAGTTTTTCGTACATGTCTCCTCCATTTCTTCTGTCATCATGGAATTCTGCCGTAGCAAAGGAAGTGCTGTTTGAAATATCCGCTGTCCACATCGGAGATCTTGATCGGATCGCCGCAGTGGATCATCTTACCGTCGCCGATATAGATGCCGACATGACTTGCTCCCGCTGTGTCGTACGTTCCCTGGAAGAAGATGATGTCGCCCGGCTGCCGCTCAGACGCGGGGATCGTATTCGTCCACTGCCGGAGCCCCTCTGCTGTTGTCCTTCCGACACTGCCGACGCCGGAGTGATTGATGACCCAGCAGACAAAGCCACTGCAGTCAAATCCTGTGGACGGGCTGGATCCTCCCCAGACGTAGGCGCGTCCAAGATATTTGGACGCTTCCTGCCACATCGCCGCAAACTGCGAATCGGTCAGCGCTTCTCCGCTCGGTTCATAGTGAACGCCCGCCGAACCGCCGGAGGATCCTCCGCTGTCCGCATCCGGATTGGCATAGATGTCATCCTCGAACAGATATTTCTTGTTGCCATACGTCTCCTTGAGGAGCAGGTACCGCTCCATCTGGTCATCGGAAAAACCGATCTCCCTGACCACGGCATCCATGGAAGCATTGGTCAGCGTGACGTTCAGGATGTGGTACTCATACTCCACTTCAACCTCATAGGTGTATTCCTCGCGGTCCGTTGATCCATCCGGATTATGAACCGTATGATGGCCGGTTCTGGTCTCTGTTCTCGTCCGTATCTCCGTCTTTGGTGTCAGCGTAAGCTCATACTGCCTGTCAAAGATCTCCTTCAGCTTCTCCTGCACTTCCTCCGGTTTGTAGCTCTCGTACAAGACGGTCAGCATGGCAGCAAGTTCATACGGATCATGTCCGATCTCCGAGAGCGTGTAGCGATACTCGTCATAGCCCGGATGATCGGATTCGATAGAATCGACGGTGCTCTGGAGGTCTGTCTCAAGGTCCTTGTAATCCTGATTGACCGCTTTGATGTCCTCGTCTTCCGCCGTATAGGAAGAAGCAATGGCACTGTCGCCGAACAGGTTGGAAATGAGATGCCCGCTCGAAGCACCACCACCGATGATCATGACCACGATCAGAATCGTCACAAGAATAAGAACAGCCAGGGCATGCTCCGAAAGATGCTCAGAGATCCATTCCCCGATCTTCCCGACGATATCCTCCGCTCTGTCCGTAAATTTTCTGGTCACCGACCCGAAAGAATTGGCCGCTTCCGCTGCAGACTTTTGACTGGCTGCCTTCTGAAACTCCTTCTTCATGAACTGATGCTGCGCAGCTTTCCCACCTGCGGCGACATTTTCCTGCGCTCCTGCAGCCTTTCCGGCAGCTTCCCTTGCCGTGCTTCCCATCCTGGCGGAATAGCCGGATTTTGACTGCCCCGCGGCATATCCTCCGGAAGCGGATTTACCGGCGCCAAATACTCCGGCCTCCGGTTCGCCGGAAGCCTTCGTCTGCCTTTCCGGGACGGACTTCAGTTTGTTTCCGTAGATGCGATTCCCCGCAGCTCTTGCTCCGGTTTCCACAGCTTCCGTCCCCTGGTTCAGCGCTTCTGTACCGGCATTCTCATCCTCATTTGCCCTGTCTACCGCATCATGCGCTGCTTTCGTTTCCAGAAACTCCTTCCGTGCTGCCTTCTGATGAGCCTTCCGGTGCTTTAGGAGTTCCTTCTTCTCTTCCGCGCTCAGCACATGGTCTGCCTTGTCCTGACGGAACTTTGCTCCCTCCGCACGCTTTGCAGAGGATTCGTTTTTAAGTTTCTTTCCATGGCTCGGCGAACGGGTCCGGTTCGCCCCCGCCTCTCCCTCCCGGAATCCGCGGGCATCCGGATCCCTGCTGTAAACACTGTTCTGCATCCCTTTTCCTCTCTCATCGTTCCGGCACTTCCGATGAATTGGCCGCTGTCAATGTCGTTCTGTCCTTTTCCATCTTCTTCTCCGGCAGCTCCTTTGGTTTGGCATCGCCTGTTTCCGCCCTGTCCGTTATCTCTTCCTTCTCTGCTGCGACTTCCGACAGCTTCGTCGTCATCGCCTTGTAGAGCTCGGTGTTCTTCGGGAAGCGGTCCACAAACGGAATCGTGACATTCCCGTAGAAAAGAAGGCCTTCGCCTTCCCCGGAATGCGTCACATAGGAGAGCTGGTGCGGGCTGATATTCAGCTGCTTTGCCAGGATCCCCCTGTCCCCGACGGCCTGATTCAGCATCAGGATGAAGTCACTGTTCTCGAAGATGTTTTCCACTTCCTTGGACGACAGAAGATCCTTGACGTTCTGCGTGATGCCGGTCGGGATGCCGCCCCATTTGCGGAATCTCTTCCAGATCTCAACCGTATACGCCGCCGTCTGTTCCTCTCGGAGCAGAAGGTGCATTTCGTCCATGTAGTAGCGGGTGGATTTTCCCTCACTCCGGTTCTCGGTAACTCTCCCCCAGACCTGATCCTGCACAACCAGCATGCCGATTTTCTTTAACTGCTTGCCGAGGTCCTTGATGTCATAGCAGACCAGACGGTTGTTGATGTCCACATTTGTCCTGTGATTGAAGACGTTGAGAGACCCTGTGACATAGATTTCCAGCGCCGTCGCAACATTCTTTGCCTCCGGCTCCGGCTGCCCAAGAAGGGCGTTGTACAGGTCTTCCAGAAGCGGCATATTCTCCGGTCCCGGATGCTCGAAATACCGGTTGTAGATCTGATGGATGCACCGGTCAATGACTGTCTTTTCCACCGGGTTCAGGCCTTCCTTGCCGCCGACGATCAGCTCGCACAGCGACAGAATGAAGTCCGCCTTTAAGGCGATCGGGTTGTCGTCATCCGAATAGTTCATGTTGATATCCATCGGATTGATGAACTGCTCACTCGTCGGCGCGATCTTGATGACCTGCCCGTCAAAGTGCTCCACCAGCGCCGAATACTCTGCCTCCGGATCCGAAATAATGATGTCGTCGTCCGTCACAAGGAAGGCATTGGCAATCTCCCTCTTTGCGGCAAACGACTTGCCGGATCCAGGGGTTCCGAGAATCAGCCCGTTCGGGTTCTTGAGCTTCTTCCGATCCACCATGATGAGGTTGTTGGAAAGTGCATTCAGACCGTAATAAAGTGCCCCGGTATCCGTCTGGAACAGCTCCTGCGTGGTGAACGGAATGAAGATCGCCGTACTGCTCGTGGTCATCGCCCTCTGAATCTCAATCTCGTTATACGCAAGCGGAAGCGAGGACATGAGCCCCTGCTCCTGCTGGAAGTCCAGCCGCACCAGGTTGCAGTTATGCTTTTGTGCGATGCTGTTTGCCTGGAAGACGTTGTTCTCCAGCTCCTGCCGGGTCTTCCCCGTATTGAGGATGAGAAACGTCAGAAGGAACATGCGCTCATTCTGGCTCTGCAGCTCCTTGAGCAGCGCCTTCGCATCGTTTCCGTAGGTTGCAAGGTCCGAAGGAATGATGTCCATGTCGTAGCCGGACCGCACTGCCTTCTTCTGCTCCTCGATCTTGGACCGGTCAAGCTCCGTGATCGTGTGCTTTACCGTTTTGACCGCTTCCGTCTGATCGACCGACTGCACATGCATCGTCACGATTTCCGATGACTCAATGGACAGAAAATCCGCCAGCATCTGATCGCTGATATCCGATGCGGTGATCGAGAGGAAACTTGCGCTGCAATACAGCTCACCGATCTGGAAAACTCTGCCGGTCCGGAAATTCAGCGCCGACGGAGCGATGAAATCCTTAACGGAAAGCCCGGAAGGCGCAAGAAGGCCCCAGTCAAAGAAAAACTTCTCATCATCGCCCATGTGAAAGATCTGATGCATCAGCTCCAGCCTCTCCGCGCCGTCCAGCGTTTTTGCCTGTACACCGAGGCGCTTGAAGTTATTCAGAAGGTCCATCTCGATATGAATGATCCTTGGCTTTGCCGTCTTCATGCCGTCTGCATGGATCCCGAAGGTCAGGTACTTTGTCTTGGTGAGGCCGTTGTTGCCCGCCTCCATCTGGTGCATCAGCATGCCCGTGTATTCGTCGCGCATGTCGTTGTACGCATCGTTCTGATGACGGATGGCAATGCCCGACTTGAATTTCCCGGCATCCGTCGCCATGTTCATGAAGCTCAGTTCAAAGTGCACCGAGCTGTCGAAGAAGTTTAGAAACGAACACCATTCCTCAAAGATCTCTTTCTGATCCTCCTGCTGGGCGAGCAGGTAGTTGATATCCTGAAACTCGATGGTCTTTGTGTAGAAATTCTTCCCGACGCGGCAGATTCCGTCCTGAAACATCCTCTCAAATGGAATGCTCTGCTGTGTGGTGCGCGGAATCCCGTCATCGCGCTTAGCGTTCTTTATGATTTCCGCAATTCTTTTCTTATCCTCAC
>JBJFHK010000052.1:0-3352 GCA_051893535.1 Eubacterium sp. | reverse complement strand
GGTGCCGCAAAGTTTTGAGGGGTAAGTTGCGCGGGCCGAGGGGGAAGTTTGGCGAGATGAGGGGTAAGTTGCTCCGCGAGGGGTAAGTTAGCGTACAAGGAATAGCCATAGGCAAAAAAACGAACCGTGCCGCTGATTATCGCTTTCAGCAGCACGGCACTTTGGTTTTTATGGCTCATGCTTCTGCTGTGTCCATCAAAGCAGGGAGCATTTGTGCAGAACCGGGCTACTGACGAAATGTACAGTAGCCCGGTATAATTTTTGTGCATTTTCCTACGTCTGTGCGGACGTAGACAAGCCTATCTGCTCACAGTACAATTTGTGTGTCAGCCGTCGTTCTTCAGCAGGTATTTATTGCTGACGACCTTCATGGAAAGGCTGGCGCTGATCAGAGGGCAGAATACCGGCTCCGTCGGGCGGATCACGATGCCTTCCTTCTTACCGCCGTTGGGATATTCGCCGTCAGCGCGGGCCAACAGAGCCTCTACGGTGGGGTACTTGGACGGCAGGTCCGTGTCCACTTCCTCAATAGGCACAGGTGTAATGTCGAGCGCTTCACAGATCTGGAGCATTCGCTTGAGCCCCACCCGCTTGCCGTTTTCCCGGATGGTGAACACATACCACTCCGGCTTTGCCAGACGCAGGCGGTTTTGCTGAATGCCGGGAGCGCAGAGCTCGCCCTGAATGGTTAGCGTCTTCAGGCCCAGCGCTTTCATGTAGTCCTCCATTTTTGCCTGATACTCACGAGCCTTCACCAGCTTATAGAAGGAACTGCTGCCGTCGTCCTTGTATTCGTAATTGTGGCCGGTGACGTGGAAGCCGTTCTCGTCGATCCCGATAGAGTGGGACGAGCCGTCCATTTTTGTGCTGATATAGTATTCCAATCCTGCAAAGGCCTGAATCAGCTCAGGTTCCTCCTGAACGCGGGTCTCATCCGTATGAGGAATGTCATAGGGCAACGTGCCGATGACGGTGCCGCCGGTCGTGGCCCTTTCCTCGATCTCCCATTTTCGCACACCGAGCAGTTCCGTCACGTCATCGCCCACGTCGGCGTCCTTCGGGATCTCCGGGAACTGGCTGACGGGGAGCAGCAGGCCCTGCGAAATCTGGCCGCGAAAACGCATGGTCCGCAGCCGGAAGCCTTCGCCCATGATGTCGGTCTTTTTATAGCTCGATGAGCGCATGAACTCAAACTCGTCCCGGATGGGCAGGAAGCTGTCGATCTCGAAATAGACTGCGATGTCCATCGGCTGAAACTGGCCTTTGTTCACAACACACTGCCAGCCCAGCACGTGGGCCAGCTCAATACGGTCCGCCCCCTCAATGGGCTCAATTTTCCAAATGCGCTGAATGCTTGCAAGTTTTCTCATTTTCGGTCCTCCTCTAACGGTAGATATTCTGTCTCAGACAGATCGGTATAATCATCTGGGCTGGCGTAGCACCGACGCAGGTAGTCATGGCCGCCATCCACGGAAACGTGGCCACAGCTGCAGGTTTTGAAATCGTGACGATAGGTGCTCTCAATCACATCGCCGCAGTGATTACACCGGGCGGCATTTCGAATGATGCGGATTTTGTGCTTAGGCCTTGTCTCCGCCATCCGATTCAGCCTCCTTTTCCTTCTTCCACGCCTCGTACTTTTTCACGTGCTCCGGGTCCTGAAAATAACGCTGCACGGCTTCGTACACGGCCTTTCCAAGCTGCTTTTTCTGAAGCTCCGAGGGAGCCACGTTGTGCATGTTGAAGGCAGCCATCTGGTTTCCCGTGGCAAGATCAATCACGGAGACCGGGCAGCCTCTGCGAATGGGTTCCTGCCGCTCCGGAGGGAGCGCTTTCAGAACGGCCAACTGGTAGTCGTTAAATTCCTCCGGCTTCAGCTCGTCATCCGGAATGCCGCTGTGGTTGAATTCAATGATGGTCGTGCCCTTGGGCTCTTTACGCTTTGCCATGATCCACCTCCGGATAATCCGCCTCGTAAGCGTCGATGATCCGCTGCAGGAGCGGGTTAGTCTCCATCTCTCGGACCTTATACAGATGTACGTCGTTCTCACAGTCGTCAAAGTCTTCGGCCTCGGTCCACTGTTCCGAGAGCCTGCTGATCCCACGATAGGGCTGCTTGCCGAGGTAAAGACTGACCCATTCAATACGGGCATTGTTCAAAATCGGCGGTACAGGGTTGTTGGCAAGCATGACGCGCATATCACTGGTGGCCGCAGCGAGGGTCGCCCGGATGATCTCCCAGCAATGTAGGCTGACGGTCCACATCTGGTGGATCAGCGGAAAGCTGTAGTCATAGGGATGCTCTGTGTCCGGAATGATAGCGACCACAAAATAGCGCATGCGCTTGGCGTTGTCATCCACGCAGATGCTGCCATACATTGTGTCCGGGTTCCGCTCCGCAATGATGTAAGTCAGATACGGAATCCCATCAGGCAGCAGTCTGTGAAACGCCTCTGTGGCGGCGGTGGATGTCTCCTCGTCGATCCAGTCCGGATTCAGTGGAGCACAGTCCCGCGCCTTGTCCTTCGGGACGCACGGGCCGTTTAGCAGATCAGCCACATAGGCCTTGTCTTTCATAAGCTCAGAGATATTCATGATACAAATCCTTTCTGTTCCCACCCACCATCCCGTATTCGGTTTATGCTGCTTCGATAAAGCACTCAGGGTGATCCTCCGGATTCACGAGAAGCTGGTACTGACAGCCTTCATCCGTGATTTTCTGCTCCAGGATACGGAGCAGGGTCAACTTGTGCAGAGATGCGTAGGTATAGGAAACGGAATAATTCAGTGTGGCGACAAACATTTCTGACGAGAACGTGTCGTAGCCAAAGGCCTCATAAATAGCGGTGATGGCTTTCTTCTGATGGGGTTTGAGCTTGGAGAATTCTGTTTGCAGCTCCCGGTTAATCGTGTAGTCGCCATCAGGCTGCTTCGTAATCAGACCCAGCTGGGCTGCCAGCGCGGTGTCGGCCAGCCACATGTTGCCGCTGTAGCCACGCGCTTCGTAATCGCTGCGAAGAAGCGTCCCTTTGGCGAGGCAGGATCGCAACACTTCGGAAACGCGCCTGTCCCTGTTGGAGGTAGAGGATTCGGATAGAATATTCAGCTGCTCCAACACATCCTGCGAATATCCCTCTGCCAACGCTGCTACAGTCTCTGGCGCAGAGTTTTTGTCCTCTGGCAGGCTCACAGGCGGAGTAGGCTCTCCGGCAAAGAGCGTGGGATGATCGTTGGGATTGACGCGCAGGCGGTACACAAAAACGTCGTTCTCCTGGCAGTCGATCAACTGGAGCATGGAAAGCTGATGAAGTAAAGAACATGTACTGGATTTTCCCAGCTTCATAGCCGCCAT
>JBJFHK010000051.1:0-3374 GCA_051893535.1 Eubacterium sp. | reverse complement strand
TTATTGTAGTTAAGGATTGTAAGATGTTTCCCGGGGTGATTGTAAAAAAGGTATCAAAATTTATAAAATGTTTAAGTTATGAATATTGACAGCGGCGGGAGTTTAAAACCAGCCCTTCAGATATTTTTCGAACCAAGGGGCTGACCAGACACAGGGGCTCTTCTGCTCTTACCAGGTAAAGAATTCCTCTTCACCATCATCCTGTCCGTCCTCCCCGCTGCGTCCGATCTCCCTCAGCAGCAGCGCCATGATCTCCGTCCTTCCCTCTTCATTCGCCCGGTCAGAAAATCTCCGCAGGTCTTCCCCGCTGTAATCCATATATCGAAGAAGAAAAGAAGCCGCATCCTGCAGATCACCGGCAATGGCGATGTCCATCAGTCCCCGCGGGCGCTCCTTTACATATTCCGCCGCATTGGGATGTCGGGAAGAAAAAGATTCCCAGTCCACATCTTCACTTTCTTCCATCATTGTGAAGGCAGAAAGCTGCTTCACTCTGCGGGGATAATCCGGGAATCTTTCATCAGAAACAGAGACCCTCTTCAGCCGGCTGCAGCTCCTCAGGGCGTCCCGGCTGATCTCCTCAACAGAAGCGGGAACAAGCAGTTCTTTTAAATTTCCGCATCCATAGAAGAACTGGTCGTCAAGATAGCTGGTCCCGGACGGAAGATCCGCACGCTTCAGATGCCAGCAGTGCTGAAACACCCCTCTTCCCATCTTTATAACGGAAGCCGGAAATACAGCTTCTTCAAGCCTGTGAAAACCGGAAAAGCAGTAATTTCCGATTTCTTCCAGCGTTTCCGGAAGAAGAATTTTCTCTGCCTTCTGCGCCTCTGGATTTGAAGAGAGCAAGTCCGCATCCAGACGCTTTATCCCGGCCGGGATGCGGTAAATCCCTGCAGCGTTTGCAGCTTCATCCTCTTCATTTAGCTTTTCTTCCGTTTGTATATCAATTTCCTGTCTTGTCATATGATTTTATTTTTCCGTATTTGTTTTCTCTTGCTGGGTTCGTTTTGCCGCACCTGACTGCGGATTCTCTGCTGCATCTGGCTCAGCCGATACAGCATGAATCCCATTAATATCTTTTCTGATCTGATTTCCGCGTCCGGTGAACTGCAGCTTCTCGCTGTATTCATCATAGGCAGGGCATCCGTAATGGCTGATGAAATCGGCGCAGTAGAAGTCCGCGGTAAGCTCTGTGACGAGGACCAGCATCTCATGAGACAGCCCGAAGGCCTTCTCGCAGAACTGGAATACATGCCCCAGATTCCCTCTTGAAGTCTCAATCTTCTGCTTCATCTCATGCAGCTGCTCATTCATCCTGGCTGCGATCAGATTTCCCGCAACACTGCCCTTGTCGTCGCGGCCGCGCTCCGAGCCTTCATGAAGCAGTTCCTTCACCCAGGCGGTCAGAAGGCGGATTTCACTTCGGGTAATTTTCTGTTCCTCTTCTGAAGAGGATCCGGACTTTTTCGCATGTTCCAGACTGTCGGAAAGTTCCGCGGCCAGATCCTGCAGAATATTGATCATCTCTCCATAGCGGTGCCTGGAAGGCTGGCCGACTGCATGCTTGATCCTTTTCTCCAGGTCCCTTATTCCGGTCCGGCGTCTGTAGATTTCCCTGAGCGGAGCCTTCATCCGGTCAAAAATAAGCTGCAAGAGGACCAGCCTCTCGTCCAGAGACGCGTCATGCGCCCGCTTTACAATCTCCTGGTCTTCTGTCCCCTTCAATATCTCGTCCACCGGGTACGCCCGTTTATACTCATAAAACAAGTCACAGTAAGACGCGAAGGACCTGGCAATCCGCTCATTCTGCACATACTGCATGATCAGATTTTCATCCACCGGAAACTCTTTTTTCTCATACAGCCTCAGCATGGTGGAAAGGTCCATCCAGCCCCTGGCCGTCACAAATTCCGTGCCGTCCACGGTCGTCTCCACCGAGTAGAAATCCTCCTTCCTCGTATCCAGATAAGACAGAACCAGAGGATGGACACTGTGACGGACGGCATATTCCCGCCAGGCCGGATAATCCGGCTCAACCGTGATCTTCTTCACCCGGTCCAGGGTTACCAGATCGAAACTTCTGGCTCCTGCATTATACTCCGGCGGATTTCCCGCGGTCACAATCACCCAGCCCTCCGGAATCTTATACTGCCCGAATTCCTTAAACTGAAGAAATCTCAGCATAGCCGGAGCCAGTGTCTCCGATACGCAGTTCAGTTCGTCCAGAAAGAGGATTCCCTCCTTTACGCCGGTTTCTTCCATCAGATCATAAACCGACGCGACGATTTCACTCATGGTATAGGAACTGATCTTCACCGTCTTTCCCTGATACTGCTTTTCCGTAATAAAGGGAAGTCCCAGTGCCGTCTGCCGGGTATGGTGGGTCAGGGAATAGGATAAAAATCCCAGATGAAGTTCCTCTGCTGCCTGAGCGGCGACAGCGGTCTTTCCGATTCCCGGCGGCCCGTAGAGGAAGATCGGCCGCTGCTCTTCCAGCGGAATCACATACTGCCCGTCCGGGTCTTTCTCCAGATAACACTCCGCCGCGTATTTCAACTGTTTTTCTGCTTCACTGATGTTCATTTCTGCTCCCAAATCACTTTATATGCCCAGGGCGGAACCTGCGGCGCGTCCAGTTCGTTTCTGAGAAATACGAATGCTGTTTTAAAATCCGGTTTCCGTTTCGGATACACACCGCGTCCGTCCGTAAAATACAAAAGTCCCTGAAGATGGGTAAATTTTCCCTCCCTCTTCATCTGCTCCGCATAAGAGAAGACCGGGCGGAAATCCGTTCCCCCCATGCCCTTCACATGCATCTGCCTTACCGCCTGCTCAATCTCACTTTTATGCCGGATGACCATGACCTCCTGAATGGCCGCGTCGCACTGCAGGATATGCAGGTTCATCCGCTCTGAAAACATCTCCCTGTCCATCAGTATATCACAGGTCTGCCGGAGAAATTCCTGCACAAGACTCCCTGCCGTCGACCCGGAGGTGTCCACGGCAATGATGAATTCCGAGATTTTCTTTTTCCGCGACGTCTCTGATTCTTCTATCAGTGGAAGATTTCCATACAACTGGAGACCGTAAGTGTACAGGATCGGATTGAACTCGTCCATGCTCGGTTTCACGGTATCCGCCCGCTTTGCGAACTTCCTGAGGAAGTCCCGGTAATCTGCGGGTTTCCGTTTCACTTCTTTCAGCTCCTGCATCAGCCATCCGGCTTCCCCGCTCCTGCCGGAGCTTCCCTTTTCCAGCCTTGACAAAACATAATCGGACCGGCGGCTCCAGGTGCTGACGAGTGCATCCCGGTCCTTTTCCAGATAGAGAAGCGGATAGGGAAGATCGGAAGATCCATACCGAGGACCGGA
>JBJFHK010000050.1:0-3393 GCA_051893535.1 Eubacterium sp. | reverse complement strand
TACTCGGAGTGGTTTTTATTCTATTCTCTGACCATGTAACCCGAATACTGCCCTATCTGCTCGGAGGCGCTATGGTGCTGGCCTCTATATTGTGGGGAATCAACGCTTTTCAGAATCAGAACCTTGTTCGGGAACATTCTGAGGAACTAACTTATAGCATTATATTGATGATTATGGGAGTAGCCTTTATTCTACAGGGAAGCAATGCATTGGGAGCGATTGGGACAACCTGGGCCATGATTGGAATTGGGAAGGCATCAAAGTCTTTGAAGCAGGTATTTTACAGGCTATGTCAAAAGCAGCATTTTGCAATTCAAATAATAGAGTTTTTGCTGCGCATGACGTTAGCTTTGATTTTACTGTTTCATCCGTTTGAGAAGTTTTCCACACACATTATCATTTTAGGGTTGGAATTGATCGCAGTCAGCATTCGTTTACCACAGTCACTTTCATTTGAGAATAACTCAAAGGATAAAGAAACACCGTAATAATTCTTTTACATAACGGATGGGCTACGCCCTGCAATGCCGTATCATTTTCAGTCAAATAAGGGAGGCGAGTTTCCATTATGGTTGAGATAAGAGCGATACAAAAAAGCTATGGGACAGGAAAAAACAGCCATATCGCATTGAACAATATCAACCTGTCTTTTCGTGAAAATGAATTTGTTGCGATCCTGGGACCTTCCGGTTCTGGAAAGACAACATTACTCAATGTAATCGGCGGTCTGGATCATTATGATTCCGGTGACCTGGTGATTGATCATATCTCTACCCGAGGTTATTCTGCCAGAGACTGGGACTCCTACCGGAATCACTCCATTGGCTTTATCTTTCAAAGCTACAATCTAATTCAGCATCAGAATATCCTTTCCAATGTGGAGATGGCGCTGACGATCTCGGGTATTTCCGGAAACAAGCGGAAAGAGATGGCGGCACGAGCCCTTGAGAAAGTGGGCTTGGGGGATCAACTGACAAAACGTCCCAATCAGCTTTCCGGCGGACAGATGCAGCGTGTGGCTATTGCACGGGCCTTGGTAAACAACCCCAAAATTGTGCTTGCAGATGAGCCAACTGGCGCTCTGGACAGCAAGACCAGTGTGCAGGTGATGGAACTGCTGAAGGAAGTGGCTAAGGATCGACTAATTATCATGGTTACCCACAACCCGGAACTGGCCCAGCAGTATGCGACCCGTATCATTACGCTAAAAGACGGTGAGATCATCAGCGATACTGACCCCTATATGCCGGAGGAAGAAACGGAAGCAGTGGTCAGCAGGAACATGGGACATGCTTCCATGAATATGTTCACCGCCCTCTCGCTCAGCTTTCACAATCTCTGGACCAAACGGTCCCGGACACTTTTAACCGCGTTTGCCGGCTCCATCGGCATCATTGGAATCGCACTGATTGCCGCGCTTTCTTCCGGTGTGGATGACTATATCTATCAGCAGGAAGCAAAAATGGCCTATCAATATCCGCTTCTTGTGGAAACCTTAAACATGGATGTCTCTTCTATGCTTTCAGATTTGAACGGAAACCTTGCGGAAAGCGGACAAGATCAAGTAGAAGTTATTGGCTTTCTGGAGAAACTGTTCGCCATGCTGGATACGAACGATTTGGAACTGCTGAAGGAATACCTGGATCAGGATGAAAATGACATTGTGCAGTACGGTACGATAGAGTATGTCTACAATGTTCAGCCGCAGATCTATGTCGAGTATGGTCAGAGCATCCGGCGTGTCTGCCCGGATTCCACGCTGGATTCGCTGGGAATTCCGCTCTCAACTATGGATACTTCCCTGATCTCTTCTTCGGTCAGTACCAATATGTTTTACTGTATGCCTCAAGCAGAGAGCCTGTACATAGACCGCTATGATGTCAAAGCGGGGCGCTGGCCGCAGAACAGCAATGAGTGCATCCTTGTCCTCACAAGCGAAGGAAAAATCAGTGACTATCTGCTTTATGTTCTTGGATTGAGAGATCCAAATAAGGTTGACAGCTTTATCAGTGAATTTATCAGCGGGTTTGATGTCGAAACTGAGAATCTGGATGGGCTGAGTTTTGCATATGAAGAATTTCTCGGCATCAAATTCAAACTCGTAAACAGCTGTGATACCTTCACCTACGACAAAGAATACGATGTCTGGCGAGACCGGGGTGAGGATACCACTTATATGCGCCAATTGGTTGCAGGCGGTGAAGATCTTACGATTGTGGGTGTCGTCCAGCCTAAGAAAGAATATGGAACCGGCGTCCTGAAACCCGGAATTGACTATCCATTTGCCTTGGTGGAAAAAACAATCGCGGATGCCGCGTCGAGTGAAATCGTGATGGCTCAGTTGGAAAACCCGGATGTGAATATTTTCACCGGCACGCCGTTTGACAACAGTGGGACAGCACGGGAACTGGATCCGGCATCTCTGGTGAATGTGGACGTACATATGCTGAAAGACGCGATCTTGATCGATCAGGAGCTGCTGCAAACCTACTTTCTGAATGGAGCCGACCTATCATCCATTCAGATATCAGTTCCCGAAATGGATGCCTCCGATCTTCCGAATATCAGTAATTTAGCGGTGCTTGTTCGTAATCAGTTAATTGCTGATTTGCCAACGCTTCTGAGTGAGATACAGTTCTCTTCGGATGATTTGTTTGATTTGGTTGAGGAGATTCTGTCCGATTACATCTGCTACCTGAAAGAGAGTGGTTATCTTGAAATGGGACAGCTTGCCGATCACCTGAGAGAATATTTCTCTTCTGAAGCGTTTTCCTCTATCGTCAGAGGCTGGCTGGATACGCTTGATCCGGAAAATCGTGATGAGGCATATCTGACAGGCAAGATTGATGAGCTTTCCAACCTCATCCTGCAAAGTCTGAATTCTTATCTGAACATGCAGGGGCTCCCGGGTCTTCCCTTTTTAGAGAACACGTTTCGGGAATATCTGGGAACCGGACGCTGGAGGGGATTTGCTCAGGCCAAAATTATAAAGTTGATGGAAGATAACCAGTTGGATACAAAACTGGACGCATACATCGATCACACGATTCGGCCTATGGTGGAAAGAGAGATTGCCAATGCAATGCAGCAATTCCAGACTCAATTGGAAGTCGTTGCAGAGTCGATAACCGTGCAGGTACAAGACGCTGTATCTACGAGCATCACAAACGGTTTTACTTCCGCAATCATTCATGCTGAAGAGTGTGTTTCGATGGACATGGACCGATTTTTAGGTGCGTTTTCTATGAAGCTGGATACGCAGGAGCTGTCAGATATCCTGCTCTCTCTGACGAACTTCTCGAAGGTAACGTTATCCAAAAATCTGAAGAAGCTTGGTTATGTCGAGATGTCTCATCCCAAGAGCATCAAGATTTATCCCCATGATTTTGAAAG
>JBJFHK010000049.1:0-3403 GCA_051893535.1 Eubacterium sp. | reverse complement strand
ATGTCCGATGAGCCGGTATCCGCGGCAGAAAAAGACCTTCCGTCCAATCTGTGTCCGCTGATCAAGTCCAGCTACGGTTTCGCGAAGGAAGATAAATGTCCGTACTTCCATTTTTCTGATGTCGTTGTCGGCGAGACAACCTGCGACGGAAAGAAAAAAATGTACGAACTGATGGGTAAATTTAAGAACATGTATCTGATGCAGCTCCCGCAGGCCCAGGACGCCGATTCCTTTGAGCTCTGGAAGAAGGAAGTCCAGAAGTTCAGAGACTACCTGGCAGACTTCCTCGGCACAGAGATCAGCGATGAGAAACTGGAAGAGGCCATTCACCTGAAGAATGAAGAGCGCGAAGCCATGAGAAAATTCTCCGAACTGATGATGTCCGACCCGGCTCCGATAAGCGGACTCGAGCTCTTCCAGGCTGTTTACGGAAGCACATTCAAGTTCGACAAAAAAGAACTGATCAAGGATCTCGACGACCTGAGAGCAAAAGTTGAAGAGGAGTACAAGAACGGCCGCAGCTTCGGCAAGCGTCCGCGCATCATCATCACCGGATGTCCGATGGGAGGCGACACGCTGAAAGTTGTCCGTGCCGTTGAAGATAACGGCGGAGTCGTTGTCGCCTACGAGAACTGCTCCGGCTATAAAAACTTCGACCGCCTGGTAAAGGAAAACACCGGCGATCCGATCAGCGCTATTGCAGACCGTTACATGCAGATCGGCTGCTCCGTTATGACCCCGAACGACAATCGTCTCGAACTGCTCGGACGCCTGATCGATCAGTACCACGCAGACGGCGTCATCGACATGGAACTTTCTGCATGCCACACCTACGCCATCGAAACCGCAACCATCCGCGACTTCTGCAACAACGAAAAAGACCTCCCGTACCTCGCCATCGAAACCGACTACTCCAAAGCCGATATCGGTCAGCTGAACACGAGAATTACGGCATTTATTGAGATGCTCGACTAAGGTCATAATGGAGTTGCCCTCATTCACGCGAGCATCAGCGAAGCGCGAATGAGGGCAACTCCTTATGCTGGTGCGGCCGGGAGACCTGGCCTTGCGACTGGCAAGCGACGCGTCGTATCTTCTAAATTATTGAATCGTTAGTGAGAGCGATGAGGACCGCTGCCCTGAACTTGAATGAGCGCAGGGCAGCGGTCCTTTTTTCTGTGCTTTGCTGCTGCTTTTCTTTATTTCGGAGTCTCTGAAGTAATTGCGGAAATGTTTTTTATCATCAGCTGACTGACGGAAACGGGGGCAGTATAAAAAGGAGCTGCCGCCCAGGTTAATCGTTCATAACTTCGTGCAGCAGTTTCTTATGATACGTTTTTATGACATCAATTTTCCGTTCTATTCATCCAGGAAAGCCAGAATATCGGAAATAACATGGTCGTTTCCGGATTCATGCAGAATCTCATGGCGCATATCCGGGTAAATTTTTACGCGGACATCGCGGACGCCGAGCCGGCGGTACATTTTTCCCAGTTCAATCGGGCCTTTTCCGTAATTGCCGACCGGGTCATCGATACCGGAGACGATCAGGATCGATTCACGCTCGGAGATACGGGAAAGATAAGGGCGGCGGTAAAGGTCGTTCAATCCTCTCATGAATTCGCGGTACATGCCGCAGGTATTGTGTGCGCCGCAGTAAGGGTCAGCGATGTAAGCCTTGACGTTGTCCTCGTTATAAGACAGCCAGTCAAGGGGAGTTTTCGGGCTGACGATTTTCTTCAGATATCCGCCGACTGCCATTTTATTGATGAATTTGGAAGGTTTATCCCAGTTGTGGCCGTTTGTGGTCAGCGCAGACAGGAAGTTAGCGAAGGCATAAGTGCCTCTTGCCGGGCCGTTGGATCCCATGATGACGGCCTTGTCTGCGGTTTCCGGAAAATGCTCCAGATAGGCCTGAATGACGAATGATCCCATGGAATGTCCGAACAGGTAGACCGGAATTCCTCCGACGCTGCACTCTGTAACCTTGCGGTGCATGGCTTTCAGCGTCATATTCCACGCGTCCTTCGGCCAGATTTCCTGCTTGTCTGCAGATTCGGCGTTTACACCCTGACCGAAATGGTCAAAGAAATACACGGAATATCCATTCTCATTCAGAATTCGGCAGAAATCATCATATCTTTCTGCATATTCATCCATTCCAGTGATTGCAACAACGAACGCCTTTGGAGATTCAACAGGCCAGCTGCAACCTTTCAGAGCATACTTTTTTGTAATCGGCACCTCAAAAATAGCCACGGCAACTCCTCCTATCAGATTATTTCACAACACTATTCTAGCACCGAAGAGAAAGTGTTGGCAATAGGATAGAAGGAGAAAGTTCAGAATATTGTATTCTTCTTCTCTTCTGATTGTTTATCCAAAAGAAAAACATAGCCGAAACCGGACAGCTATGATAAAATCAATAATAGAATAAAAAGTTGACAGGAGGGAAGTTTATGGCATATCAATTTGATGAACATGGAGTAATTGACAATGAAACCCGTCCATGGGTGCCTTGGGACACGGTAAAGAATTTCATGATTGATACCTTTCAGAAGGTTGGCGTTCCTGAGGAAGACGCGGAAATCTGCACCGATGTCCTGCTGGAAAGCGACCGCCGCGGAATCGAGAGCCACGGCTGCAACCGTTTCAAGCCGATTTACATCGACAGAATTGATGCTGGAATTCTGAATCCGGTAACCAATCTGGAAATCGTAAAGGATACCCCGACAACCGTTGTCGCCGATGCACATGACGGCATGGGCATGGTAGCATCTCACCGCGTAATGGAAATGCTGCTGGACAAGGCATCCAAGTACGGCCTTGCAATGGGTGCAATCCGCAATTCATCCCATTACGGAATTGCCGGATACTGGACAACTATGGCTACAGACAAGGGCATGATCGGAATCACCGGAACCAACGCCCGTCCGTCCATTGCACCGACATTCGGAATTGATAATATGATGGGAACAAACCCGCTGACCTTCTCGCTTCCGACCGATGAAGGATTCCCGTTCATCCTGGACTGTGCGACATCCATTACACAGCGCGGAAAGATTGAGTTCTTTGCAAGAAACGGCATGGATACACCGGCCGGCATGGTAATCGGAAGAGATGGAAAAGCCATGACGAACAGTGAGGAAATCCTGAAGGCCCTGACCGAGGGCAAGGCTGCTCTTGCGCCTCTCGGCGGAATCGGCGAGGAACTGGCCGGCTATAAGGGATATGGATACGCTGCAGTCGTTGAAATTCTCAGCGCAGCACTGGCCAACGGCCTGTTCATGAAAGACCTGACCAACAAGAATCCGGACGGATCCAAGAGACCGTACCATCTGGGACACTTCTTCCTGGTGATCAATCCGGAATTCTTCAGCGGCGAAGAAGTCTTCAGAAAGAA
>JBJFHK010000048.1:0-19370 GCA_051893535.1 Eubacterium sp. | reverse complement strand
TAGGCAATAAGTTACGCAGTATCGGATTTCCGCAGGTTCTCCTTGACTTTACGGCGGACGAGAGTGATAGATACCATACGCCCGAAGAGGAATGCGGAGTGCCGCAGACCTTCCGGCGGGCGGAGAACAGGAGACCCCGAAAAGCCGCAGGCTTTTTGGGGAGAGGAGAAGCAATGAAGCGCGGTGAATTTTCGGACTTGTCCGGAAACGAACTAAGCGGAATTTGCTTCGACGAGGGAGGACGGAACCATGGCCATGGATTTTGCAAGGGAAGTCGATTACCGGATGGCGAAATGGATTCTGGCCGGACTTCAGGAGAACGGACTGGTAAACGGCGAAGAGACGAAAGCCATCTGGCAGGAGCTGCTGGAAGCTTTTGACCCGCCGATGCGAAGCGTCGAAGTCGCGACGGAGAAGATAGAGGAAAAACCGAATGGCAGTCGTACGTAAAGTCGGAACAAACCCCATGCTTAAGAATTGCGGGGAAGACAAACCGAAGAAGCGGAAGGTGGCGATCTACGCCAGAGTCTCCACGGATCACGAGGAGCAGAAGAGCAGCCTGTACGCGCAGATGGATTACTACAGGCAGATGATCGAAGAACATGAGAACTGGGAATACGTCGAGACATACGCTGACGACGGGATCTCCGGCACGAGCGTAAAGCACCGGGCGCAGTTCCTCAAAATGATGGAAGCCTGCGAAGCCGGGAAGATCAACCTGATCCTCACAAAATCGATCAGCCGCTTTGCCAGGAATACGGTCGATTCGGTCGAAATGCTCCGGCGGCTCCGAGACCTGAATGTGGAGGTGTATTTTCAGAAAGAGAATATCTGGACGAGCCGGTCTGAGGGAGAATTCCTTATCACTCTTTTATCTTCACTGGCCCAGGAGGAGAGTCGCAGCATTTCCCAGAACACGACGTGGGGCAGGAGAAAGCAGTTCGCGGAAGGCCGCTACTCCGTGGCGTATTCCCATTTTCTCGGATACGACAAGGGCATGAAAGTGAATCCTGAAGAAGCGGCTGTTGTGCGGATGATCTACAGACTGTTCCTGGAAGGATTCTCGCCGTCGGCAATCGGAAATATGCTTGAAGAAAAAGAGATTCCGGCTCCGGCCGGAGGAAGCAGGTGGAGTGACTCCACTATCCACAGCGTGCTCGCTAATGAGAAGTACAAAGGCGATGCCCTGCTGCAGAAAACCTACAGAGAAGACTTCCTCACCAAGAAGATTAAGAAGAACACAGGAGAACTGAATCAGTACTACATCACTGCCGGTCATGAAGCGATCATCGACCGGCAGCTTTTTGATTATGTGCAGGAAAAACTGAGAGCCCGCGCGGAAAAGCACAGGGACAAGCCATTCTCCTGCCTGTACATCTATTCGGAGAAGATTGTCTGCGGAACCTGCGGTGAATCGTACAGGCCGCTAATCTGGCATGCGGATACGACAAGGGATCCGGTGTGGGCCTGCGCCAACAGGAGTGTGAAGGGCATTTACTGCCGGAATCCGCATATCTATGAGAAGGGACTCGATGAGCTGGTACGGATGGCGATGCAGAGCGTTCTGACGAAGCGGCCGGCAGTACTCGAAACATTGAAGAGAGTGACCGCAGGCGTTCTGACAGATGATTCTAAGAGAGCCGCGGCGATGGATTTCATTGATCAATTCGCGGAGATGCCGCGGGATGAATTGCCGCTTGACATGGATGATTTTGCCCTTATCCTGAAGCGGATCACGGTCTGGCCGGACAGGACGATGACGGTCGAACTGCTCGATGGAACGGAGACAAAGGTCACAACTCCGGTCTACGGGCCGCAGAGAGGCTGGCTGAAAGAGCCGCGGGTGATTAACGAAGGCGAGGCGGCAGACCCGGAAGAGAAAATCGGGGAGCATTGGAATCACGGCAAAGCCGATGCCTGGGATGGCGTCCGCTGCAGATGGTGCGGCAAACCGGTCACCAGCACACCGGGAAAGCGGAAGAAGATGTACTGCGACGATGAATGCCGGAAGAAATGGTGGTCAAAGCACAGGACGGAACTGAAGGGGAAAACCGTGGTGACAAAGACCTGCCCCTGCTGCGGAAAGGAATTCAGAACTTTCAGTTCCAAGCAGCAGAAGTACTGCAGCCAGGAATGCTACCGGAAGATGAGGTGGGGAGAATGAACAGTGCATGTAACCTTTTATTTTGATAGAAAATCTTGAGAAATTCAAGAGAATCTTGAAAACAAGCCCCTCTTATGGTAAAGTATTTAAATTAGGCGTAGTCTATTCATTCGAATCAAAGAGGGCAGCAGTGATGGCTATGAATTACGATAAATTGTGGAAGCTTCTTATTGATAAGAAAATGAACAGAACAGATTTGCACAAGCAGGCACATATTTCAACGAATGCTATTGCTGCAATGGGAAAGGGCGAGGACGTGTCTACAAAAGTCCTCAATAAAATATGCGAAACCCTTGACTGCGACATCGAAGATATTGTTACCTGCGTGCGGGAAGAAAATGAGTAATACGCCTGAGTAATTGCTGCTATAGACACGAGGAGCGGATGACGTGTGGTGCAAGAATTGCAATATAGAAACAAATGAAAAAAACTGCCCCATCTGCGGTGAAGAGACGGTTGAGGATATACCCACTGAAGTTTATTGGTGCGAGGATTGTCAGGTTCCTGTAATGCAGGAAATCACACAAGCGGATAAAGGCATCTGTCCTCGCTGTGGGAAACCGATGAAATATATGTCAGCAGATATTCGCCCTGTTTTTCCGAAGGAGCGTTTACTGATTGAAATCCTTCTGAAAAAGAAACCGTATGAGTGGTCCGAAAAATCTGTATGGGCATCAAATAATAGGTATTACATCAACGGCAAGTCAATTGCGCTGCCGAGCAAGCTTTTTAAGGAAGCGAACGCAGATGGTTATATCGAGCAGTTACATAAATATGAGGATGAGAATCCACATGAGTTTTTTGATGCCAATATAAAAGCCTTTACCGAAGCAAATCGAATGCGACTTGACTACCTGATTGATGAGGCGCATCGTTTCATAAAGAAGGCAGCAGAAAAGTTCCCAGAGGAAAATATTGTTCTGTCCTTCTCAGGTGGGAAGGATTCTACGGTAACTGCCGACCTGGCCATAAAGGCATTAAGCGATCCAAGTCTGGTTCACATTTTTGGAAACACTACACTTGAATTTCCTTTAACGGTGGAATATGCAGAAAGATATCGCAAAAATCATCCACAGGCCATATTCAAGGTGGCGAAAAACAATGAGCAGGTTTTCCAGGATGTATGCGAAGATATAGGACCGCCAGCGCGTATGATGCGGTGGTGCTGCTCCATGTTCAAGACTGGACCGATCACCAGAGTAATCAATGGCCTGTATCGTAACCAGCAAATTCTGACATTTTACGGCATTCGTAAGTCGGAGTCTGTTGCCAGGAGTAAATACAACCGGATTGAGGACGATGCTGAGTCAGTTAAAATTCAGCAGCAGACTGTGGCGTCACCTATTTTCTTCTGGAAAGATATGGATATATGGCTTTACATACTTTCCGAAGGAATCGACTTCAACGATGCTTATCGACTCGGATACGACCGGGTGGGATGCTGGTGCTGTCCGAACAATAATCAGCGGGCGCAGTTTCTATCAAGAATATACATGCCGGAGGAATCGAAAAAGTGGCGCGAGTTCCTTGTTGAGTTTGCCAAGAAGATTGGCAAGCCTGATGCAGAAGAGTACGTTGATTCCGGAGCCTGGAAAGCAAGGCAGGGTGGAAATGGCCTTCCTGCGGCGGGCGATGTGAAGATACGGTTCACAAACTGCACTACAGAAGACCATGCCAAGATCTATCGGCTTGTCCGCCCGATGGACGATGAATTTCTGAACATGCTTACGCCGTTTGGAAGGGTCGCGCCAGAGCTCGGACAGAAGTTGTTACATGAGGTACTTGTACTTGATGTTAAAGCCAATGTTCCGATTC
Organism: Eubacterium sp.; assembly: GCA_051893535.1. GTDB lineage: Bacteria > Bacillota > Clostridia > Peptostreptococcales > Anaerovoracaceae > Aminicella. The sequence continues at coordinate 15,391 of JBJFHK010000048.1, read as the reverse complement.
TGTCGGTGCAGCCATTTGAGCAAGACGGGTACGAACATGCAGTAAAAGTCCGAACAATGAACGTGAAAGACCATGACAGCCTACAGCACATGGTCGCATATCAGGTCAGGAAGTTTAATGCGTGCCGGAAGTGTCTGAAATGTGAATCGCTCTGTAAAGCAGGTGCTATTTCAATTTCGGAGGACGGCTATCATATTGATCCAAATAAATGCGTTCATTGCAAAATGTGCGTGACAGCCAAGTACCTTCGGGGCGGCTGCATGATGGATAAGTATCTAAGAACGAAGGATTAGGAGGATATTGGACATGGCCACGAAGTTTCGAGCCAGTGAGACATTTTTTATAAGAAAGGGGTGGCTTAGCAAGGGCATGCGGTATGTATCGCAGAAGCCCGATGTTTTTGTAGACAAAAAAGAAAACCCCATGGATGTTCTTGGAATCGGCGCGAACATGGTCAAGTCACTTCGTTATTGGCTTCAGGCAGTTGGATTGACAAGCGAGCCGTCTAAGGGAAAAAGAGTTCAGAAACTGACGGATTTCGGGAAACTGGTTCATGAACATGATCCTTATACAGAAGAGTTGGGAACGCTGTATCTGCTTCAATATAAGCTCGTGACTGACGAAGAAATGGCTCCGGCATGGTATTTTTTCTTCAATAAGTTTACTCAGAGCGAGTTTAGCAGAGAAGATTTCTTGGAACAGATACAAAATGATCTCAAGATGAAAGGAACGAAGGTTGCAATCAGGTCTCTTTCAGATGATTTCGCGTGCATTATCAACACGTATGTTCCGAAGTATAAGTCTAATCCAGCCAAGGATTCGCCGGAGAATAATATCACGTGCCCGCTGGGGGAACTCGGTCTTATCGACATCCTTGGCAAAGAGGGTGGCAATGTGCTCTATAGGAAAGCAACACCTTCTGTAAGGAGCTTTAATCCATGGGTTGTTCTTGCTGTTATTTTCGATCAGGCCAATGGACAAGAAGAAATCAGCTTGAATGATCTGCTGAATGGAGAATGTAACATCGGTAAAGTTTTTAATCTTGATTCTATCTGCATGCTTGAAATTCTGCATGAAGTTGAGAAGACAGGGGAAATCAAGATTATTCGTACAGCTGGTCTGGACGTAATACGTCTGAACAATACGAAACGGACTTTTACAGAGTGCGTTGAGAACTATTACGCCGATATCGAAAGGACGAACTTATGAGTAAGATGATAGATGTCGCATCAGGTTTCCAATATTCTGTGAATATTGGATATGACCTGAATCGCGATGATAAACTAAAAAATTTCATCCCAACAAGGTCGTCCCTTCAGCTTTTGAAAGAGATCCTGCTGAGTACAAGACCAGATTCGACAGAGCGGGCGAGAGTTCTCGTCGGTGCGTACGGAAAAGGCAAATCCCATATTGTCTTAACCATACTGTCGATTTTAATGCAGCGCGATTGGAATCTTTTTACCCATTTGATTCCAAAGGTTAATGAAGATCCTGAATTAAAGCAACTGGTAGAAAATTATTACTCTGATCCGAAGAACAAGATACTCCCGGTGATTATTAACGGGACAAGTACGAGCCTTCCTCAGGCGTTTCTTCTGGCACTTCAGAGAACGCTGAGCGAAAACGATCTGGATATTATGCCGGAAACCAACTATATGGCCGCCGTCCGAACCATTCAGAAATGGGAAGAAAACTATCCAGATGTGTACGAAAAATTCAAAAAGGATATCAGTATGCCCATTGAGGCATTCCTTTCCGCGCTGGAAGACTATAACGTTGAAGTATATGAAGAATTTGAACGTATTTATCCGACACTGACGGCAGGAAGTGTCTTTAATCCGTTTGTAGGATTTGATGTGGTGGATTTATATGAGAGTGTCGCCAGAAGCCTGAAGGAAAAAGGGTATCTGGGCATTTATGTTGTTTATGATGAATTCAGCAAGTTCCTCGAAGCCAATATTGCTGCGGCTTCTGTAAGCGACACAAAAATGTTACAGGATTTTGCCGAGAAATGCAACAGAAGCGGTAACACCCAGATGCATCTTATGCTGATTTCGCACAAGGAAATATCAAATTATATTGACCGGCTTCCAAAGCAGAAGGTTGATGGGTGGCGTGGGGTATCTGACCGTTTCAAGCATATACATCTGAACAATAACTTTGCTCAGACATATGAGATTATCTCCACAGTTATCATCAAGGACGAGGAGAAATGGCCCGCCTTCTGCAATGAGCCAAAGAATAAGAAGAAGTTTGATGAATTAGAGAATCGTTACAAGACACACCCGATTTTTAATGATTCTGTTGAAAACGAACTTGAGACGACCATCTACGGATGCTATCCGCTTCATCCGGTTTCTACGTTTATTCTCCCAAGGCTCTCTGAAAGGATTGCGCAAAACGAACGGACACTCTTTACATTTTTGTCTGCCGATGGACACGCGACATTGTCTTCATTCTTGGGAAAACCCGGAAGGCCTTCGTTTAGACTGCTTACGCCGGATATTATATTTGATTACTTTTATCCGGTGTTCCAGAAAGAACCGATCTCTGGTGAGATGCATAAGAATTTTATTCTTACTGTGAAGATTCTGGAACAGATTCGGGAACGGGAGCTTGAAAGCAAGATCGTGAAGACAATCTCTTTGATATATATGCTGGGGCAGTTTGATAAACTGAAGCCAATCAAGGAGGAACTTGTAGGTGTATATGGTCTGGATTACTCCACATCAGACATTGATAAGGCTATTGAGCATCTTATTAAGGAAGAATATGTCATTTATCTAAAGCAGAGCAATGGATACTTAAAATTAAAACAATCCTCTGGCGTAGATATAGAGCAGAAAATCGCGGATGCAGTCGCTTCAATGAACTCTCATTTTTCCATGAAGGAAGCATTGAATGCGTCAAATATCGATAGCTATGTTTATCCTTCCCGATATAACGATGAGAAGGAAATGACCAGGTATTTTGAGTTCAATTTTATCGAGGAACATGAAATTGATGGCGATATTGACTGGAATAAGAAAGCGGAGGATGTTCAGGCAGATGGAGTGATTTATGCCATTGTTCCGGAGGACAATGAATCGCTGCCTCTTATTAAGAAAAAGATCATTACAACAAGCAAGGGTGTTGATAGAGGCATCTTCATTATTCCTAAGAGAGCGACATCTATCGAGAAAACCTTAAAAGAGTTTGAGGCAGTCCAATCTCTGCGCGCTTCTGCCAGAGAGGATACCATCCTGTTTGAAGAGTATGAAGTCGTTTATGAAGACCTGCAGGAAGTAATCAACAGCTTTATTAGCGGATACACACATCCGGAGGAATACAAGTCAGTTTATGTTTATAACGGGCAAGAGCAAAATATCTTAAGAAAGGCTGCACTTACCGGTCTCGCTTCAGATATTTGCGACAAAGTGTTCTCTGCAACGCCTGTTATTAATAATGAAGCAATTAATAAAGATGTCATCACATCCGTGGCGAATACCAGCAGAAATAAGATAATCGCCGGGTTGTTGAGGAATACGCTGGAGCCTAACCTTGGCCTGACTGGAACAGGGCAGGAAGTTTCAATCATGCGCAGCACACTTTTGAGAAAGGGAGTGCTGATTGATGATGAAACGGGAACGCGCATTAACTTGAAACCAGAGGATGACAAAATGAAAGCGGTACTGGATGAGATCGTTTCTTTTGTCACCGATGCAAAGAAGAATGGTCGGGTCTCATTCGCACAGTTATATGAGAGACTGACTTCGCCACAATACCATATCGGTCTGCGTAATGGTGTGATTCCCATTTATATTGCTGCGGTATTCCATGAATATCATGAGGATATCATTCTTGAAAACGAAATGGGACAGGTTCCGCTTACCGCAGATACGCTTCAGGCAATCAACTCTGCGCCGGCAGAATATAACCTGGAGTATCTTGATTGGAATCCGGAGAAGCAGCAGTTCGTAACGGATATTGCAGACATGTTCAGCCAGTATGTGATTGATGCAGAACGTAATCTGAGTGCTTATGAATATGCAGCATCAGCAATGAAGCGATGGTATCTGGCATTGCCCAGATTTGCCAAAGAAACAAAGGGCCTTAACGGTGAAAAAGTTGATCCCAGATATCAGAAAATGGTTCGACTTTTGAAGCAGAACGTTAGCGGCCAGGAACTTCTTTTTGAAAGGCTGCCGGAGGCTTTTGGCTACAAGGACTTTGTTGGAGGAGTTGCTGAGAATATACAGAAAGCTAAAGAGTACTATGACAATGTCACTGCTAATTTAAAGAGACACTTAATTGAAGAAACAAAAAAGATTTTTGCTATCAGCTCCAACAGAACAAATCTTAAGAGAGCGTCTCTTACATCAGTGATAAAGGACTGGTGTGAGACCCTTGATCAAAGAGTTTTTGAGCAGCTCTTTGAAAATGGAACGGATAAATGTCTTGGCCTTTTTAAAGCGGTAACAAATGATGAAGGAACATTTATTTCCCGGCTGGTGAAGGTGGCTACGGATCTTCGGATAGAAGACTGGGATGATAAAACGGAAGAAAGGTTTTCCGCTAATTTGAAAATGTACCGGGAAACGGCGGAGAATTTCCACGCAGATGGAGCTGCTAATGAAATCGGCAGTACCAGTGAATACGAAATTCATTTTCGATCAGAGGACGGAACTTCAGAAGTGAAGCGCTTTGACCGGGTTGAGCCAAGCAAAAGAGGGAAACTGCTTTACAACTCTATCTTGGGAGAAATTGACTCTATGGGGTATTCGATTTCTGAGCAGGAAAAGCGACAGATACTTATGGACATCTTGAGAAAGATGTGTTGAGGGAGGCGAGTGCATGGCATATTTCGACAATGCAGCCACGACCTATCCAAAGCCAGAATGCGTATATGAGCAAATGGATAAGTTCTACCGGTCTTCCGGCGCAAATGCCGGCAGAGGAAATTACCGGCTAGCACAAAGTGCAGGTGCATTAATTGGAGAGACCAGGGAGCTGATACAGGAACTTCTCCACTGCCCCGCAAAGCAGGTCGTGTTCGAGCCAACGGCGACCATTGCCTTGAATATTATCATTCAGGGTATTATTCAAAGAGGTGCTGTAAACATTTACATTAGCCCGTTTGAACATAATGCTGTCACTCGAACTCTCCACCATTTTGAGGAAGGGGGAAGGATCAGAGTACAGCAGCTATCTGTGGCTGACTCCTTGCATTACGATCTGGAGAGGATCCGTTATCAATTCGATGCAGTGAAACCTGATTTTGTTATTGTCAGTCATGCAAGTAATGTATTTGGACTGGTCGCACCTGTGGAGGATATTTTTTCCCTTGCCAAGAAGTATGATTCTGTAACGCTCGTTGATATGGCTCAGACGGCTGGCTTGGTGGATCTGAATGTGGGCCTTTCAACAATAGATTTTGCAGTGTTCGCTGGGCACAAGACCCTGTATGGTCCTACCGGTATCTCGGGATTTGTCATGGATCCTGCAGTAAAGTTTCCACCTGTTCTTTTTGGGGGAACCGGTTATGAATCAGCAAATCAGGATATGCCGGAGAGCCTTCCGCAGAAGTATGAAATGGGGACGTTGAACATTTCCGGTATCGCCGGATTGAATGCGGCCTTGAAATGGGGACAAGAAAAAACCATAGATGCTATCTGGCAAAAAGAACAGGAGCATAGAGCGAGGCTCATCAATTTACTGGAACAGTATTCTTTTTTAAGAATTGTGGGAGATAAACCAGGCTGCATATATGTAGGTATAGTTTCTGCTGTTATAGATGGAATAAGCAGTGACAGTGCGGGCCCGGTCTTTGATCGATGCAATATTGCTGTTCGGACAGGATTACAGTGTGCTCCGCTTGCTCATCAGTTTATGGGAACTTACCCGGCTGGAACGATACGGTTTAGCGTGAATTATTTTACTTCAGAGGATGATTTTAAGGAACTGAAAGGTGCTCTGGATTATATCGAATCGGAATTATAGGAGGCGGTTATGAGCTTAAGAGATCACCATATCAAAAGTGAATACCGTTCCCTTATAGATAACGTGATTCAGGACTTCTACCTTCCACTCCTGCATGAAGCAAATCTGTATAAGCGGGCAGTTGGTTTCTTTTCATCGTCTTCGTTAGTTGAGATCTCCAAGGGAATCGGGGATATGGCGAAGAACGGAGGTAAGATAGAGATTATTGCTTCTCCTTATCTTTCTGACGACGACATCAATGCCATAAAAACCGGCTATGAGAATAGGAACAAAATTATAGAGCAGGCACTTTTAAGGCAACTGTCCGATGATCATACCGATTATTACTCAATGGAGCGCCTGAATTTGCTTGCAAATTTAATCGCAGACGATGTAATGGACATCAGGATTGCTTATACAGATAACAATAGAGAACTCGGAATGTACCACGAAAAGATGGGCATTATTGAAGACCCTGATGGAAATCATGTAGCCTTTTCCGGATCCATGAATGAATCGATGACTGCAATGGCGATCAACTATGAAACGATTGACGTCTTTTGCGACTGGAAAGGGGAAGAAGCAGACAGAGTCAAGCTGAAAGAAAATGCGTTTTATTCCATGTGGAATAATGTTGAGCCGAGTCTACAGGTTTTGGAATTTCCGAAAATATCGGAGGCGTTAATTGATAAGTATCGTAGGAAGGAACCGGATTTCGATATAGATAATGAACAGTTTTACAGAAGAATGAGTGGATATATTAGTGCATTCAGTGAATCCAGGCAGAAGGCAGATGATAAAGCTGTTGGTGCCAGGATCCCGGAAGATGTAACACTTCATGATTATCAGAAGGAAGCAATTTCTGTCTGGGTTGGAGAGAATTACAGAGGCATTTTTGACATGGCCACGGGCACCGGTAAAACCTATACTGGGCTCGGAGCCATATCGAAACTTTCTGAAGATCTCGATGATGAACTTGCTGTAATCATTGTTGCTCCTTACCAGCACCTGGTTGAGCAGTGGGTAGAGGATATTGAGAAGTTCAATATGAATCCCATTGTTGCCTACGGTGATCCGGCGCATAGAGATTGGAGAAAAAAGCTATCCAAGGCGGTGCTTGATCAGAAGATCCGGCGGGACAAGAGATTTTTCTGTATGGTTTGCACGAATGCAACATTTACAGACAAATATTTGCAGGAGCAGCTAGGAAAAATAAAAACGCCTATTCTTCTGGTGGTAGATGAGGCACATAACTTTGGAGCAAGAACATATGCCAGGCTTCTTGATGATCGATTTACATACAGGCTTGCACTTTCGGCAACTCTTGACAGGCACCGGGATGAAGAAGGAACAGCCCTTCTTTATAAGTTCTTTGGAAAAAAATGTATTGAGTATTCGCTTGAGAGAGCTATAGATGAAGACAAGCTCACACCGTATAAATATTATCCGGTTCTGGTTTACCTCAGCGACATCGAATTGGAATCCTACGAGGAACTTTCCTATGAAATGTCTAAATGCCTGATTAAAGGAAAGGACGGCAAATATAAGCTGAATAAACGCGGAGAGATTCTGGCGTTGAAGCGATCAAGAGTTGTGGCCGGTGCCATTCAGAAATTGGATGCTTTGAGAGAGGCTATTCTGCCATATAAGGATGATCATAATATCCTTGTGTACTGTGGAGCCACGCGAATTGTAGATGAGTCGGATGATGCACCGGATGATGAAAGCGATATCAGGCAGATAGAAGCGGTAACAAAGATTCTCGGGAATGAACTTGGTATGAGCGTCGCCCGTTTTACATCGGAAGAGAATATAGAGCAGCGGGCACTTATCAAAGAACATTTTCAGAAAGGTGATGATCTACAGGCAATTGTCGCTATCAAGTGTCTTGACGAAGGCGTGAATATTCCGGGGATACGTACGGCGTTCATTCTGGCGAGTACCACAAATCCCAAGGAATACATTCAGAGGCGAGGAAGAGTATTGAGAAAAGCGCCAAACAAACCGTTTGCGGAGATATATGATTTTGTAACGCTTCCGAGGCCTTTGGATTCGGTCTCTGGTCTGACTATAGAACAAGCAAACAGGGATAAGACACTGGTGAAGAATGAACTTGCCAGGATTAAGGAATTTGGAAGATTAGCAATGAACTCTATGGTGGCAAACAATCTGATTTGGGAGATTGAAGAGGCGTACCATTTGGATGACACAGAAACAGAACAGGAGGTCAGCGATTATGAGTGATTCCGGAGAAATTCAGGTTGATGAGAAGGCGATAGAGCGATTGAAACGAGCCATTATTATTAAGGAAAACATGAACCTGAAAACGAGGACAATGAGCGATTCGCAGATGGTCAGCTGGATTAAGAAGAAGATTGAGGAGGAAGTACAATGCTGCTTAAATCAATAAAATTGGAAAACTTCCGCCAGTTCCGAAATGAATCCATCGACTTTGCGCAGGGAGAAAACGGCAAAAATGTCACCATCATTATCGGAGAGAACGGAACCGGAAAGACAACCTTTGCTCAGGCCTTTTTCTGGTGTATGTATGGAGAAACGGAGTTCTCGGATAAGGTTATCCTCAACAAAATCGTTGCTTCTGAAATGACTCCGGGTAAAGAAGAGAAGGTCAGGGTAGTTCTTGAACTTCACCATGGTGCTGTAGACTATCGGCTTATTCGTGAGCAGACTTATCACAAAGATTACTCGAATAATGTCAAAGGTGATAACACCGTATTTGATATAGAGAAAAAGGATGCGAGCGGAAACACCTCATTTGTAAAGAAGTCTCAATGCGAACTTGAGGTCAAGAGCATTCTTCCAAAAGAACTTTCAAGATACTTCTTCTTTGACGGAGAACGTATTGAGAAAATGAGCAAGGATATCTCTACAGGCAAGAAGGCCACAGATTTCGCGGAGGCAGTTAAGGGATTGCTTGGACTGAACGCAATGATCAGCGCAATCAATCATTTTAATCCTCGGAGCAGTCTGAGTGTCATCGGAAGTTATGAGAAGTCGTTTAACACCAGGAGCAATAAGAAGATTGAAGAATATACTTCCATTATAGAGAAGAGTAAGGCTCGTCTTGAAGAAATTGATGCCCGCATGGAGGAGCTTGATTCTCAGATTGCGGCAGCACAGACGAGGAGATCTGAAAAGACTACTGAAATCAAGCAATATGCCGAGGGCGAAAAACTGCAGGCCGAAAAGGAAAAACTGCAGAAGAATATTCAAAGTACAATTAACATGCGTTCTAATGTATACAAAGCCATTTGCAGGGATTTCAATGCCTCGATGAGTTCTTTTATTTCTATTTCTCTTATAAAGAGAGCTCTGGAAGTTTTGTCAGAACGCGATTTTATTGGCAAGGATATTCCTTACATGCATCAGAAGACGATAGAGTATCTTCTGAAACAGGGCGTTTGCATCTGTGGAACACATCTTGATGAAGGATCTGTTCCTTATAATAAAGTCAAGGCATTAATAGACTATCTTCCTCCGCAGTCGATCAGCAATATGGTATCAGACTTCAAGAAAGAAGCAAAAGCTCGCGCAGGTAAGTTTGGAGACCTTCCTGGTCAGGTACAGGAGAACCTTGCAACAATAAGCCAGGAGACGGATGACATCAATGATATGACAGATGAACTGCATACTATTGAGGCTAAGTTGAGCGGCGGGGATGTCCGAGAAAAAGTACGTGCAATTAATAATGAGATTCAGATTTGCACCGATACCATTAATAAAAGCAATAGAGAACGTGACAGACTGAATGTGGAACACGGCGGTCTCGAAAAAGATATGGAACGCGCGGATTCCGAACGTCAGAATCTGACCCTTCTGGACGAATCCAATAAGAAGACACAGTTGTATCTGACATATGCCAAGCGTATCTACGATGAGCTTGAAAATGTTTATCAGACGAGTGAAGCAAAGATCAGAGACAGGCTTCAAGATACAATCAACGACATTTTCAAACAGATATATGAAGGCGGGCTTTCTCTGACAATTGATTCGAAGTATCACATTACCGTTCAGGCAAATGACTATGAAGGCGATGTAGAGACATCTACCGCTCAGAGTATTTCGGTCATTTTTGCATTTATTACTGCCATTATTAAAATGGCAAGAGAAAACAGAAATGCCACGGATGAGGATGCCAAGCTACTTTCGTCAGAGCCTTATCCGCTGGTAATGGATGCGCCGCTTTCCGCTTTTGACAAGAGAAGGATCAAAACTGTTTGCGAGGCACTCCCGGAAACGGCAGAACAGGTCATTATCTTTATCAAGGATACTGATGGCGAGCTGGCCGAAGAATATATGGGGAACCGGATCGGCAGCAGGCATCAGTTTGATAAGAAAAATGAGTTCGAAACAGTACTGGTTTAAGGAGGAGCACAATGTTTGATAAACAATATAGATTTAAAGGCAGGCATGCTCTCCGTGTAGATCAGCTGACGGGCGTGTTTGATGAAATCAGTAAAGCGAAGCTAATAGACCGCAATGTGGATGTATATACAAATGCTCCGCTGATTGGTTTCCTTTATGGAAGAACCGCGGATTTGGATGATACGAAGAATCCTGAGACAGGACAGGTTTATAACCAGAATGTCATGGGTGACCGCGTCATCTATTCGAGCGAGGAACTTCAGTTTAATTTCCGTCTGATAATGCTTCTGGACGCAAATTATGAACCTGACGTGGAGAAGCGCATAGATAAAGCTTTTAAGCATATGGGAGAAGATCCGGCAGACGAAGAGCGGTTCGACAGCTATGTCAGAGGCGGGGTAGATGTTCTCTATGAAAAGTTGATTGAGGGGGCAAATGATCCGGAAGATTATATTAATCGCCTGTATGAGTTCGTTGAAGAATTCAATGACAGGTTTAATAGCGAGATCAATCCAGATGATATTTTGAAGTTATGCATGAAGAAGTAAGCAGGTGAGCGGTAATGGGAGGAGACAACAGAGAGAGTGCTTATCGGAAGCTCGTAGAATTGTCAGAACAAAAAGGATATGTACTCTTTGATGATATCATGGACAGCGCTGACAAGTGGTCCCTCCCTATTCAGGATGTTGATTGGCTCTCAAATTCCATTACGACAAGAGGGATTCTGGTCTATGACACGGCTCCGGCAACGGCACGTGTAGAAGACGACGATGATATCGATGATTATGCCCAAATTGATTATGATGCAGTATTTAACCGTGTCATAGAAATAGATCCTTCTCTGGAACCATTCATTACGGAAATCCGTAATATCAAACCTCCTCAGACACGGGAAATGGATCAACTGAAATACCAAGTGCAGGAAAAGAATCTTTATGCAAGGCAGCGTGTCATTGAAATGCATCTGCGTTTCGCTGTTCGTATCGCCCTGCAAAGAGTAGAGCAATATGATTGCGACATGGCGGATACTCTGCAGGAGGCATGTCTTGGCCTGATCTATGCGGTGGATAAATATGATCCGGATTCGAGCGGCCCGTTTGGCTCTTATGCATCGCTATGGATATTGCAGAACATAACAAGAACGCAACCAACACAGAGACCACTGATTTATTATCCATTTCATAAGAAGGAAGATTATTTTACTCTGTATCCAATCATTAAAGCTCGCGGTTTTTTTGATTGGGACGAGGGGTTACAGTCTGATGATGTAAGAAATCTTGTTATAGATAAACTTAGGTGCACAGGAGAGCAGGCGGAGGATGTGATAAAACAATGTCTGCCTGTGGAGCCTTTGGAAGAAACATATTTGATGTTTTTGAAAAACATTGATGATTCTGAAAAACATGAGGCTCTTTCGAGAAGAGATCAGGGAGAATCCTTCTATGAGCAGGATTCCTTCCGGGAAATAGAAAACAACATTTTTAGGGACGAAATAGATCAAATAGTGGATGGATTAAAGCCACGGGAACAGCAAGTGATCCGCGAGAGATATGGTTTTAACGACGGACGTGAAAAGACATTAGAGGAAGTGGGAAGTATGCTCGGTGTAACACGAGAACGAGTAAGACAGATAGAGTCGAAAGCATTGAAAAAACTGCTTCCACGGATGAGAGCAAAGGACTTTACGTTGTGAATAATAACGCCTTTCTTAAAAACATAAGGCACTGTTTCGCAACACCATCAGAAGGAGCGCATTATGACAGCACGAGAGATTGTTTACAAGGTCTTGATGGTGATTGCCCGCCGACAAGGGTTTATCTTAAGCAGAGACGTTGAAAATGCCTGCATAGAAACAGATCTTGGCTTGATAGATACGGAATGGATTTCAAGTCATATCATTCAGGAAGATATACCGATTTTGGATGAGGAACCCCGAAGACAAGATAATTCAGGAGACAAAAACCATAATGATGAGGTGAGTGACGTTACATCTCCATCGGAAGTCACAGATGAACCGCAGGCGCCTGCAATTCAACGCACGGGGAGAAGCACCGGTGCCATACCTGATGGAATTTATTATTGCCGAGGGAAAGGCTTCTCTTATGAGGCAAGGATGGAAGTAAAAAATGGAAGCTACATCTTGCTGAAGGGAAGCCGGATCAAGCGATCAGGTGGAGTAAGTCTAAGAAAAAAGCTTCAGCAAATAAGAAGCTCTCCGATGTACATAAAGGACTATGTGGTCATTCAGGACATTTACTTTGGATCGCCTTCTTCGGCAGCAGATATCGTAACCGGAAGCTCTACTAACGGATGGATATTTTGGACGACCGAGGATGGCATGACTATCGATAATTTGAGATCGAGATAGCCAATACATAAAACGAGTGCCAAAGACATTGCTGATAAAACAATGTTTTTGAAAACATTGCGGCATATTTGAAAAACACAGCGGAATTTCCTGTGCGCAGGATATCCGCTGTTTTTTTTACCGAGAAGGTATTTTGAAAAACATGTGTATTTCTATTTGACATTGTTTTTGAACTGTGATATTATTCACACATAATAAGATGAAAAACAGACTCTGAATCAAAAACGGAAGGAGGATACAATAAATGAATACGGTAGGGTGCATCCGAGCCAAATTGGGCACGACACCATACTTCATAGCGAAGATGACGGCGGGACAGCTGATTGACAATGTCGGATTCGCAATGGAGATGCCTGAATGGGAGGATATGTCGGCAGACGAAAAGATGCAGAGAACCCTCGATGTCAATCGTGTAGTCAATGATATCGTTCCATATGTTGTGGAAGATAAGGACAGGTTTTTTAACAGTCTTATCGTAGATATTTACCAAGGGTTTGATGAAATCACATTCGAACCTGTGGAGAAGGTTTTTCCGAGTTTGCCTGCAGCATATAAAGTCCCGATGAAGGATATGGGTTTTCTAACATTTCCGGGGAACGAACGGCTAATAGCTCTTGATGGACAACATAGGCTTCTAAGCCTACGGATTGCGATAAAAGGACTTATGGGTTTGCCGGGATGGCTTAATAAAATATCCCCATCATGGAATAACCTGAAACCACATCCGGAGCTTGCTAACGAGGAGATCAGCGTCATCTTCGTGGAGCACAGGGACACTACAAAGATTAGAAAGATCTTCAACCGTGTTAACCGGTATGCGAAGCAGACAAGCCGCAGCGACAACATTATCACATCGGACGATGATATCTTCGCAGTCATTGCACGTCGGCTGATTACTGATGGGGAACCACTTGCTCCGGTGCATGGAATCGAACTTGTTAATTGGAAAAATAACACACTTTCTTCAAGAAGCAAGAACCTGACTACACTGAGTGCGCTATACACTATCTCAGAGACGCTTTTGAAAGACGAGAGATTTTCAAGCAGTATTTTACCGGGTAAAGACAAGGTTGAGGAAGCTTACAAATATGTTTCGGATTTTTGGAAAATTTCTCTTGACAAAATTGTGGCCTTCAGACAATATATGCAGCTCACTGAAGAAGACAAGCCGATTACTTCTTTAAGGGAAAGCAACCTTCTTCTGAAACCTGTAACGCAGATGGCTCTTGCGCATACCGCAAGAATGGCAAACATCAAAAATGTCCGGTGGGAAGATATCGTCGAAAAATTGAACCGAATTAATTGGTCTTTCGATAATGACCTTTGGTTCAATATTCTAATAATACCGAGTGCTAACAAGAAGATGATCACCGGAAAAGACGCAATAAGACGTGCAGGAATGGTTATTTCCTATCTTGTTATGGGAAACAAGATGGTTTCAGATGAAATAAAAGATGTTACACAAATAATTCGAGACGCAAGAAATGATGAGAACGCAAAGTTACCGGAGATGGTATAGGAAGGAGCAGGCTTTATGGGTAAGTTAATTCAGATTATTGATGGGGAACAGAAAAACTCACTTGAGGTCGAATGTGCACCGGATGCACTTTATTTCAGGATAAAGTGTTATGACAGTCACGAAAAGAAAAAATATCGAATTGCCCGTATAAAAATGAGTGATGCTTTATATCAGACTATAAACAAGCTCACACCGGACGAACGCAATAGATATTGTCTGGATTTCGCAATAAATGGGATAAGGTAACCGAGCTCGATTCCGTCATAGTACGAGAACGTAACGCCGGAGCTGAATCTTCTTCAATAGAAGGCAGCTTCGGCGTTTTTATGAACGATTTTTTATAAGGAGGTGCCGTATGCTTAAAAGTACGGAATATAAAGGGATCTTAGAATGCCCGATTTGTCGTGCGAAAACATTTGTTAAGAAGGGAGCCCACGGAGAAGTCAGCTCTCCATGCAGATGCAAACACATCTTGATCTTTAACTACGACAAAATGACTGTGAAAGTCAGTAAACCTATAAGAGGATTGTCGCAGGAATTATTGGAAACAGCCTGCAAATAATACCTTTTATTACCACCGAGCCATTGGGGTCCGAAGTAGACCACCGCAGAGCCGGGGTAAGTCAGTAAGGACGATTTGTATCGTTTTTATTGATTTGCTCCGGCTTTTTTTGCGTTCAGTTCCAGCTCGGTTGATTTCCATGGCCCTTAGTAGGGAGGTAGCTGCATTTTTATTATTTTGCAGATTTTCAGACATATTTATATCGGAACCGGAAAATCGGCCGGTTTGGCTACATAGCTGTCAGAAAGGAAGCGTTTTGAAAAGATTTTTTGAAAACACCCTCAATTTTGCCCGCGGAATTCTGCGTATTACGGGAGGAACTTTCAGAAAATACCCCCTCAAAACAGTCCCGGAATCTCCGTATATTGAGAGATTTATTTTTGAAAAACCTTAACTTCCGGCTCTGCCGTGAGCTGCCTGTAGAGGAATAAATATTCGACAGCCCTAAACTTTTGCGAAAAACCGTTGACTTCATAACTCAGAAAGAAAGGAGCACAGCATGCGAAGCCCACCATAAACCACAGATCCATAAGTAACCCGTAAACACAGCAATACAACAAAAGATATCTCAACGTTCGAGATGGCCATAGAGCGGCGG
>JBJFHK010000047.1:0-3416 GCA_051893535.1 Eubacterium sp. | reverse complement strand
CAGTTTTGCTGTATATCAAAGCCGCTACAGGCGACTTCTGACACCTAAATCATATAATAATTTTAAGGAAGTTTGCATTTCTGATATGAGCTCGAAGTATGCGATAACGCTTTTAGATGAGATATTTAAAAGACCCGCATTTAAGGCAAGGCAAATACAGGATGATATTCCGGGAAGCAAGGGAACATTATATAACATGTTAGATGAGTTCGTAGCTAAAGGAATTCTCAATAAGGATGAAAAGGCAAGAAATACGACTTATTTCTGCCCAGCCATTTTGAAATTATTATAAGTCTGGTATAAATTCGGGCTAAAAATTTATTAATGGCAGATATAAAAAGATCTGCTTTAAAGAAAAAGACAGAAATATTACATAGCCAAGGCTGACCGATTATCAGCTTTGGCTATTTTTTTGCCTTTTCTCTGCAGGTGCACATGCCGGGAAGTGAGGCTAATCTATTAATATTCTGATCATATAAAACAAATAATCCGCAGGAGGAAATATTTATGGCATTTATCAACATTGCAGTAACACTACTGCAGAAAGGAGCGTAGCATTTGGACAGTGTACTCGAAAAGATTGGGGAATGGTTAAAGGGACTTCTGATCTCTGGCATCATGGACCAGCTTTCGGGACTGTTTGACTCGGTGAATACACAGGTCGGCGATATTGCAACGCAGGTGGGACAGACTCCGGCAGATTTTTCTCCCGGAGTCTTTTCCATGATCAGGAATGTTTCCGAGTCAGTCATCATTCCGATAGCAGGCCTGATACTGACCTTCATCGCCTGCTATGAGCTGATTCAGATGATTATTGATCACAATAACCTTGCCAACTTCGAAACCTGGATTTTTTTCAAGTGGGTCTTCAAGACCTTTGTTGCCGTCACGCTGATTACAAACACATTTCCCATTGTCATGGCGGTGTTTGATGTCTCACAGCATGTGATCAACAGCGCCGGAGGAATCATTGCCGGAAGCACAGCGGTGGATGCTTCAGGGCTGGAAAACATGAAGGAAACTCTGGAAGCAATGGAGCTTGGTCCGCTCTTCGGCCTGTTTATCCAGTCCATGATTGTACAGGTAACCATAAAGGTGCTTGGTGTCGTGATCTTTGTCATTGTCTATGGAAGGATGATCGAAATTTATCTGATGACGAGTCTTGCGCCGATTCCCTTTTCTACCTTTGGAAATCGGGAACAGAGCATGGTCGGACAAAACTATCTCCGATCCCTGCTTGCACTGGGCTTCCAGGGATTTCTCATCATGATCTGTGTCGGCATTTATGCCGTGCTGATTCAGAGCATTTCCTTTTCGGATGACATCATCGCGTCCATCTGGGGCGTTCTCGGATATACGGTGCTGCTTTGTTTTACGCTGTTCAAGACCGGAACGCTCGCCAAGAGCGTGTTCTCGGCACATTGATGACGGCAGTCAGAAGGAGGTTCGTAAATGGCAGCCTATATTCCAGTCCCCCGTGATCTCACGCGGGTGAAAAGCAAAATTTTATTTAACCTGACGAAGCGGCAGCTGATCTGCTTCGGACTGGCGGCACTGATCGGAGTGCCGTCTTTCTTTTTGATCCGGCGCAGCGGCAACATCAGCATGGCAGCAGTCTGCATGATCGTGATCATGATGCCGTTCTTTCTTCTTGGAATGTATGAGAGGGACGGGCAGCCGCTGGAGAAAATTGCAAAGCAGTTCATTGAGGCCAAATTTGTAAGGCCCTGTGTCCGTCCCTATCAGACCAACAATTATTACGCTGTCCTGATTCGTCAGGCGCAGGCAGAAAAGGAGGTAAAACGCATTGTTTTCTCTGACAAATCTGTTTCGAAAGACAGAACAAAGAAATCCAACCCTGCCGGGTAATCTTAGCAAATCCCAGATCCGGCAGATACAGAAGGTGATTGACAAGGCCAGGATGGATGATGGCATTCCACGTACCGCGCAGCAGTCGATTCCATTTCAGCGCATGTTTCCGGACGGAATCTGCCGTGTGACAGACCGCTACTACACAAAAACCATTCAGTATCAGGACATCAATTATCAGCTTGCCCAGCAGGAAGACAAGACAGCCATCTTTGAAGACTGGTGCTCCTTCCTCAACTTTTTTGACAGTTCGATTCATTTTGAGCTGTCCTTCATGAATATGGCAACGGATGCGGAGAGTTTTGAAAAAAAGATCCGTATCCCCAGCCGCAGCGATCACTTCAACGAAGTGAGAAACGAATACAGCCAGATGCTGAAGATGCAGCTCGCGCAGGGAAATAACGGCCTCACGAAGACAAAATACATCACCTTCGGTATTGAGGCGGATTCCATGCGGGATGCAAAGCCGAGACTGGACCATGTGCAGACTGACCTTATGAACAACTTCAAAAGGCTCGGTGTTGCGGCCAGGCTTCTGAATGGCAAAGAGCGCCTGCAGCTGATGCATGACATGTTTCACATGGGCGACAATGACCGCTTTTATTTTGACTGGGACTGGCTTGTCGGAAGCGGTCTGTCCGTAAAGGACTTCATCGCACCGACATCCTTCTCGTTTCCCGGCGGCAGAACCTTTACCATGGGCAGCCTCTGTGGAGCCATGAGTTATCTCCAGATTACGGCATCCGATCTTTCCGACCAGCTGCTCAAGGATTTTCTGGATATGGAATCGAGTGAAATCGTCACCATGCACATTCAGTCTGTTGATCAAACTGAAGCGATCAGGCAGGTGAAGCATACCATCACGGAGCTTGACCGGAGCAAGATCGAGGAACAGAAAAAGGCAGTCCGGTCCGGGTACGACATGGATATCATTCCGTCGGATCTTGCGACCTACGGAAAAGATGCAAAGGCATTGCTGAAAGAACTGCAGCAGCAGAATGAGCGCATGTTCCTGGTTACTTTTCTTCTGATGAATACAGGAAGGGATGCGCAGGAGCTGGAAAATAATGTTTTTCAGGCATCTTCCATCGCCCAGAAGCATAACTGCAATCTCAGAAGGCTTGATTTCCAGCAGGAGCAGGGAATGATGAGTTCCCTGCCGCTTGCGTATAACCAGATCGAGATTCAGCGGGCACTCACGACAAGCTCGACAGCCATTTTTGTTCCTTTTACAACGCAGGAGCTTTTCCAGGCCGGGAAGGAGGCTCTGTATTACGGCCTGAATGCGCTATCCAACAATCTGATCATGGTGGACCGCAAAAAGCTGAAGAATCCGAATGGCCTGATTCTTGGCACACCCGGATCCGGAAAATCGTTTGCGGCAAAGCGGGAAATCACCAATGCGTTTCTGGTGACGGCTGACGATGTCATCATCTGTGACCCGGAGGCGGAATATACGGCACTGGTCAATTGCTTTGAAGGACAGGTGATAAAAATCAGCCCGACCAGCACACAGTATATCAATCCGATGGACATTAATGAGTCCT
>JBJFHK010000046.1:0-3417 GCA_051893535.1 Eubacterium sp. | reverse complement strand
CTTGCGCAGTACAGAATACGGGAGGGAAATATCAGGGAAGCTGTTTTTTCGACGGCGGAATCGCTGGAAGATGCGCCAAATCTGCGCACCGTATTGTATGATCTTGCGAAAGGACTGAACCAGGCCTGCACAAAAAAGGAATGCAGATCAGAGACGGAAAAGTTTCGTTATGCGGTTGGAACGGTCTGGGGAAGTGCACTTGCTTCGGCAGTATATTTCGCACATGTACAGGGGATGAATATCACAAATACCCTGGAAGATCTGGCAGGATCTCTGGAAAGGAGCCGGAAGGTCTGTGAGCAGGCGAAAAGAGAGCATCATGAATCAAGACTTCTTCTGACTGCAGCAGTACCGGGAACATATTTATGGACGATATTCTGCGCGATGAGGTATTTCGACATGACGTTTATGAGATTTTTATGGTGCCAGTTCAGAACACCACTGGGGCTGAGATGCATCCTGATCTCTGCCATGCTGTATATTGCTGGAGTCTGTTTACAAGTGCTTTTAAATGATGAAAAGCTGGATTTGAAATAATGGTGAAAATGAATATCCGTCTTCATCCGTGGGTGAAGATAAAAAGAATGAGAAGAAGAAAACTTGCAGCACATTCGCGGAAAACAGTGAAAGAATGGCTGGCAGGTGTACTTACCAGGATCAGGAGGAAATTTCTGCGCAGGGCCTGCGACCGGGAAATATTCAGCAGCTGCCTTCTTCTGAAGAACCTGGCAGTGATGAAAGAGGACGCGCCGGTTTCCGCGGATTACATGCTGGAGCAGCTGAAAGTTAACAGTTTTCTATTGCGGCGGGTTTATGAAGACATGCTTAGAGATTATCGGAACGGAGATTATGAAAACGCCTGTCTGAAACTGAAAACCGAGGTTGGAAGCAGGGCTGCGGCCTTGTTCAGTCATATTTTGTCGAAAATGGATCAGGTAAATCCGGCAGAGCTTGTGTCCTATATGCATTCGTTTGAAGAATCGTTTGAGGAAGAACGGATGACACAGGCGATGAAAAGCAATGAGCGGAAATCTCTGATCTGCACGGCAGCATCGCTGGCTGCGGTGCTCGCGGTTCTGATGAATTTCACGGCAGTAGCTGTGTTTATGAATATGCACGACATGCTTCAGAATATCAGCATGTTTTAGGGAGGAAAATATGAAAAATATCATCATTATCATTGGCACAATTATGCTGGGCGTAATCATTGTCAACACGATGATACTGGGTGATTCCGAAGATAGTCTGAAAGGCGCGGCCGGGGAAGTCGTGGGCAGGGGAACGCAGATGATGCAGACGATCGGCGGTGGAGAATAGAATGGTATTGCCTGGAAAAAGTTAACAGACAAGGAGTGCAAGTATGAAGAGGTTGATTACCGGGATCGGAATGCTGATGCTCGGATGTATGATTTTTCAATGGATATACAGCGGCCAGGAGAGTCTCCTCGGGACATCTCAGCGCTGGATGCGCGGACAGATTGAGCATATCCGGTATCGCTGACTGAAGAGGGGGCTATGAAAAATGTGATTACCGGAACGGCGTGCATGATTCTGCTGTTCGCTGTGATGCTGCAGTTTATTCATGTTCAGACAATGGTCCACGATATGCATGAGGTAATGGACGCGTCTGAAGTGTTTAGAGAACAGCTCCGCCTGGATGGCTGTGTGAGAGATGAAAATATCAGGAAGATGAAGAAGCAGATCGTTTCACAGTCAGGAATAAAAGCGGGAGATATCCAGGTGCAGGGAACCAGGCGCCCGGTTCCGAGAGGAGGGAAAATTCACTACAGAATCCGGATTCCTCTGGGCCGCGCAGTATGGGCAGATAAATTTTTTCGAGCCGGGAAGCCGCAGGTCTGGTACAGGGAAGACCGGCATGCAGCCAGTGAGTATCTGGCAGCCGGGGAAAAGGCAGAGACGAGATGAATAATGTAGTTATTGCCATGGGAATTCTGTTATACATGTCCACTTCCCTTCATCTCCAGATGCAGTGCGAACAGGCGTTTTTTGAAAAGAAGAGGCTGCACACTGATGCAGATGAAGCAGCAGTGAGCGCTGCACTGACGGGAAGCTGCAGGACAGAAAAAGAAAACAGAAAAACTCCGCGGATGGTACTGGAGCAGGGGAAGGCCTGTATGGCAGTAAAAGAAGCGCTTCTACTGAATGAGAAGAAGGGAGAGAGAGCTCGTATTATCCAGGTTTCCTGCAGCGGAAGAGACAGTCCAGTGGTCAGCGTGAAACTGGAAAGAAACGGAATTAAAGCAGAATCCTGCTATCAATGGATAAAAGAAAAAAGCAGAGGAGAAAAAGGAAAGGTGCAGTATGT
The DNA here is from genome assembly GCA_051893535.1 of Eubacterium sp. Taxonomy (GTDB): domain Bacteria; phylum Bacillota; class Clostridia; order Peptostreptococcales; family Anaerovoracaceae; genus Aminicella. The sequence continues at coordinate 1,091 of JBJFHK010000046.1, read as the reverse complement.
CCTGCACAAAGTTAAAGCTTAGTCGAGTATGATGAGAGGATGAGCAGATGTTAAAGAGTACAATGCTGTATATGTCATTGCAGTATATGAAAACACAATGCCGGATCAGGGGTGAACAGCTAAAAAAACGTTTTTCGCATTTCCAATCATAATTGTCCTGTGCTATCATATAGAAGGCTGTTTTCACTGGAAGGCAGTCAGGAGGTAGAATTATGACAGCACCGGATCCGATAGCGTTTACGATTTTTGGAATATCGATACGCTGGTATGGAATTTTGATTGCAACGGGATTTCTGCTGGCAATTTTAATCAGCTGCCGGCGTGCACCGCTGCACGGGCTGAAAAGTGATAATGTGCTTGATCTGGCAATCTGGATGATCCCTATGGCGATTATCGGGGCCAGGGCTTATTACGTTATCTTCAGCTGGGATTTATATAAGAATGACTGGACACAGATTTTTGATACCCGGGCAGGAGGCCTTGCCATTCACGGAGGGCTCATTGCCGGGATTCTGACGGCGGTATTTGTCTGCCGTCATGAGAAAATCTCCCTGATAGAAATGGGAGATCTGATTTTCCCGACAGTCGCTCTGGGCCAGGCAATCGGAAGATGGGGAAACTTCTTCAATTCTGAGGCACATGGGCGTCCGACGACTCTTCCCTGGGGAATTATGGTCAATGGCGTAAAGGTCCAGCCGACATTTCTGTATGAATCAATATGGTGTCTGGCGCTGTTTTTCTTTTTACTCTGGATCGACAACCGGAGAAAGTTCCGCGGACAGACGATGTGTCTTTATGGAATGCTGTATTCGGCTGAACGATTCTTCGTTGAAGGTCTGCGGACGGACAGTCTGATGATCGGACCGTTTCGTCAGGCGCAGGTGATCAGCGTAATCGCGTTTATCGTATGCTTTGTTCTGTACAGAGTATGGAGAAAGAAATACGCGGGAATCGGACTGGTCATGAAGCCGGGATCCGGAAAAAGAAAATAATTCTAATAATGGCAGAAGGAGCAGATAGAAAATGAAATTAGGTATTGTAGGACTTCCGAATGTTGGAAAGAGCACGCTGTTCAATGCGATCACAAAGGC
>JBJFHK010000045.1:0-3420 GCA_051893535.1 Eubacterium sp. | reverse complement strand
CTTAGTGCAACAGCCCCTTCTAGTCAAGACACGTGCTATTTGCCGTTTACCTGAATCGCTTCCCAGCTCTTGATTTTTATATATCAAAATTTACCCGGCATGTCAAGAACGCCCAGAATGTCTGGACGTATTTTTTGACTGCTTTAGCAAATTCCTAATCATGAATCCGTTCTGGATACATGATTGCCAGCTCACCACGGACTGCTCCCCAGTTGCGAACCGGCATGGTCCATTTTTTCGTTGCCTCGAATGTCGCCAGATACAGAGCCTTCAGCAGTGCCTGAGAGCTTGGAAAGACACTGCGCTGCCGGTTCAGCCGCCGGAGCGTGGAATTCAGTGACTCAATAGAATTTGTCGTGTAAAACGCTTTCCTCACGGTTTCTGAGAATTTGAAAATCGGTGAGATAACATCCCAGTTATCATTCCACCGTTTCATGGCATACGGATACTGTTCGCTCCATTTTTTGCTTACCCGTTCAAGCTGTATAAGGGCTGTTTCCTCGTTAACCGCTGTATAGATCGTTTTCAGATCCTTCGCAAACTGCTTCATGTCTTTGTTTGCGACATATTTCAATGTATTACGCACCATATGTACGATGCAGCGCTGTTGTTCTGTTTCCGGAAATGCTGTTTCGATGGCTTCTCTGATTCCGGTCAGTCCGTCAGAACAGAGGATCAGAATATCCTGCACTCCACGGTTTTTCAGGGAGTTTAAAACAGAAAGCCAGTATTTACTGCTTTCATTTTCCCCAATAACAAGGGAAAGCACTTCCTTTTTCCCCTCCAGGTTGATCCCCAGCACGATATAGGCAGCCATCTTCCGGATTACTCCGTCATCTCTCACAGAAAAATGAATCGCATCAATAAAGACAATCGGATACACGGAATACAGCGGCCGATTCTGCCATTCCTCAATCTGCGGCAGGACTTTATCGGTTACATCGGAGATAAATCCTTCTGAAGCTTCAAAGCCATAAATGTCCTCCAGAGTATCCGATATCTGCTTTGTTGTCATGCCTTTGGCGTACATGGAAATGATCTTCTGATCGATATCGGAGATGTCCTTCTGACGTTTCTTAACCACTTTCGGCTCGAAAGAAGAATGCCGGTCCTGAGGAACATCAATATCCATACTTCCATAACTGGAATTTACGCGTTTGGATTTGTATCCGTTGCGGTAATTCCGGTCATTTTCCTCTCGTTCTACACGCTCGGATTTTTCATATCCAAGATGCTGGTCCATCTCGGCTTCCATCATTTCTTTGATCGTTCCGCCAAGCAGGTCTTTTAAAGCGTCCTGAATGTCCTGTGCATCCTGAATATCGTACTCCTGAAGAAGCTGCTGAATGATTGCCCGTTTTCCGTCTGTCATCTGTACGTGATGAACTGGTTTTCTTTCCTTTTTTGTCATAGTAAAAGGTCCTCCATGATTTTTTGATTGTATCATAGAAGACCTTCTTTTTCTGCTTTTTACAGAGTTTATTTCATACTCTCATGCTTCTTCTTCCGAGACCGGAGTCGTGATAAATCTCATGATCTCCTCGAACGAACGTTCACTCTTTTCGAGCGCTTTCAAGATCTGCGCGTTCTGCTGTTCCTTCTGGATATCTAATAGTTTTTTCAGACCATCTACCGCTTTCTCGTGTGCTTCTCTGGTCCGCATAACTCTCGCGCGTGCCTGTTCGATTTTCAGCTCCAGCGCCTGTTCAGAACTTCTTCTGATCCTGCCCATTTCGTTTACCGTTTTCCTTCCTGAAGAAGCTTTTCAATCTCCTTCGCCTTGCCCTTGATGTTACCGTCCGTCATACCGAATGCGGACAGGATTGTCTTCTGTGTCTTTGTGACCGCATGATCCAGCCTGTAGCAGCCGTCCAGCTGACGGATCATCACGATCTTTTCCAGCTCTTTCAGCGCCGCCGGCACGGTCATGTAATTCGGCCTTTTCGTCATCGACTCGCACTTCGCTTTCAGATCCGTGTAGATCCTGCACCGCAGAATCAGAGCGATAAACTGGATGAAAATCTTCGCAGACTGTGCTTCGTTCGAAGCGACACGCATCGTACGGTTCCCCAGATAGGACTTGTCACTTCGGAACAGTTTCTCGGAAGCATCGCGTCCTTTGTACAGATCCAGTGCTTCTCTGGCAGTCAGTTTGTCCGATGACAGGATCACAAAATATCCGGCAAGCGACAGCTCTTCCTCGATGACTTTCGTCTTCTCTTCCGCAAACTTGAACGTTTTCCCATCTTTCTCGTAGTGCAGATAGAAATACTTCTCGAACGTATCTCCGAAGACACGTTCTCTGCCGACCTGATCGTTCAGGTATTTTCCCATCTGCCGGATCCGTTCCTTGATCCTCTGCTTTTCACCGTAAGCCTTCCCGTCGCTATAGTACAGATGGAAATATGCTTCCTGCTCATCCCCCGGGAAGAGCGCTCTCCGAAGGGTGATTCCATACCTGTCATACCGGTCAATGTAATGCCTGCGGCTGTTCTCGAATGTACCCATTTCCGACAAAACGACATCTCGTACCAGGCGCTTCATGCCTTTCATCATAATCAGATAGCTGTATCCGTTCTGCACGATGTAAGTCAGGTTCTTTCGGCTGAAATATCCCCGGTCGAGTATGAATCCAAGCTTTTTGTATCCATAGCCCCTGGCTTTGTCAATCATGCAGGTGAGCTGGGATACATCATTGATGCTGCCTGGATAACGTTCGTAGAACAGCGGCTCCCGGTTATCCGTATCGAATGCCACGGAGTAATTGAAGATCGGCTGTCCTTCATCCACTTTCGCGTTTCCGTATTCCGCGATGTCGATATCGCCCGCCTGACAGCTCTTGTTCGTGGAATCATAGGTGACGTAGATCTTCTGGCGCTTGTTCCTGGAGCTGTTCCATTCATTGAGAAAGAGTACCGGCTGCTGCGGATCCATCTTCCGCAGAAAGTCAGAAAGATGCGAGTCGGAATAGATCCTCATTTCTGGTGTGAAGAGCGCATGATCGTATGCGTAATCCGGATAATACTGCGCTGCGTTGTTCTCTGACACGATGCTGTAGAGAGCGAGATCCAGAAGGAGCATCGCGTCTTTCTCTTCCATATTTTTCAGAAGGATCTTATCCAGACCGGACTCGAGAGCCAGCTTATGGAGAACGGCGTATGCACCGATATGAAGATACGGACTCCTGTTATCCCGGCTCTTCTCTTCCGGAAGTTCTGCATCCGGGAAATATTTCAGGAAATTCGAATTCGGGGTCATCATCGTCGGATCATCCGGATCAACCCGTCCGATTGAAGCACGCTTCGGATAAGTATACTGCTTGACGGGGTCGTACGTCCGTTCGTATTCATACTCAATGTAGGTCTGACCCTTGCGATTTTTCCTTACCAGCTTTCCCGGCGCATCCGGAATTTTGACTTT
>JBJFHK010000044.1:0-3451 GCA_051893535.1 Eubacterium sp. | reverse complement strand
AAGACGATTACCATGAAGGAAGATCAGTATTACCGCTTTATGGAAGTGCTGGGAGAGTACGTGGGAAGTGGGGATGGAATGATCCAGATCTCAACGGCTGACGGGATTGAGACCTTTTCCCCGCCGATTTTTGCGGCCTGGTGCAGCCGGAACGGGGAAGCCTGCATCCGCAGGCTGGCGGCGTATAAGAAACTGATCGGGCCGCTGAGATGGGTAGTCAGTGCAGATGAAGAGGAACTGACCGTGACGGCGGAAACCGGAGATCCGGAGCTGCACATTCCGTCCTTCCTTGCCCAGTCGGATTTTGTCTTTCTGACCAGCATGATCAGAAGGGCCGTAAAAGAAGAGATCAGCCCGGTCCGCATAACCCTCGAAAAAGCGCCGGAAGGCCGCGCACTGGCAGATTTCGCAAAATGTGAGGTAAAAGCCGGGCCGGTGAACTCCATCACGTTCAGAAAGGAAGATATGGAAAAACCCTTTGTCAGCTTCAACCCGGCGATGTGGGACTACTTTGAGCCGGAAATGAACCGCAGACTGTCCGACCTGGCTGTTGACGATTCCACCTCCGCCCGGGTCCGCAGCGCGCTTTCCGAACTCCTTCCGGGAGGTGCCTGTGGAATTGAGGACGTCGCAGAAAAGCTGGGCCTTTCCCGAAGAACCCTGCAGCGCAAGCTGAAAGAAGAGAACACGACCTTCCAGAAACAGCTGAACAGCAGCAGGGAATCTCTGGCCATTCACTACATCCGGAATACCGACATGAGTACAGCAGACATCGCCTTTCTGCTCGGATATGCAGAATTGAACTCCTTCCTGCGGGCCTTCTCTGTATGGACAGGGAAAAGCGTGACGGAATACAGGAAGACACTGGACTAGAGAGCTTCTGGCGCACCTTTATTCGGATTCTGCTGCATCATCTGCCTGTGCAGGCCGTCTGCAAGCTGGTGAACGATATCCGCGAATTCTTCCGCAGATTCCTTGAAATCCCGGCGGATCCATTCCTGGATCAGGCCGGAAATCATGCTGGCCGTTGCAGCAATCAGATAAGTGTTCAGGGAAAGATCTGGCTGGCCGAGATCATTGGTCAGCCAGACCTTTTTTATGCGTTCCGCGAGTTTGCTGATGATGCGCGACTCAGAACGTTCATTCAGGAGAAGTTGGAATTCCCTTTTGTGTTCAAGAATATATTCTGCGATATGCAGATAATGTTGATTTAACTGTGGTGAATCCGCATGTTCTATCGCTTCCTGCGGAGCGGCAGCCTCTGTCAGCGCAAAAAAGTTGTCGAGCAGGGTGTTTTCTGATCGGTCCAGCAGGTCATATTTATCGTCATAATGTGCGTAGAAAGTACTTTTGTTTATGCCGGCTCGTCTGATCAGATCGGTAGTCCGGATATCGGAGAAGTCTTTTCTTGAAAGCAGATCATAAAATACGGTATGAATTTTTTCTTCGGTCGCTTTATAGCGGGCGTCATTTTTTTTGTCCATTTTTGAGATAACCAACTTATGTTGGATTTTGTCGGTGGAATAACTTCTTTCTGCTGATTATAATACAAGAAAACAAAATAAACAACAAAAGTTTGATAAGCAGGAGGGGAAAACGGATGACCTGTTCAATTGAATTTAAGTCAGAGGGAAAGTCTTTTACACAGAAAGAAATCTATGACATGGAATATTCAAGATACCAGAAGGTGCTGAGTGAATTTGTGGAGAAAGGAGTGTTGAAACCGGAGCAGATTGACGGAATCTCACTGGAAGATGCGCGCCCGCTCCTGGCGGAGACAAAAGAAAAACTCGGCAGGGAGAAAATCCAGGAACTTTACCGGGAAGAGCTTCTGGCCGGTGATGAAATGTGGCATGAAATTGCATCGAAGTCCAGGACAAAGGAAAATCTGCAGCAGAAAATTGTGGAAGTCCATGCGAAGGGAATTTCTATTTACCAGTTCATGATGGTCAATGGCTCCCTGGCGAAAGAAAACAATCTGTACCTCCCATCCATGGTCCATCCGGAACACTACAGTTTTGAAGCCAGAGGAGGAGAACAGATTATTATCGAACGTTTCGGAATGTATAAATATCCGGCATATATGCACCTGATCCCTGCGAAGGACGGATACCGCCCGATTCCCGTCGATGAGGATACAACTATGGTCATGGTTGGTTATACAACTCTTATGCATGATGAATCCGATACGAAACTGGTGGGAATGCATCAGTTTAAAGAATGTGACGACGGATTAAAAGTGAAGCTCGGTGTATTCCTGCCGGAAGCAGCGCCAAAGGAAATGCTGGAGGGCCATCAGTGGCATCTGATGGTGGAATTCAATAACTGTCTGCATATGGCCGAGAAGCAGAAAGTCGGTGCAGCACAGAAACTGCTGATGAAACAGGCATTAAAGAAAATGAGAGGATAAATAATAGGAGGATATTATTACACAGACCTCTGTGTACCGAAGTGTGAGGTGACAGGAACGCTCACCTATGAGGGGAAGACCGTCGAAGTCCGCGGACTGGGCTATCACGATCATCAGTGGATGAATATCCTGCCGTTTGCGGCCTTCCATCACTGGTTCTGGGGAAGAATGTACACAGAAAAGTATACTGTCTATATTTACGACTTCGTCTGCAATAAGAAGTTTGAGTATAAGCGGATTCCTTTCTTTATCGTTGCGGATAACAAGACCGGTGAAATCGTATTTGAAACAAATGGAAATGTATCTCTGGAGACGGAGCTGGTTGACATGCCGGTTGGAAAAAAGTACCCGAAAACCAGCCGTTACGTATTCGACAACGGAGAACGCAGGGCCGAATTTACGGCGGCCTGGCATGAAATTCTGGAAGCGAGAGATGTGTACGGCGATGCACCGGCCAACCAGGAAGAAGCACGCCGGCTCGCTGAACAGGCTGGAATCACGGACATGCAGAAAGTTTCCGGCGGAACGAAAGAAGCATTTGACGCGGCGGGCATTCAGCCGACCTACCATCGTTTCTTTGCGGACGGAGGAATCCGCCTGACCATCGACGGAAAGACGGAGGAGAGTAAAGGAAACATGATTTATGAGTACAGTTATATCGGGAAAGAAGACCCAAACGCAGGCGTGTAATATTCGCGCAATTTGATAATACATTGGCAGCTTGTGATGTTTCATCGTGGGGTGCTTTTTTGTATGATACAACCATCAGATGAAAACAAGCACAGACGAACGCAGAAAAGCGCGCATCAGACCGATCCGTCTCGATGCGCGTTTTTCCGGTGGTAATTTTTTTAGGAGTCTGTTTTCCCCTTGCCGCCTCCAACATGAAACATCCTGCTCAGTTTGTCGAACTGCTGGTTCTGCCATTCCGGAATTATATACGGAGAATCCGTTCTCGCCAGGCCCAGCCAGAGCATTTTCGGCAGAAGCAGCGCCGCGATGTAGAAAATATAGGCGGACAGATTGACGATCATAATGGAA
>JBJFHK010000043.1:0-19706 GCA_051893535.1 Eubacterium sp. | reverse complement strand
AGCGTATCTGCGTCTACGGCGCCGACGGCTGCGGTTCTCATGTCGTCGTTCGGGTTGACTTTGCGGATGAAGAGCAGTACCAGGATGACCATGATGATTCCACATGGGAGGGAAATCCACGCGCTTCTGGTGAATCCGGCAATGACGTAGGTAATGCAGGAAATTGCCGCTACGGTCATTGCGTATGGAAGCTGGGTGGATACGTGGTTCATGTGGTAGCACTGTGCTCCCGCGGAGGACATGATGGTTGTATCGGAAATCGGTGAGCAGTGGTCTCCGCATACCGCGCCGGCCATGCAGGCGGAGATGGAGATGATCATCAGACGGTAATCGGAAGAACCGAAAATACCGGTGACGATCGGGATCAGGATTCCGAATGTTCCCCAGGATGTTCCTGTTGCGAAGGACAGAATGCAGCCGATGACAAATACAATTGCCGGCAGCAGGGACATGTAATTAGACGCATAGGTCTGTACAAAGTGCTTTACAAATACGGTAGATCCGAGGCTGTCTGTCATGGCCTTCAGAGACCATGCAAAGGTCAGGATCAGGATCGGCGCTACCATGGCCTTGAATCCTTCCGGCAGGCAGTCCATGAATTCCTCAAATGTCATGATTCTGCGGGCCATGTAGAAAATCAGGGTGAAGACCAGTGCGAAGAAGGAACCATATGCCAGTCCGACAGAGGCATCACTTCCTGCAAAAGACTTTACCAGGGAAGTTCCGGAGAAGAAACCGCCTGTATAGATCATTCCAAGTACACAGCAGATAATCAGGACGATGATCGGAATAACCATGTCGGCTACTGTTCCTCTGCTGTTTGGAATCTCGGATTCATCCGGGAACGGACGCTCCGGTGTTGTGAACAGATCATTGTTATGGATCGCATTTCTCTCATGCGCAACCATCGGGCCGAACTCTGTGTTCGTCATGACGATGGAGAACATGAATACGATGGTCAGCAGTGCATAGAAGTTAAACGGAATGCACTGGATGAATACGGTGAATCCATTGTGGCCTTTAACCATTCCGGAAACCGCTGCAGCCCAGGAAGAAATTGGAGCGATGACACATACCGGCGCAGCCGTTGCATCGATCAGATACGCAAGCTTTGCTCTGGAAATATGGTGATGGTCTGTGATCGGGCGCATAACGGATCCTACCGTCAGGCAGTTGAAATAGTCGTCGATGAAAATCAGGATTCCCAGGACGATTGTCGCGATGGACGCGCCTCTCCTTGTTTTGATATGTTTTGACGCCCATCTTCCGAATGCTGCGGAGCCGCCTGCCTTATTCATCAGAGCGACCAGCACACCCAGAGTAACCAGGAAAATCAGAATTCCGACGTTATAGCTGTCAGTCAGGGAAGCAATCAGTCCTCCCTTATAGACGTGATTCATCGTTCCCGCAAAATTAAATCCGGAATACAGAAGACCTCCGGCGATAATTCCGACAAACAGGGAACTGTATACTTCTTTAGTTACAAGCGCAAGGCCAATGGCGATAATTGGCGGAACCAGAGACCATGCCGAGTTTCTGGCACTGGCCTTGGTGGTTACCATCGCCGCGATAATCAGGAAAACGATTACCACACCGAAGGCGATCAGACTGGCCAGACCGCGTCTGCTCTTCTTCTCTTGCTGATTACTCATGAGCAATCTCCTCTCTTCTTTAGAAACCTTGATGATAAAGATAATTACAAATAAAATAAACAGCTGATGCGAAATCAGCTGCCTGAAAAATTACCAGATAAGACGTGTCCCGTATAACAGCCCTCTTCAGACTCCGCCGCATATCCGGCGGCAAAAACAACACGCCAAGGTCATAATCCAGGATAGCGCTCCGCATTTTTCACGCGTCTTTTCCGAAGCCGGAGTCCGCGCTCTGCGACAGTCGCACAGATCTTATTCTGTACGCCCAGCTGAAATTTCCCGTACACAGAAAATCCAACCTCGGCACCCCTACCTTTCTGCTCTCCGGACATGTACATCCTTAAGGAAAACCTACTGATTATCAGGTGCACCTCTATCTCTTCTGTTTATTATGTAAACTAGTGTCTCATAGATTTATCATTCTGTCAACCGCATCCGACAATTTCTGCACAGTTTTTTGTGCAGAAATAACAAAATCCCCCGTCCGCGGGTATTAACCGTGAACGGGGAAATAATTAACCTGCTTTCCAGCTTCACTGAATAGCGAAAAAGCATTCTGCCAGCCTGCCTTATCGAAAACAACTATTAATTACCGGGTTTTAACGGAATGTAGGCACTGGAGGAGTCAGCCGCTCCGGCTCGGAATACCCATCCTCCTCATCCAGGCGGGAAAGAAAAATACAGCAGTTTCCCAGCGGAACCTTCCACAGCCCGCGGTCTTTCGTCAAAGCCGTGAGAATTCCATGGAGAGCCATACCATGGGTGACAACCAGCACAGAGGGCAGCTTCTGTTTCTCCAGAGCAGAATCCGCCGATCCCTGTCCTCCTGAAACATCCTCATCTGAACATATCTTCCCGGCTGAATGCCGGAGATCCTTCAGAAATACACTGACACGGTCAATCAGATGATCCGCGCTTTCCACACCTTCAATCGGCTTTCCCTTCCACGGATCATTGACATAAGCGATCTCCTCATCCGAAAGATCTTCCCATTTTCTTCCTTCTATCGGGCCAAAATCAATTTCAAGAATCCGCCTGTCCGTAATGATCTGCTCCTTCGGAAATCCACTGACCAGAGACGCAGTCTCTTCTGCCCTGTCCAGCGGACTGGAATAGACGCTGCAGAAATGGATGCCTCTGTTCCAGCACCACTCTGCCGCGTCCTCCGCCTGTCTTCTGCCCGTCTCATTCAGGGCGATATCACGCTGCCCCTGCAGCAGATGCTGACGGTTGTAAGGCGTCTCTCCGTGGCGCATAAAATACACATTAATACAACTGCCCATTTTCAGCCTCTAGCGCATCTGCGCATAAATCATACGCTGGAATTCCGATGACGCACGTTTTGGGCTTTTGATCTGCACTTTGCCTCCGAATTTAAATACCCAGGCATAAAACGCAGGACCCAGCTGTGCCGCGGCTGTAACCTGGAAACGGTTGCGGCTGATGGTATGGGTGTTCACATTTTCACCGAACTTGGCAATAATATCATTCATGACGGAATTCTCACAGAGAAGCTGAACCGATGCGGTATCCTCATTAAAAGGATCGAAAATACGATTTCTGTAATCCATCAGGTCCATGCCCTCCGGCAGGGGTGCACCGTCTTCATCCAGAACTTCAACGTTCTCCAGTCTTTCCGCACGGAATTCCGCAATTCCCTGCAGTTTCTCCAGCCAGGCGATCAGATGACATCCCGACTCATCACACCAGAAGGCATACGGGGTTGCCTTGTAAACCTCACCGTCATGGCGCAGAACTTTCTGCTTGTCCGGTGTATATTCCAGATAGCGGAAGAGAATCTTCTTTCCGCGGTCAATCGCATCGCTGACTGCTGCGTACTCGTCAAGCTCAAGAGATTCGTCGCGGTGCGCATGACGCAGAACTGACGCGTGCCCCATCAGTGCATCATGCTGATAACAGCTGCCCATTTTTGCGATCTTTTCTGTCAGTTTCTCAGCTTCCTTATCTGTCAGAAGCGGTGATGACAGGATGACATCCTTCAGCAGCTTCATCTCATCGAAGGACAAAGCGTGCTCTTCAAGATAATAACGGTTCGGCGAGCTTTTCATAAACACAATCTTATATCCAATATCCATCAGCAGATTCATATCGGTTTTGATTGTCTTTCTTTCCGCTGTCATTCCCAGAGAATTGATATACTCCAGAATCTCATTGGTAGTGACCGGATGATCCTTATCCGTCTTCTCATAAAGCAGCCTCAGGATATACAGGAGTCTCGCTTTCTTGATATTCGTCTTTTCAAGCATCGTGACATTCCTTTCCTTTAATTAATACTTGCACATTATATTTTTCAACTCATAATGAATTCTCTTCAATACATTTCCTATTATACCATTCAACCGTGTCTAATGCATCCTTAATTGTGAAAATTTACTGAAATAAATCTCAATTATTTAAATGCCGCCGTAAAATTTCTATAGACTGTGATATCCTGCCATTATAAGTTGAAACCAGATTAAGCATCATCCATCGATCACTTGTTAAGTTATTGTTTTGTCACAAAAACATGCAAATATTCACCTGCCAAAGCCCCCCTCAGAATCCTTCTTCCTGGACTCCCGGATTCCCATACTTTTCCCGATACAGGAACAAATCTCTTGACTGTATACTGTATTCAATACATAAAATATGGCAAAAAGTAAAAAATTAACGCTCGTTTTCTGTTTTCAAGTACAAAAGAATGTAGTAGAATAAATATGTACTTTATCAAACCGTTTTTTTATTTTTGGTTAGGAGGACCATTATGACAGTTCTAAAAGCGATCGCCCACAAGTATAATGATACAAGTCTGATCATCCGTATCATTATCGGGCTGGTTATCGGAGCTGCGCTTGGTGTCGCTTTCAAGAATCTGGCAGCCATCTCCATTCTCGGAGATCTGTTCGTCGGAGCACTGAAAGCCATCGCGCCGGTTCTGGTATTCGTCATCGTCATCGCAGCACTATGTCAGGGGTCCAGCAAGCTGGACCGCCGTTTCGGCACAGTCATCGTCCTGTATCTGATCGGTACATCGATGGGCGGCGTTGTCGCAGTTATCGGAAGTTTTTTGTTTCCGCAGACGATTAAATTCGCAAAGGCATATCACGCAGACAGCGTCGTTCACGGATTCGGACAGATTGTTCACAATCTGCTGATGAACATCGTCGACAATCCGGTCAACGCGCTGGTCAATGCCAACTATCTGGGCATTCTTGCATGGGCGGTTATTTTCGGCCTTGCTCTGAAGCGTTTTGCCGCACCGAATTCGCAGCGTTTCATGAAAGACCTTTCCGACGCAGTTCAGCAGGGTGTACGCTGGGTCATCAACTTCGCACCGTTCGGAATTATGGGTATTGTTTACACCAACGTTTCCACAAACGGACTTTCCATTTTCACAACCTATGGAAAACTGCTCCTGCTCCTGGTCGGATGCATGCTGACCGCGGCACTGCTGGTAAACCCGCTGATCGAGTTCATCGTTCTGAGAAGAAACCCGTATCCACTGCTCTGGAGATGCATCAAGGGTTCTGCGATTACTGCGTTCTTCACCAGAAGTTCTGCCGCTAACATCCCGGTTAACATGGGACTCTGCAAGCGCCTCGGACTGGATGAGGACATGTATTCCGTTTCCATTCCGCTGGGATCCACCATCAACATGAACGGAGCATCTGTAACCATTTCCGTCATGACCATGGCCTGCGCGCATACACTGGGCATCAACGTTGACCTTCCGTCAGCCATCGTCCTGTGCATTCTGTCCGCCTTCGCTGCATGCGGAGCATCCGGAGTTGCCGGAGGTTCCCTGCTCCTGATCCCGATGGCCTGCTCACTGTTCGGTATTTCCAACGAAATCGCCATGCAGGTTGTTGCCGTCGGCTTCATCGTCGGCGTTGTTCAGGACGCGCTGGAAACTGCTCTGAACTCTTCCGGAGACGTTCTCTGGACGGCAACTGCAGAGTATCTTTCCTGGAAGAGAAAGGGAAAGAGCCTGCCGACATTCCTTGGCGGAACGACTGTTGTAGAAGAGAGCAATACACATAAGCATCATTACACAACCGATAGTACAGAGAAATAGTTCAGTTATCTGAATACTTTTCTTGCCCGTGGAGTCTTCCGGCTTCACGGGTTTTCTTTATCTTTAAATGGAAAAATCTCCGCCTTCACAGCCGCCGGATTTTATTGAAATCCCGTACTCCTGCCGCTTTCCCAGATCAGACAAAAGAAAAAAGCAGGAAGACACCGGGCTGCATGCCTGTTTCGGGGCCTTTCTCTTCCCTCTTCAGTACACAAAAAGAGCCGGGCTGCTTATCGCCCGGCTCTTTTCTGGTCTCTTTTTCATGGAATGGAATTATTAACTCAGTTCCGTCTGTATCCGAGAATTATCTGCCTCTGCTATTTCTCCTGCTTTCCGGAGATAATTGCAAGAATCTTGTATGCAGTAAAAGTCAGTGCCGTATAAGCTGCATACGGAAGGCAGGAAGAAAGGATCTGGCTGACTGCCTGTCCCATAATGCTGGATACACTTACTCCATAGTTGGATGCATAACTCTTGATGTACATAATATTATAAATCAGAGAGTAAACAAACATAGCGACGAAAATAAGCGAGAGAACCAGCAGACAGATCTGCAGCCATCTGTTTGAACCTTTTCTGCCGGCCTTTTTATCCTTGCCTGTCTTTTTTGTCTCTGCCTTCGTTTCCTCTGCGGATACGATATTCTCTTCTGCGGTGTTCTGGTTGTTCAGGTTTTCTGTTTCCATGGGTCCCCCATTCCAATAAAAATGAATAACGAATAAATCTATTACTGAAAATACGGAGCGATCTTTTCCCGGATGGTATTCAGGATTGCTGTCAGATCTTCCTCCGCACACTCCCAGTCGGTCATCAGCAGGCCTGCCACACTTCTGTAGAGCTGGTCGCGGTAATGTTCGACGGCCTGGTCCAGTGTCAGATGGTCTTTCAGAAGCGGTGAAACATCATATTTCCCGTAGTCCAGTGTCAGGGTAAACCGCCTGCGCGGACTTCCCTCCATGCCCTGCGGAAAATCCATGACATCTACCGTCAGTTCCTGATTAAAGTCGCGGCTGACCGCCAGCTTGACAAACTTCTTCATCGTTCGACACCTTCTTTCTATTTTTTTATTGTAACACAGTTATTCCGCTGCCGTCTATCTGCCTGACCACTTTTCAGCCGCCCTTCACACATTCTCCCGGAAAGTGATCACAGAAATTAATCCTGTGCATTTCCTTCCAGGTAATCAGTCAGGCCCGCAAGAGTCTTGGTGTCGGTGAATCTGCCGGAGGAAGAAGATGATCCCATAACGACACTGACATACATCTGGCCGTCCACAGTGTAGGCACCGCAGAAGGAATAGCCGCCCAGCGTCGTTGTTCCGGTCTTCAGACCCTGGAAAGTTCCTGTGCCCAGAAGTGCATCCGTGCTGTACAGGGTGTACTTTCTGCCCTTTCCGGAGTAAATGACCTTGCTCTTCTTTTTTGCTATACTGCGCAGCGCGTTCATATCAGAAGCCGTCATGATATAGCTGCCGACCAGAGCCTGATCCCTGGCCGTGGAGTAGTTTCCGGTCGTGTCCAGACCGTGCGCATTCTTATACACGGTTCTGGTGCATCCCAGTTCCTGCGCCTTGGCGTTCATCATAGACGCAAAATTACTTGTCGTTCCTCCGACTGCGATTCCTGACGCGCAGGCCGCGTCATTGGCGGATGGAAGGAGCATAGCGTAAAGAAGATTTCTCACGGTCATCGTATCTCCTGTCTTCAGTCCGATGCCCCAGGGTGTTCTGGCTGCCTCCGATGTGATCGTAACCTTGTGATTGAGAGAGAATTTCTGGCGGAGCAGGATTGCCGTCATCATCTTGGTCATACTGGACGGCTTTCTCTCTGTGTCGGCATTTTTCTGATAGACCAGCTCATGTGTATCGGCATTCATGACAACTGCCGTCTTTGCGGAAACCGGATTAAAGGTCGTGGTCATCTTTGAAGAAAGTTTAGCAGCTCCTTCCGACTGAACCGCCTCTTCAGATGTGCTGCTGCCGGAATAGGATGATCCGTCGCCTTTGACAGCGTCCATCACAATCTTATACTGCGATGTGCTTCTGCTTTTCCAGAAATCACTGAACTTCAGCGTAACCACTGCCTGATAGCTGTCGCTCGTCGTATAGGTATTTTCCTTCACCCATTTCTTCGTATCCGGATTGTAGTGATAGAGCTTCACCTGACGGCCGTATGCCGGTGCAACCTTGATGGTGTCGGTCATCGTTCTCTTATAGTCTTTCCGGTTATGTGTAGTTTCAAAGCCGGAAACCGTTGTAGTGACCGGAGTGACGGCAGTGTCTGAAGAACCGGACTCTGCTGTATCCGCATAAGTGACGGATGGAACCGCCAGAGCTGCTGCCATAGTCATCGTAAGAACGGCAGCCGCGGCTCCTTTTACTACATTCTGCATCTTCCGGCTCTTTTTCACATAAACGGCATGTCCGGAAATTCTGTTTTCCGCGGATCCGCTAAAGCTGATCATTGCATTCGCTCCTTTCTGCACTGCATGTCAAGGCCGGCGCCCCTCTGCCGGCATGCTTTTCACCGAATAACAAATAACGGGCAGAATAAAAAACTTATTCCGCCCGCAGACTTTTCCCTTATTTTAATATAAATCTTAAGAAAAAGCAAATTTATTCTTAACAATACTTAAGAACTTCAGCCTGATATTTCACAGATACCGGGATCCGCAGCTTCCGCCTTACATCCGTACGCCAACCTCATTCAGAGAGAATCCCGCACCTGTCAGTGCATCCATAATTTCTTTCTTATGCTCTGCATCGAAGGACTCAAAGGTTACACTGACTTCAACAGCCTGTGCACGGTTGGTGCTGACCCAGCGGTTGTGGTCGATACGCAGGATGTTCGCCTTATGTTCTGCCGCGATGCGTGTCATCTCAGCAAGCTGTCCCGGCTTGTCCGGAACGCGGACTGTTACAGTAAATACACGGCCTCTCTGAATCAGACCATTCTCGATCATGGAGCCCATGGTGGTAACATCCATATTTCCGCCGCTCAGGATGCAGACGACTTTCTTTCCCTTCAGATCCATCTGCTTCAGGGCGGAAACACTCAGCAGACCGGAATTCTCAACGATCAGCTTGTGATTCTCAACCATGTCGATGAAGGAACCGACCAGGTCCTCATCATCTACACAGAGTACTCTGTCGATATTATCTCTTGCATATGGGAACACATTCTCGCCGACCTTCTTTACGGCTGTTCCGTCAGCAATAGTCGTGGCGCTGGCAAGCTCAACCGGATGTCCGGCTTCCAGAGCCGCCGTCATGCTTGCTGCCTTTCTCGGCTCTACACCGATGACTTCAATTTCCGGCTTCAGCATCTTTGCGCAGACGGCAACGCCTGTGGAAAGTCCGCCGCCTCCGATCGGTGCCAGAATCATATCTGCATCCGGAAGCTCATCCAGAATCTCTACAGCGATGGAACCCTGACCAGTAGAAACATCGAAATCATCGAAAGGATGAACCATCGTCAGTCCCTGCTCGTCAGCAAGTTTCTGCGCATACGCATAGGCATCGTCGTAGACATCTCCGTACAGAACAACTTCAGCACCGTAGGCCTTCGTTCTCTTCACCTTGATCAGCGGTGTTCCGACCGGCATAACGATGACCGCACGGCATCCGAACTTCTGTGCCGCATAGGCAACACCCTGCGCATGATTTCCGGCAGATGCGGTTACCAGTCCCTTTGCACGGTCCTCTTCACTCATCTTGCTGATCTTATAATAGGATCCGCGAACTTTATATGCACCTGTGCGCTGCAGATTCTCCGGCTTCAGATAAACATCCGCACCGGTCATTCTGCTGTAAAATTCACTGTGAATCAGATTCGTCGGCAGAGTGACCTCCTTGACGATTCTTGCAGCTTCCAGAAAATTTTCTTTCGTATACATTTTCTCTCCTCCATTCAAAATCAATCTAAATCCTTAACCCATCTGAAATTATAACACACTTCACTGCTCCTGAATGGAAGGACAGGGTATTTTTTGGGATAACAGGCAGATAATTTTTATTTCTTGTTCATTCGACAAAACATACCGCGCAAGATTATGTACACGCATCCAAACACGGAATATTATCCCCGCCAGTAAAAGCAAAGCCTCCGGCTGAACTGCCTTTTTTCTAGGGAAGCATCTTCCTGAGATCCTGAAGATCGTCAGCAATCTCCAGAACCCCGTTCTCCCTGAGTTCTTCATCCGTTCCGAAACCATATTCCACACCGATACAGTCTATCCCGCATTTCTTCGCTCCGGCCGCATCAAACTTCGTGTCTCCAATCAGTACAACATCCTCTTTCTGAAAAGGCGGGCGCTTCCCGCCGCTGTAGGATTCTGCACGTCGGAAGGCTTCATGCAGCACTTCCTGCTTGGTGTCGATTTTTCCGTCCAGGCTCGCTCCGACGATTTCGTCAAAACAGTGATCCACCTTAAGATTGTGCAGGATTTTTCTGCACATGACTTCCGGCTTGGAAGACGATAAAAACTGCACCTTTCCCTCTGCCTGATAATACTGAAGCGTCTCCTTCACCTGAGGAAAAAGGTCACACTCAAACAGACCAATTTTATTATAACGCTCGCGGTAATAATCCAGCCCCTGATCTGCCTGCTCTTTCGTCAGTCCTGAAATTTCCTGGAAAGAATCGCGAAGCGGCGGACCGATATAGCGGCGGAGTGTCTCCGGGTCTTTCTCGTCAATTCCGAATTTAGAAAGAGCGTACTGCACGCTCCGGGTCACACCATTGTAGCTGTTGATAATCGTTCCATCCAGATCCCAGAATATATATTTATAGTCTTTCATTGCTTTCATCTTCCTCTGTCTGTATTTCACCCGTATTCTTCCCCATTCTTCAGGACAGGTGGGTGATGTTCATATTTTATCATATCTGTATACAGGATTTCTTTACCATTTTGTAAAATCCTTCCGCATATGAAAGCAGACCTGAAATTACGTATCCAAAACAAATTCTTCTATATTTAACATGTTTTTTCCCCCAGATAAGCAGAAAAGCCGTTAAGCAGGAGGGAAAATTCACCGGATTGAATTGCCTGGCCTGAAAGAATCAAGTATAATAGATGTCAACATTTAACAGATATTACCGAACACAGGAGGAGCAGATGAATTTTCTTGAAGAACGAATTTTGAAAGACGGCCACGTCCGCCCTGGAAACATCCTGAAGGTTGACTCTTTTCTCAACCACCAGATCGATGTTTCTGTTCTGGATCAGATCGGTGAAGCCTTTTATAAGAAATATGGAAACAGCGGCATCACCCGCATTCTGACGATCGAATCATCCGGAATTGCCATTGCGGCACTTACTGCACAGTATTTCAAGATTCCTTTTGTCTTTGCCAAAAAAGCAAAGAGCAAGAATATTGACGGAGATGTATTCACCTCCCGGGTTCATTCCTATACCTACGATAAGGATTACGACATCACCCTGTCAAAGAAGTACCTGGGGCCGGACGACAAGGTCCTGATCATCGACGACTTCATGGCTACAGGGAAGGCCATGCACGGACTTCTGGACATCTGCAGCCAGGCCGGCGCAGAAGTTGCCGGAATCGGCATCGCCATCGAAAAAGGATTCCAGCACGGCGGAGATGAACTCCGCGAGCAGGGCTACGACGTGACCAGCCTGGCCATCGTCGACAGCATGGACGACTGCAGACTGGTTTTCAGAAAGCAGGATAATCTTTAATAATTTCACCGTTATAAAAGCAGCAGCCGGGAGAATTTCTCTCAGCTGCTGTTTTATATAGCAAAAAGTTAATCTTCTCCGCCTTCACTGATGGCAAAAGAAATTTCTGCGTCAACAGCAATTTCCCCGTCAACCCTTGCACAGGCCTTTCCAAAACCAACCGGCCCTTTCTTTGCCGTAATTTCACATGACATCTCCAGGACATCTCCAGGAACCACGACCTTTCTGAACCGGCATTTCTTTACACCGCCAAATACAGCGATCTTCCCCTGATATTCCGGCAGCGACAAAATCGCACAGGCTCCTGTCTGGGCCAGTGCCTCCAGGATCAGCACTCCCGGCATTACCGCTTTCTGCGGAAAATGCCCCAGAAACTGCATCTCATTGGCAGACACGCACTTGATTCCTTTTGCGTATTCCCCCGACTTCATATCCGTAATTTTATCCACCAGCAGAAATGGATATCTGTGGGGAAGAATCTTCCGGATTTCATCATTATTCAGCTTCATCGCAGACCTCCTTAAATTACCATGCCGCCGCTGACATTCAGCACCTGTCCGGTAATGTACGACGACTCTTCCCCAGCCAGAAATGCAGCCGCGTTCGCGATATCAGCAGGTGCCGCCATTCTCTTCATCGGAATTGCCGCAATCATTGCTTCTCTCGTTTTTTCCGGCAGGGCGCGGGTCATATCCGTGTCCACTGCTCCCGGCGCTACGGCGTTGACCGTAATGTTCCGGGAAGCCAGTTCCCTTGCCAGAGATCTGGTCATTCCGATAATCCCTGCTTTGCTGGCCGCGTAATTTACCTGTCCCGGGTTTCCCGTCAGCGCAGAGACAGATGATATACTGATGATTCTGCCATAGTGTGCCTTCATCATCGGACGGCTGACCGCCTTCATCATAAGGAAAGTTCCCGTCAGATTTGTATCGATCACCTTCTGAAAATCCTCTTTTCCCATTCGCATGATAAGATTATCTCTCGTCACACCGGCATTATTCACCAGAATATCAACTCTTCCGAACTGTTTCAGACAAAAATCAACCAGCAGGGAGCAATCCTTTTCTTCTGCAACGTCCGCCTGAAAGACCTCTGCCTCAACACCGAGCTTTCTGCACGCTTCTGCAGTTTCCTCCGCCGCCTGCCGGCTTCCTGCATAATTAACAACGATGTTATTTCCATCTGACGCAAGCTGAAGGCAGATGGCTCTGCCGATTCCTTTTCCTCCGCCCGTTACGATTGCTGCTCTCCGTTCACCCATGTCATTCTCCTTATCTCCCTGACCCAGCTTTGTCTGCTGTTATACAATACTTTCATTTCTCTGCCTGTCATCAAATTGACGGCTGCTGCATTCCGTATTCACCTGACCATCTGTGTTTTGTCAGATTAAAAATACTGAAATTCTGTTATTCGTTAAGAAATGCCTGAAGATCTTCTACTGTTGTGACAGTCACTGTCCGGACGCTTCTGTCCGTGCGTTTTACGAATCCGGATAATGTCTTTCCAGGGCCGATTTCAACGAAATGGTCTGCTCCGGCATCGATCATGTTTCGAATGGTATCCTCCATGTACACACTCGACTGTACCTGACGGACCAGAAGCTCGGAAATCAAAGCGGCTTCGCTCTGTCCGCCGGCAGGCGTTTCCGGCTTTCCCGTACAGTTAAAATAAACCGGAAACTCCATCTTTCCAAAGCTTTCATTCTGGAAGCGCTGTCTCAGGACTTCCGCAGCCGGCTTCATATAGGAGGTGTGGAAGGGCCCGCTGACCGGAAGGCGCATGCATTTCTTTGCTCCGGCTTCTTTTGCCAGACGCTCTGCTTCTTCAATCCCTTCACGCTCTCCGGAAATCACGATCTGTCCCGGACAGTTGAAATTCGCTGCTTCTACACGGCCTGCGGATGATGCACGATTCAGGCAGCCTGTCAGCTTGTCCCGGTCAAGTCCCAGGATCGCGGACATCTCTGTCTCAACGCCCGCCGAAGCCTCTTCCATCGCCTCTGCACGGCAGTGAATCAGGGAAACAGCCTGCTCCGCTGTAAACACGCCAGAAGCGGTCAGTGCAGAATACTCGCCGAGGCTCAGGCCTGCTGTCATATCCGGACGGAAACCCCTGCTTTTCAGCACTTGATAAATTCCGACTCCAAAAGCCAGCAGAATCGGCTGTGTATTCACCGTCTCTTTCAGCTGCTCCCGGCTCCCCGAGAATGCGATTTCCCGCTGCTCTTCCGTCAGCAGATCAAACACTTCTCTGAACTCCGGATACTGCTCATAAAAATCTTTTCCCATGCCGGGAAACTGACTGCCCTGCCCCGCAAAAAGAATTGCCGTCTTGCCCATATGATCCTCCTTATTGGAACAATCCTATATACTGGATTCAACTTTCTGGAAATATCTGCGTGCTGGTGTCCGCAGGCCGGCGGTATATCTGATTCTGCAGAAGTACTTCAGCGGGACATCAGAATATCGCAGAACCGCGTTTGCAGACACTATTTACTTCAAAAATTTTAATCACATGGCTAATGATAGACGTTTTTCGGATTTAAGTCAATATTTTTATTTAAATTATTTTAATCAACGGATACTGCCAGAACCCAGAATTACGGCACGGGGGTGTGAAAACTCCTGAACACCAGAGAGCCCGAGCCATCTGGTGTTCAAAGCTGCTGAAACGTTTGATACTCATCTCTGACATGCCTTCTTTCAGACGCTGTCAATGATACCAAATAGTACATTTTTATTTCAGAGCTTTTGTACAAGAATGATTATGGCATAACAACTGTTATGCATCATTGCTGTTTTTCCACTATTTCATTTGCTGCCTGCTAAATAGAACCCCCTTCTTCCCACCTACATATATCGACATATATCACTTTCTCAATATTTGTTTCGATTTCGGCCTTTTATTTCGATTTTGTAACGCGAAGGCATGCCGCGGGGAATTTTCTGAATCCTTATCGCGATCTTTCTCGCTTTTTCCGAGTTATCTTTTCTCAGGGTGAATACATTCTCCCAAAATTTCATAATGAAGGAAATTGGTTATTAATATATCAGTAAATAAACAGTTCATATGTCGCACATGGCTATATTTATCATTATATTCAGACATATTATCAACGACAAAATTCAGAATTCATCCTGTTGAGTCAGATATTTCAAAATCTCAGGCAGGCTCTATATGAAAACTTAGTTGAGCCGTTTTAAAATCGTGAAATTTTGATAATCTCATAACGGGTCAGATCAAACTCGTCCTCCCATTTTCTGGAAGCCTGAAACTATATGAAATATTATTGCCAAAAAGGAAAATAATCACCCTTTTTATAATAAACATTGTTTTGTCCATTTATTAACGTATAAAGGACTTTACAGTTCTGCCAGCGCCTCCGCGATAAACTCTCCCATCTGCCGGTGTCCTTCTTCAGAAAAATGCAGCCCGTCAAAGGCCATGGAAAGGTTCTGGCTTCCGACATCCAGAAAATGATAATATTTTCTCTCCGCAAGTTCTCTATACAGTTCACCGAGACGGGCGCTGGCCTCTTTCAGGCGCTCTCCTTCAGAATAATCCAGAGGCGGCGCGATCAGTAAAATTTCTGTTCTTCCTCCTGAACTGCGGAAAGATGCAGCACTTCTGCTGACACCATGTTCTGCAGGTGTACTGTCGTCATTTTTCATCTCAGCCGCAGGCCCGCTGCCGGTATCATCTGAGGAAACTCTCTCACCGGCATGGTCCGCGTCATGAGCATTTTTTCCTCCATTATTCTGTGCCTTCCCGAGCGCTTTCCGGTTCACCCGCTCCATGACATTCTGCACATGTTCCAGCATCGTTTCCATTTTATCTGCCGCCTTGTGAGGATCCGGATCAGAAAACAACAGGTCATTGGAACCGAGCATCACAGCGAACAGGTCCAGCGGAGCGCAGCGTTTCAGTGTCCGGTCCAGGGCCTGCATGGTCAGAGGCGATGAAGGAATTTCGCGGCCATTCATGCCGTCTGCCATCACAGTCCAGCTGTCTTTCAAGAATTCCCGGACGCGGCTGACCCAGATCAGCTCTGAAGGATAACGCCCGCCCAGAAATCCCCGCGGATCAAATCCATATGTGTTTGAATCTCCGTAAAATAAGACTCGTCTGCGCTCCTTCATAGCTTGCTCCTTTTTATTCTGCCCTGCAGTCTGAAACACTTCTGATCACTGTATTCACAAGACTCCGCCAGGAAATCCTGCTGACATCCGCCGGTTCACTCAGCGGACTCAGAAGACTTTCCTCCAGCGCCTCAGCGAGCTCCCTTTCAAAAAGCGGAAGCCCGGCAGGATCCGGCTCATCCGCATTTTTCATCGCCGGAAGCTTTACAATCCGGACATCTGCGCCCGGAGCGTTCCGCTTCAGCCAGGAATCGATCCCCGGAAGCGAAGATACTACAACCCGGTCGCCGCAGGCAAGGGCCTCGATCACCACCAGCGGAATTCCGTCAAAGAACGACGGCAGGACGAACACATCCGCCCGGTTATACAGTTCTGCGAGATCCTCCTGCGCCATCCGGCCCGCGAATTTCACCGGATACTGGCATTTCTCAGCCATATCCGTAATTATACTGTATTCCTGCTCATTCCCGGCGCCTCCTGCCAGAATGACCTGAAGTTCATCCGCCGGAATATCCATCTGGTCCAGTGCCCGGATCAGGCTCATTACACCCTTTTTTTCCGCAATCTTTCCTGCGAACACAAGAAGCCTCTGCCTGTCCGGATCCCTATCACGGCGCAGCTTTTCTGCCCGCGCAGCCGGATCAATCCGGAAAATCTGATCATTGAAGCCCATGCCCACCGTGACAATTTTCTGCGGATCCACACCATAAATTTCCACCGTCTTGTCTCCCTGCGGCTTCTGCGGGACAAAAATCTTATCCAGCAAGGGAATTCTCGGCCTGATCCACTCCCGGTTTACCGGGTTTTTTTCCATCTGACGCAGATCCGTATTATGACAGAATCCGCATACGCACCGATCCGGAAACTCTTCCCTCACCAATGCCGTCAGAAAATACAGATGGTGGCATAGAATCAGCTCCGGATCCAGATCGTCCACCGCTTTATGAATGACCTCCAGAAAAGCATGCCTGAACTGTCCGCTCATTTCTTCAGTAAAATCGCAGTAGCGTGTGCTTTTATATGGCATCTCATCCGACATTCCCGCCACCGGAAAGGGCAGCTCCTCCGTCTCATAATAAACCGGATAAAACGCTGCACCCTCTGGGAATACAGGTTTATCCTTGTGCGTGATTCCCGCCACGACAGCCTGCTGATGTCCCTCTGCGGCGAGCGCTTTCACCACCTCCGTCAGATACACTCCGCTTCCCGTGCTGCTCGGTTTCTGCGCGGTAATACTCAGTATTCTCATAATTTCTCCTACTCCATCGATGCTGTGTTTAATGATTTTCCGGCAGCTGCTGATTCTTCCGATATACTTCCGGCTGCCACGCAGTAACGCTGATCCGCCCGCTTCACTAACGGATATCCTTATACATCCTGGCGAGTTTCTCCGGACTTGCTCCATGCAGATACATCTGACGCATATCGTACATTTTCTTCATCAGACGCAGCGTTCCCTTTGTATTTTTTGGATAGCGGCGGTCCGAACTGATCAGTTTCGCCTTTGTCATTCCGATAGAAATCCCGTGACGCTTCAGTTCCCTGGACAGCTCATAATCCTCCATCAGCGGAATATCCGGAAAGCCGCCCATTTTCATGAAGAGCCTGCGGTCAATGTAAATTCCCTGATCGCCGAACATGATGCCATCATTTCTGACACGCCGGTTGGACAGAATACTGTTGGTCAGCATAAGAAATCGTTTTGTCGGAAAGCCAATCCGGAAACAGCCTGCCAGGTGCGAGGCATAGACACTGCGGATCTCACTCTGCGGATTCTTCGGAAGGCGTGTATCACAGTGCAGAAAGAACAGTATATCCCCCGACGCCTCCTGCGCGCCCATATTCATCTGTTTTGCCCTTCCCTTTTCACTGTGGAGTACAATGTAACGTGGATCAATTTTTTTCTCTGTTCCATCTGTGCTGTCCCCATCGACAAAAATCACCTCACAAGAAGAAAATTTTCTCCGTATCTCCCCCTGGATATGACGAATGAGTTTCTGTTCATTACAGAAAGGAACAATCACAGATATTTTCAGATGCTGCAGAATATACCGGTCTGTTTCAAGAAACCTTTTCTCCGGATGCCGGCGTTTCCGGTCAAGACGGTGAAGCAGGTCTTTTCTGGTATCCACATCATGAAGCACTTCGGCAAGACTCAGAGTCAGCCCGTGATCAAGGATAGCCGCTGCTGTGTTTTCAAATACACTGCTGCCGCCGTATACCTGATTCTCAAAGCAGACATGCTGCGGTTCTCTGCTTCCAATCAGATAATAGCCTCCGTCTCTCGTAGGTCCCAGGACCACATCATGCGTTTTCAGCCTTGCGAATGCGTCTTCAAATATCTCTTTTGTCAGATCCGGAAGATCGGTTCCGGTCAGCACACAGCTGTCGTAGCCTTCATTTAGTACCTCTTCCATGGCCCGATACATCCGCTCGCCGAGATCCAGACTGACCTGCGGACGGTAGATGATCTTACCGCTGCCGTACTGCCGTCCCTTCCGCGGCCCGGGCATCTGCTCTCCGAATATTTCCTTCAGGGCTGCAGGGTCCCCCGGACCTGTATAGTAAATAAACAGATCTGCATAAATTCCGCACAGATTCCTCCGGATATCCCTGAGGAAGCAGAAGTGAAGCTCTGCACACTGCTGCGGCGTATAATAGGGCATCAGACGGGTCTTGGTATGCCCGGGAACAGGAATCCTTGTGAACAGAATTACCGCTCTTCTTTCCGTCATTACAGCAGGCCCTCCAGAATTTCAATCGTATCTTTCACGATAACCGGACAGCGTGTGAGGAGCAGATTTTCCTCCTGGTGTTTCGCCGCCTCATCCGGATCCGTCAGATTATAGCCCAGCAGCCCAGTGCATTCTTCTGACTGATATTTCTTCTGAAATTCCATGCGGAACTGCGCCATCTTCTTATAGATCTCCGTTTTCCCGTCTGCGTCATCTCTGTGATCATGTCCGTACTTCAATCCAAGCAGCATGAATGCCGCAACAACAGCACCACAGGTTTTCCCTGCAAGCATTCCGCCGCCGAATGCAGACGTCAGGCGAAGCAGTTCTTTTTCATCCATACCGAGCTCGTCGCTGAACGCGGCAGCAACAACCTGAGAACAGTCAATGCCATGCATGAACAGATCTGTAATTTCTTCCACGCTGTAATTTTTACTCGACTTCATATTAACTCCTTTTCCTGCTGATTTTTCACAAACAGTATAACGCATTTCCACAGTCAGAAAAAGGACGGAATCCCAATGCTGGAATTCTCGTCCTTCTTGCACACGAAATACTGACGTTATTTCAGCAATCCGCAGTATTCACTAGTCCTTCAGAGCAAAGGTAACCTTTACAACGGTGCCGTCCTTCGGCAGAACCTTGGAGTTACCCATAACCTTGATTTTTCCTCCTTCGATGTCGCCGAATCCGTAAGCAGCGTTGGAGATGATTCCTGTAGCGCAGCTGTCCAGGCAGGCAATGCATCCGGTGTTGTTCTTATATGCTCTTTCAATGTTTCCGGAGAAACGGAAGTCAATCTTCGGTGTTCCCTTGTCTGTCTTCAGAGTCTTGACAGCCGGAACATCCTTGTGACCCTTCCAGGAAACGGTAACGTCAACCTTCTGGCCGCCAGTCTTTTGGCCCTTCTTCTGCGGAATCATCTTATCCCAAGGCTCTCCGCCGATCTTGATCATTGCGCCGTAGAAGTCCTTCTCAGAAGCATATGCAGTCAGTACTGTCTTGTCGCCGTTGGAACCGCCCTTAAATACAACGTAATGACGTGTGGACTGTGTGAAGTAGGTTCCGTTGACCTTCGCGTAGATTGTAACCGTTCTCTTGGAAGTGTCGGTTGTGATCTTGCTGTAATCTGTCTTGCTTCCAGAAGAGGAAGAAGAGGAAGAACCGGATCCACCGCATGCAGCCAGAGAAACGGCCATAATTACGCCCAGAGCTCCGACAACAAGCTTTTTCATTAAACTTGATTTCATAATAACTTTCCTTTCCCAATTATGCAGATAACGAATACCTGATCAACATTATCACCAGACTAGGCACGCTGCTTCTGCGCCTTCCTGACATTCAGGAGCAGAACCAGTGCAAATCCGACGATAATGAAAGCCAGCATAACCATATTTACCGTTCC